>NZ_DATMRL010000436.1:0-14221 GCF_035566355.1 Pedobacter sp.
TGGCGTGTAAATTCCAGACAAAAATAAGGGCGCCAGGACTTGCCTTGTCATGCAAGGTTTGTGATAAGCCAAATAATATGGAACAACTGGAAAAATAAAGCATTAGACCTATCACGGTGGTAAAATTGAACCTGGACAAATTAACTTCTGTATTGGTGAAATTTAAATAAAGAAAGTATATGCATATTCCCACTATTGTTATACTGCTCAAAAAGCGGGGTAATGTGTTATATCTGAAAAGGCTGTGTGTTAGCAATACATATGCAATGGCAAACAAGCTAAAACTGATAAGTGAATAAATGAGTAATTTCCGCACGGTCTTCTGCTCAAAAATTACGCTAAACAGCAGGCATAATAAACAAAATTCAAGTATTGTATACAAATGCAGGACAGGCATATTATTGATATGCAAGAAGGTCGTTATTGAGGCAATACAATTAAAGAATGCGGAAAATAAAAGATAACCGAACAACATTTTTTGTGGCCCTGACCAGTATTTACGATTGATTAGTGCAATGATAACGGGCACCACCAAAATAGATGGCGCAATTACAGCGGGATAAACCGTTCTTATAGAAAACAGTAAATGCATCTTCTTTAATAAAATTGCTGTTGATTATCCCTCTCCATATAATGGACTCGAAACATCGCATACATCCGGACATGGGGCAGAAAAATCATAAATTGACGATTCCAGCGTTCCAGTACCGTCTTCGTCAGTCGGAGAAACGTGGGTTACGTCTTTATTGCCCGCAACAGGTAATAAAAGTATATGCACCAGACCAGGCCTGCCCTCACTACTAGGTGCATCCATCGCTAAATAGCCTCGAACGGCATCTATTTGGTTGTCTTTATTCTTCTTCTTTTTATTGTGGTTTTCTGCTGCTGCAACAATATTTTTCAAATCCTTAAGAGGAATCGTAAAGCCCCGGAATACATCCTGGTCATTTGCTGTTACATTAATAACAATTTTCTTTTTGGGATCGCGGTTTTTGTAAGCTCTTAACAAATCTGCGTAATAGCTACGCCATCTTGTCGTCAAGGCTTTAGCCAGTTCAAGGTTGATAGGTGGAAATTGTTTTTGAGTCATTTTCTTGGTTCTTTAATAGGTTGTGGTATGACTAATATAAAAATAATATCAATTATAGTATCCTTTTTTAAGGGTAACCAGGTCTTTTTACCTATATGCTAAATCAGGTTTTTTTGCGCTAAAGAACGCCTTGTTCTTGCTGTTACTTTGCTAATGTCAAAGAGAAGTTTCTTTGAAGGAACAATTAAAGTGTTTTAATATAACCTAACAATTAACATTATGGCCAGACCAGTTAAAATCACCGTAAACAACAATACCGGTAAGGTGTTGAAATTGAAAACTCAAAACGTAGTACATGGAAAGTTTACTTCAAATCCCCCTGCTATTATTGAAGCCTCGGGCAGTTGGGCTTGTTCAACCAGAACAGGTGGTGCTTATGGGCCGGAGGGAACAATAATTTATGAAACCGACGGAGGAGACGTTACTGTTGAGTTTTATTATAACCATCCCATTGGCAGTGGCTCCAGCTCCTATCGCGTTTTGCCTAATCCTTCTGATTCCATGGGATATGAGATCAAAGGCAGCTTTAAAGGTCACGATCAGAATATCACTTTTGAGCTGTATACGATATCCTGAATCCAAGAATATGACTATGGAAACGTCAACCTGGATGAGTCGCCTGGACAGCAGTACAAAGCTGAACGGGATAGTAATGCCTGGAAGTCACGATGCGGGTATGTCTCAATTGAGTCATTGTGACGGAGGGGCTAAATTGAATTGTGGAATTATAAAGACGCAAGCCTTAAATATTCTGCAGCAATTGGAAGCCGGCTCCCGATATTTTGATATCAGGGTGGATTATGATCATTGGGAACTGGTTACCTATCACAGAAGTGGTGATGCCGGATGTAATGGCCAATCACTGGCTGCTGTTTTAGACCAATCTCTCCAATTTATTCGATCTCACCGGTCAGAAACCTTTATCCTGAAATTCTCCCATATCCGCACCAACCGAAAGAACGAGAGGGAGATAAAAGACAGGATTGACGAGTTTCTGGCGGATGTCAAATACCGGGACTATCTATTCACATCTCCAAAAAGGGATGTCAATCTGGCCAATATCGCTTTGGACGATTGCAGGGGGAAAATGATTCTGGTTTTCGATTATCCCGAACATACCGGGGCCCGGGCGGGCCGGTTCCGCTACCACGATGGATTTGGCTATTGTGGGCCTAATATCACCGTGTGCGATTCCTATTCCAATACCACTTCTCTGGAGAAAATGAAGCGGGATCAGCTGGCAAAATTGGAGGCGTATGGTGGCTTAGATAAGGACTGTTTCTTTCTTTTGTCCTGGACGCTGACACCCGACACGGATACTTTTTTTAAAAGCTCTATCGAAAAATTGGCTGAGGTTGCAAATGCTGCATTGGAGGAAGTGTTGGCCGAGCATATAAGTCAGCCTGGTCAACCGAAGCCCAATATCATTTATATAGATTACCTCAATGTGAAAACCGCCCTAAGCATTATTCAGTGTAATTTTTAATCACTTATTAGAACAACCTATTATGAACAATTCTGAAAGAAATAACCCCTTATATGGGGTCACCATTGGTGCAACAATATATGCCCTTAACGGGAAATTCAAGTCCAGTGTGGTAAACGGACCCATTAGCTTAATGATTTCCCAGGAAGAATCTCAAAAATATATGTCGGGCGAAAGTAGTTACGTATTTTCTGAAAAGATGAACCAGGGGGCATTTGGACTGTCTGGTGCTTATGGGGTTTCGGGCCTAAGCTTACTTAAGTCTTCATTGTCTGCGTATGTGGGAAAATCTTCGGCTGCCAGCGGTAAATCGGTGTCGGTGAATTATAATGCGGTTTCCGTTGGAGGAATAGAGTATATCAATTTTGAACGGCTTACTGCCAGCCAATTTATGGCCGGCCTGAATGAGGCTTGCCAGCAAAGTATATCCTCCGTATTGGTGGCATATAATGAGGTTATGGCTGAGGCTTCAAAATCAGGCCGGGATTTGTTGAGTGTATTTCATAATGATGATCTTCAAAGTGAAAGGTTAAAAAAGCTGGTAAGTGCATGGATAAAGGAGTCAGAGCAATTTACAGATGATTTTGGTGATGGCTTGGTGGTTGGGGTTGTCTGGGGTGCTTTTGGAGGAGTGAGTATGCATATGATTTCTGAGAATGAGTCCCGGTCTTGGAAATATGGTGGTCAGGCAGATTTTTCGTATGCCAATGCTTTTGCTTCTGTGGCTGTAAAGGCTACTTATGATGGCAGCCAGTCCAGTGGCAACGCCAAGGTGAAGGTGAATTGTACAAGTTATTTGAGCGGCACTGTACTTGCTGAGCAGATCAAAGAGTGGTTCGATCAGGTGGCGAACAAAACATTTGCCGATCTGGCCGATGTAAATGTTATTGATAAAGCACCGAATATGGATATCACACATGGAGCGCCTTCTATTCCGGAATTTGTACAACCCGTGCCAGACGAAGGCATTGTGGAAAAAGTGGAAGAAATAAAGGACTTGAGAGGCTTAGATACCATGGCAAAAGCTTCGGCTTATGAGAAGACAAAAATCACCAACCCAACACTTACTTTTAACGAATTTATAAATAATGCGGATAAGCCTGCGAAAAAGGAAAAACTCGACGAGTTTAAGCAGAAGATAATGAATAATGAGATTGATACACTGGATTTTTCTAATAAACAGAAAAATAAGATGGGAAAGATAGAGGAGAAATACGGGGATTTGGCAATGGGTTTGGCCGACGACTTTTTTTCTGCTGAAGCAGCGGGGTTTAATGCAGAGGTAAAAACCGAAGGATATGTTCCTCTGGGGGTATGGATCAGCAACTGGCCAGACCTTTTTCCGTGGATGGCCCAGGGATATTATAATAGTATCGATGGCATAGAAGGGGAGGATGTTGTAAAGGCGCGGGTAATGTTGCAGGATTACCAAACTTTGAGCAAGATGTACTACATTGCCCATTCCTCAGGAATCACCGAATTTAAAAGAAAGGATTCGTCTAAGCCAAAAGTGACTTCCTTGAGCATCGCCGATGCCTTTGCCAATGCTGCAGGAAAAATGCAGGAGGTTTCGGGAGGCCTTGGCGGAAGAGGAATAGAGGAGATTTACGGGAATTTGGGCGAGGCAGCCAGAACGATTTATAAGCTGTGGAATAAAGTGGCTTTTCTTAGGAATTGTGAATTGGGCCTTGGCTTAATAAAAAATAATAAGACTATAGGTAATCCTTTACCGGATGGAGATAAGGATGGCAATCACCGAACCTATGCGCTAAGTACTTGTGATTTTGACGGAAGAAATTATACGGCCTTTAGCCGCGCTTACAAAGTATTGCCTTTACTTACGCCGGATGGGGATATTTGGATTTTTGGTCCGGAGCAGGGTGGGTTGAGCTCTGTTTATAACAAAGAGATTGTCTTTTCTAAGCCTGGAAGGGCGAACTATCTGGTGTTCGAGTATAGTAAAGACGAGCGAATCCTTAGCAATAGTACCAATGGAATTAAATTGTATCCAATTCCATTTTCGGCTGCACAGAATGTTTCTGCCTGGAAAGGAATGTCTTTCAGCACCAATATCGGTTCTGTTAAAAGTTTAAATGAGCGCTTGAAATCACTTAGTGATGATTTGGGTAAGCTCAATGCCTGGTCTTTTAGCAGTGCCAATTGGAACAAAAGCTGGAAAGGGAAAGATGTTTACAGACAGCGGAATATAAAAAAGCAATATATCGGCCTTGTTGAAGAGATCGGGAATGTATTTTGATTGAAGGGGGGGTGAAAATATGATTTCTGATCTCGCTGAGCCTTACAGGCTCTGAGGCTTGATCATGAAATCATATTTTCTTGGGTGCAGACCGGGTATGGTGCAGACCGGGTATGGAGCAAACTGGGTATGGTGCAAACTGGGTATGGTGCAGACTGGGTATGGAGCAGATTGGGGTATGATGTTGACCGGTGATGGAGCAGATTGGTTTTATTTATGTTCTATTTTGAAGGTAATTGGCGGTAAGTGATTTTTTGCTGTTCAACAAGTCTTTTACGGAACCCTGAAACATCACTCTTCCTCCTGCATTACCCGCACCCGGACCGAGATCTATAACCCAGTCAGCATGGGCGATGATATCTGGGTTGTGTTCAATCACAATTAGTGTGTTGCCACTGTCGACAAGTACATTCAGAAATTTTAGTAGTTTTTTTGTGTCGCTTGGATGCAGGCCGTTGCTCGGTTCATCTATGATGATGATTTTATCGGTGCCGGAAAGTTCTCTTGTTAACTTTAACCTTTGCCGTTCTCCACCCGAAAAGCTATCCATTCGTTGCCCCAGGGTGAGATAGTCCAGTCCGAGTTCAATCAATGTATCAAATGCAGAACGGAACCTCTCTTTTGGAAAAAAAGCACCCGCATCATGAACTGTCATCTCCATAATTTCGGCGATGTTTTTTTCATGGTAAAGATATTGCAATACTTTTGGATGGTATCCGGAGCCATTACATACATCGCATATCTGTTCGATGTCATCCATAAATGCCATTTCAATTTTCTCAATTCCAAGTCCTTTACAATTTGGACAGCAGCCCTCACTGTTCCGGCTAAAAAGTTTATCTGAAACTTTATTTGCGCGTGCAAAAAGTTTTCTCACTTCATCAGACAGGTCAAGATAGGTGAGCAGATTTGAGCGATAACTTGCCGCAGGTAAGGATTGGTCAATAATGGTCACCTGAGGATAATGAAATGGAAGCACTTTAGTTGCTAATGTGCTCTTTCCAGAGCCGGCTACGCCTGTGAGAACCGTAAATATACCTTTAGGGATATCTATACTGATATTTTTTAAGTTGTGTAATGAAGCTTTAGTGATGGTCAAAACTTCTTTAAATGTCCTTGGATGTTTGTTATATGAAGTTTTTTCAGAGAAACAAGCACCTGTTAGTCCTTTCGATTGCTTTAAGCCTGCAAAATCTCCCTGATATACGATTTTACCACCATTCTTTCCCGCACCAGGGCCCATATCCACGATATGGTCTGCCAGTCTGATCAGGTCATGATCATGTTCCACCAATAGAACTGTATTTCCTTTGTCCCTTATTTTCAGAATGATGTTTGCTATGTTCATCACATCATGAGGATGCAGTCCTATACTTGGTTCATCAAAAATATATAATAAATCTACCAGGCTGTTGCCAAGATGCCTGACCATTTTGATGCGCTGAGATTCTCCGCCGGAGAGTGTATTTGTCGACCGGTTCAATGTGAGGTATTGTAAACCTATATTCATTACATATTGTAATTTCCTTCTGATCTCCTGCAAAATCGTGTCAAAAGTATCCGAATGTAATGTGCTGATAAATGCGTGTAAGTCTTCAATGGTCATCATTGTGCAATCGGCAATGTTTTTACCTTTTATCTTACAGGATAAAATTTTAGGGGCCAAACGTTGTCCATGACAGCTCGGACAAGCCTTTGTTACAATCACCTTCTCTAACGAAACTCTTATGGTCTCCCTATGTTCTATTTCCCGGTTGAGAAATGCGGTTTTGATCCTGGGGATAAGTCCAATATATTTTGCCGATTTCCTCCAGTCTTTGGTTGGATGCTTTGGTTTCTGCTCCTCTGCATAGAGCAGCAGATCCCATTCCTTTTTACTGAAATTTTTCAGCTTCTTATCATTGTCAAAATTTCCTGAGTCTACGTAACGCGTCAAACGCCATCCTCCGGGTTGAAAGGTTGCGAATTTAATTGCACCTTCATTCAGCGATTTGTCTTTGTCAACCAGTTCATCAACTTCTACTACCTGCACATAACCCAATCCCTCGCACTCAGGGCACATCCCCAAGGGATTATTAAATGAAAAGGAATTGGAGTACCCCACAAAAGGTTTGCCCATTCTGGAGAAAAGCAGGCGTAAAGACGAATAAATATCTGTAGCGGTACCTACAGTAGAACGTACATTTCCCCCCAGGCGTTTTTGATTAATGATAACAGGGACATTTAGGTTTTCTATCCGTTCTACATCAGGAATACCATAATGTTGCATACGCATTCGGGCAAAGCTGCTTTCTGATTCATTGATCTGCCTTTGTGCTTCGGCTCCTATGGTATCAAAAACAAGTGATGATTTACCGGAACCGGAAATTCCTGTAAAAACGGTCAGCTTACCTTTGGGGATTTTCAGGGAGATATTCTTGAGGTTATTTTGCTTTGCGTGCGTTATGGTGATATATTTTATCATAAAGTTGCCAGGCTTTTGTGAGGTCGTAACAGATTTGATAAAGTTCTTGAAATAATAACATATCAACGCTTTATTGGTTTGAAGAGGGGATGAAAATATGTTTTCTGATTCTCTCTGAATCTTGCAGATTCTGAGGTTCGAATCAGTAAAACATATTTTCTTGGGTGCAGACCGCTAAATTTGCAAAAGAAACTTGATGTTCATTGAAGATATGTTAACTCAGCATCTAAAAAACAACAGCTGCTGTTACAATTTATTATTAAATATGAATTCTTGTTTTTGTTTACTATATTTGAGTGTTTACTGTCAGTAAACACTCAAATATAGTAAACAAAAACACTTGGAATGAAGGCTCAAGAATTGTGGAATAAAGGTATGGACCATTTGCCGGAGCATTTAAAATCGGTATTTGGTAAGCCGAGATTTGATCTTGCTGCAGACAAAAACACAGGAACACTGGTTGTGATATTTAAAAATGAGGCCTTGGATTACCAGTTGGTAAAAGTCTCAAAACTAACTCATACGCTGTTGGTTTTTCTGAAAAATTTGCAAACCCATGCGCCTGCAAACAATTTATTTATTCTTACCCCAATTGTATATCCGAAAATTGCAGAAGAATTAATTAATGAAGGTATCAACTTTTTGGACACTGCAGGTAATATTTATATCGATAAACAGGGGTTTTTCTTACAACGAACTGATCAGAAACCAGAAAGTAAACCGAAGGAACAAAACAAAAGCAGGTTATTCTCTGAGGCAGGTCTGAAATTACTCTTTGGAATTCTGCAGGCACCAGAATTCATTAACTTAAGTTATAGGGAAATGGCAGCAGCAGTTGAGGTATCTCCAGCCTCGATTTCTATCATTTTCAATGAGATGCTAAAATCTAGGTATCTGCACAAGGGGCACAAAGACAGGAAGATAGTTTCTCATAAAAAAGAGTTATTGGAACGCTGGGCAATAGCATATAAAGAACAGCTCAAACCTAAACTGCTGATTGGCAACTATGTCTCAAAACTTCCGGGTATTCTGCAAGATTTCAATAGCATTGATATTAGTGTTATTGGAGGGAAGTGGGCAGGGGAGACTGCAGGAAACCTGTACACTCATTACCTGAGAACGAGCAAAATTTCTTTGTATGTAGATGGGGCCAATAAAAAATGGATGCCTTTACTGAAACTGATCCCCAAGTCAGAGGGAGAAGTAGAAATCTTACGATTCTTTTGGAAAAGTGACCACCCTATCTTTAATTTAGGAGTTCACTCGGCCACACTCGTTCCTTCTATACTTGTTTATGCAGATTTAATCACTTCGGAGGATAGCAGGAATATGGAGACGGCCCAAAGAATTTTTGATGAGCATATACAATTTACCGACTAATAAAATCCCGCTCCACCTTAAAAAGGTTATTCAAGCCATACAAGAAATTCTTGGGGAGAAAGCCTATGATTTCATGTTGATTGGCGCTACTGCAAGAGATCTGATTTTGGATGGTCAGTATAATTTAGGTATTGGCAGGGCTACTTTGGATATAGATTTCGCCATTTATGTACCAGAGTGGGATAGTTATGAGGAAATGATCAAAAGACTGCTATCTTCTGGACTATTCAGCCCAACTAAAGTTACACATAAGCTCATGTTCAGGGAGGGGATTGAGGTCGATATCGTCCCTTTTGGTGAGATCCAAGACGAAAATGGAGAATATGCCTGGCCACCAAATTTTATTCATTCGATGAACGTAGCTGGTTTTATGGAGGTACGAGATCAAAGTATTATTTATGAGGTGGAGGGCGAGGAATTCCATTTTCATGCTGCTCCTATCCATGCCATTTATTTTATGAAAATATTAGCCTGGAAAGACCGGAAGCATAAAGATTCTAAAGATGGTAAAGATCAGGGTTTTATTCTTTCGAATTATATTGATTTGAAATATGAAGTACTTTACGGTCAGTATGCAGACTTGGTAGAGGATCCGAAGTGGGATACGATCACTTCTTGTGCTAGAATGCTCGGTAGAGATATTGTAGAATTGTTGAAAGCCAATACGAAGGCCCTGGAAAATGCTAAGGCCGTTATAGAGGGGGAGCTATTGGATGAAGATAATTCCGGACTTGCCAAAAGTATGGCTAATGGTGGAAATTTCAGTTATACCAAAGCTTATCAGTCTTTGAAAGAGCTTTTGTTGGGCCTAAATGGGTTTTAAGATTAATCTGGTTTGACCAGACCGGTACAGTTTACTCAAGAATATTTATAGAGGTAGGTCTTGTTGTGAAAAATATGATTTCTGATCTCGCTGAACCTTACAGGTTCTGAGGCTTGATCATGAAATCATATTTTTTTGGGTGCAGACCGGGTATGTTGCAGAACTGGGTTAGGCGCAGAACTGCAGGTCGGTCGGGCTGGAAGTTGGAGTGTTATTTATGCGTTACTTTGAAGGTGACTGCATACTTGAACTTTCCTTGTTGAAGAGTCGTGGGGATGGTCAAAAGGATTCCATCATCCTTTGCCTTCCATTTGATATTCATTTTGGTTCCAAGCATACTTACTTTTTGTATTTTCTTTGCGCCATCTAATGCGATAAAAATTTGCTCTGGTAAGTGAACGTCTTCGGTTTCTGCAAGCCAAACAGCATAGGACTCAGTTCCTTTTTTAGACTGGGTGTAAAAGATATTTTTTGTGGAATATGGAGCTATTGGTTTTGAGCCGTAGATGCACTCGCCGTTAATTTTTATCCAGGAACCAATATCTTGTAAACGCTCGTAAGCTACCGGGTCCCAGTCTCCATTCGGCCCAGGGCCAATGTTAAGCAGAAAATTTCCACCTCTGGATACAATTTTGACCAGCAGATCCACCAGTTGTTTGGCAGATTTATAGGTATCATGTGGTACATAACTCCAGGAATTTCCCATCGTCATGCAGGTTTCCCATGGATAAGGGAGGGGCTTGTCTGGTACTTGCTGTTCTGGCGTGGTGTAGTTCTCAAATTCACCTGTTACCGTGCGGTCTACTACAATTAAGCCAGGCTGATGACTTCTGGCCATACCGGCAATTTTGGCCATGTCGATGTCCTGATTAAGTTTCTTATTCGGTCTGACCTGACCACCATCCAGCCATAGGATGTCGATTTTTCCATAGTCGGATGCCAATTCCTCAATTTGATTGTAGGTGAAATCTTTAAATTTCTGCCAGCGATCAGGGTATTTGGCCGGATCATAATTTACATTTCTGTCTTTGGGCGGAAAGTATGGCCACCAGTAATACTCACTATGCCAGTCGGGCTTGGAGAAATAGGCTCCAATTTTAAAATTCTCTTTCCGGAAAGCATTAAAAACCTCTTTTGTGATGTTGCTTCTGGGATTAGAAGAAAAGGGTGTTTTAGCGTCTGTTATTTTATAGTCTGTTTGTTTGGTGTCAAACATGCTGAAGCCATCGTGATGTTTTGTTGTAAATACGACATAGCGCATGCCTGCATCTTTAGCTGCTTTTACCCACTTTTCCGGATTAAAAGCTACAGGGTTAAAGGTAGTCTGAAGGTTTTCGTAAGCTTTTTTATACTTGAAATAATCGTCTGAAAACGGTCCCTTGCGTTGAGTCCAGTCCTCATCTTCCGGACAAATGCTCCAGCTCTCTACAACTCCCCATTGACTATAGGGGCCCCAGTGCATAAATAAGCCAAATTTAACATCTTGCCATTCCTTAATGTTTTCTCGAACCAGCGAATCTTTAGGAACCACATAGTCACCAGACATTTTGTGTTGCTGAGCTTGGGTTCCAAGATGGAGCATTAAAAACGCACCAATTATTAGAAATTTCTTCATAATCAAAAATACCTATTTAGGTTATACGATTGGTTTGTAATTATGATTTTACGAAAACGATTGTTTCGTTTTATAAATGAATGGTAGCGAATTGTAAATAAATCGGGTTTCGTGACCTATAATTATTATTTTACGGGGCACAAATAGTTAAATATGATAACTGTAGCGATTATAGAGGATGAACCTGCAATCCGTAAGGAAATAAGCTATCTGATACAACAGGAAGCCAATACAGAACTTGTTGGTTGGGGCGACAGTGTGCGGACTGCTGTAAAGCTGATTGAGGAGAAGCAGCCCGATGTCATATTGATGGATATCCAGCTCAGGGATGGAACGGCCTTTGACCTTCTTAAAATGCTGACTCCTATTCCGCAAAACATCATATTTATTACTGCATATAACCATTTTGCGATCAAAGCCATTAAGTACGGTGCATTGGATTACCTGCTGAAACCCATTGATCAGACGGAATTGAAAGAAGCGCTGGAGCGCTACAGGCGCCGCACGGATAACAATCCGCAATGGATGCAGCAATTATCGATGGCACAGGATTCTATCAGTACAGCCGAACTGCCGGAAAGTATTGCACTTAACTCCGTTCATAATGTGCGTATAGTATCCGTACACGATATTATCTATTGTAAAGGCGATGGCCCCTATACTTTTTTCTTTCTTAATGATGGTACAAAGCAACTGATTTCCAAACCGCTTAAATATTATGAAGAATTGTTGCCTGCACCTCATTTTCTGCGCACGCATCAATCCTATCTGGTGAATCGCCTGTTTGTTTCGGGCATTAACCGTTCAGAATATATTGTGCTTAAAAATAAGGAGGAAATCCCAATTTCTACGCGACGGAGAAATGCTGTATTAACCCAACTTTTTCCTGTAAAATGAAACAAATATTGCGTATAGTGCTTTTCGGAGTGATGATTTCATGGACATTGGCTTGTCATAAAAAGCCGCTTCCGTCCCTTCAAAATAATTTGATTACTGAGAAAATAAAAAAACTGGAAAAGGTGACTGTCTCCCCTGCAAATGGTGATTCATGTGTCAGGGAATGGCGGAAATTCGACGAAAATCCACTTGTGAAAAAGGATGCTGTACTTTCAGCAAATGTTAAATATAATTTAGCCCGGCTATACGGCATGCGCGGGCAGGATTCGGCCCGTTTTTTTGTAGAAAAAGCTTTGGAGCTTATTGAGCCCACAGGGAATCAGAAGTATAAGGCGCTTATATACAATGGGGTGGGTAATGTACGAAGCATGGAGGCAAAACTAAGGGAAGCGAGCTATTATTATAATAAAGCAGCAGCGATTGTATTATCTGATGCTAAAGCTGGGCTGTCTTCCGAAGCCAGATCTGCTATACTGCTTTCGGCTGCGCAGAGTAACCGGTCTTTCTTTCAATATCATCTGGCTGAAAAAATGAACCGCGCTGCATTGTCATTGACCGACTCTCTGCCCCAGGGACATATCAACCGGCAGCGTGTGCTGGTACAGATGATACAGCTCTTGAACCTGCAACAAAAGCCGGCAGATAGCATAGCTCCTTACCTGCGGAGATTAGAGGAACTTCAGGCTCAACATCCTGATAAATATGATATCAGTTACCTGTACGAATCGAAGATGAAATACTTTGAGGCAGAAAAACGAAATGATTCGCTATTACACTATCAGTTATTAAAAACAGAAGTAGATGAGGCTACGTATGATACCAGAGCCTCTTCGGTTAATATCAACAATTTACTTGTTGACTATTGTAATGTGGCCACCATCTATGTTGCACTCAGGCAACCCCTAAAGACGGCTCAATTCATCTACAAAGCGAAAAAGTTGAAGGAGCAGCATCCAAATCTGATTCTGGATGATGATGAAGTCGTATATCAGAAAAGTTTGGCTGAACTATACCGTTTGCAAGGTAGAAACAAGGAAGCAGCAGAGGTGCTGAAGAATGTAGTCAAATTACAGGAAAACCTTTATCAGGCTGCACACACGCAAGCCCTTGCTGAAATGAATGCACTTTATCAATTGCAGGTGAAGGACCGTTCTATCCACACTTTAAATGAGAGCATTAAGATCAATCAACTTCAATTGCAGCAAAATCGCCTGTGGCTTGTTGTTGCGGTATTAAGCGTAGTTTTGTTGGGTGTTACGTTATTATTTCTTTATTATAATTTTCGACAGCGCGGTGCAAGACAGGAAAAAGAAAAAGTATTGCTGCATCAGCAATTGTTGCGGACGCAGATGGAACCTCATTTCATATTCAATACTTTATCGGCAGTGCAGAGTTTTGTCCGTCTGGATAAAAAAGATAAAGCGATTAAATATCTCAACCGGTTTAGCCGACTGCTCCGCAACAGCCTGGAGCTAAGCCGGGAAAGTCTGGTCCCTTTAGATGAAGAAATTGATACGCTGGAAAATTACCTTTGTTTACAGCAAATGCGTTTTGAAGAAGCTTTTACTTATCACATCCTGCAACCGGAGGGACAGGATCCAGGTGCAGTCATGTTACCTCCCATGTTGATACAGCCTTATGTGGAAAATGCGATCCTGCACGGCATAGAACTGGATTCGGGCAATGGCAATATTGATGTTTGCTTTGACCTTGAAGAAGATGTGCTGCACGTAACAGTTACCGATACCGGTAACGCTCAGGGCCATCAGTCAGATACAACGCACCGTTCATTGTCGGGCACCATTAGCCGGGAGCGAATGGATTTACTGGGTAAAAAAGCAGGCGTATCTATAACCCGTGGTACAGATGGCGGTACAATCGTAAGCCTGCAGATTCCAATAGTGTATGGATAAATTTGCGAATTGTAAATGGCAGTTGCGAATCATAAATGACTTGATAATTTAAGTAGGATGACTTTTATTTTTACAATGAATTAACGCATACGATAAACGTATGCAATGGTTTAATAAAAATAAATAACTATGAAAAAATTATTAATGAGTTTGGTAGCAGTGGCATTTATGTCATCTGCGGTCTTCGCAAAGACTGGTGAAGTAAAACCAGCAGAGAAAACGGTTGAAAAAACAAAGGTTTACACAGCTGTTGCTGGTAAGTCCAATGTTAAAATAGTCGGAGAGGCTAAAGAAAT
>NZ_DATMRL010000437.1:0-3556 GCF_035566355.1 Pedobacter sp.
TGGAATAGCTGGGGCAAAAAGTTATTGGGTGCCTATGCGCTATACCGAATTATTGATGAACTATGGTGAATGTGCAAACGAAGTTGGCAAACTTAGCGAGTCACTTAACGTTTTATATCAGGTTAGAGCAAGGGCCAAGATTAGCCAGGGCACAGGTTCCTATGGAATTACAGCTGCAGGGCAGATAGATATCCGCACGGCTTATATTAAAGAACGTCAGGTTGAATTCGCTTTCGAGAACATGCGTTTCCCTGATCTGAGACGCTGGAGAAGGTATGACATCCTGAACACCCAAGGTGGCCGCCATGGATTGGTTATTATATTAAAACCCGGACAGCCACTGCCTTCACCAACGGATAATATTATAACAGATCCGCTGGTTCGTGCTAAGTTCTCTGCTCAATTTGTCGATAATCTCGACGGCGATCCTTCGTTTACCTTCAATTTAACTTTAAACCATTGGTTTTATCCGCTAAACCCTAGTCAAATCAGTTTGGAGCCAGAAAATCTTCCTCAGAACAAAGAATGGGGTGGCACATTTGATCCATTACAATAAAATCTGCACTCCCATATAATAAAATCGAGTATAATAAGCTAGGCGGCCAATGCTGCCTGGCTTATTGTCATTTATGAAGAAAATAAAACATTTGTTTTGGTCAATTTAATTGAAGTTTAAAAGATCTGATTGCAGTAGATTTACAAATATGAAGAAGATTACCATACCGATTGTGTGCTTGTTATTGCCAGTACTGTTAAAAGCTCAGGACTTTAAGGCCTATCCAATGTGGAATTCCACATTATCCATAGAAAAAAGAGTAAAAGACCTTGTGGGCCGCTTAACGCTCGAAGAGAAAGTTGCGCAAATGCTAAACACCGCTCCAGCCATTCCGCGTCTGGGTATTCCGGCCTATGAATGGTGGAATGAAGTCCTACACGGTGTTGCCCGGACTCCCTATAAAACGACAGTATTCCCGCAGGCTATCGGCATGGCAGCTACCTGGGATGCAAATGCCTTAAAGCTTATGGCACAATATAGTGCAACGGAAGGCAGAGCAATTAACAATAGAGCCATCCGGGAAGGAAAAACCGGAGATCGTTACCTGGGGCTTACTTATTGGACACCAAATATTAACATATTCCGTGACCCAAGATGGGGTAGAGGACAGGAGACCTATGGAGAAGATCCTTTTTTAACCGCTAAGATGGGCTCTGTATTTGTAAAAGGCTTACAGGGAGATGATCCAAACTATCTGATGGCTGCAGCTTGTGCCAAGCATTATGCGGTCCACAGTGGCCCTGAAGCGAGCAGGCATTCAGATAACATCAACCCGAGTATGTATGACCTCTGGGATACTTATTTGCCTGCTTTTAAAGAATTGGTCGTAAATGCAAAGGTAGCAGGAGTGATGTGTGCTTACAACGCTATAAACGAGCAACCATGCTGTGCCAATGACCTCTTAATGAACGATATTTTACGCAGGCAATGGAAATTTACAGGATATGTGACGAGTGACTGCGGAGCAATAGATGATTTTATTAATCATCATAAGACACATAAAAATGCACCTTCTGCTGCTGCTGATGCGGTGTTTCATGGCACAGACGTAGAATGTGGAAACACGGTGTACAAATCGCTGGTAGATGCGGTGAAGACTGGTATTATGACTGAAAAAGATATCGATGTTTCTCTATCCCGTCTGTTCATGATCAGGTACCGCCTGGGGATGTTTGATCCGGCAGAAAAAGTAAAATACAGACAGATTCCGGAGAACATTCTGGAGGCTCCTGCACATAAGGAACATGCCCTTAAAATGGCCAGAGAATCTATCGTTTTGCTTAAAAATACTAATGGTATCCTCCCTCTTTTGAAATCAATAAAGAAAGTTGCAGTAATAGGACCCAATGCCGATAACAAAACTGCACAATTGGGAAATTACAATGGTTTCCCCACAAAAAATGTTTCTGTTCTGGAAGCGATCAAAGAGAAACTGGGACCTCTGGTTTCAGTTTCCTATGATAAAGGTGTTGGTCTCACTGCCGATAGCCTGAAAAAAAATGGAAAATTTGAAAAGACAGATATGGCCGCATTGGCTAATCGTGCAGCTGGTTCAGATGTTATTGTTTTTGTAGGAGGAATTTCTCCTGAACTGGAAGGGGAGGAGATGTCTGTGAATGCCAAAGGTTTTAAAGGAGGCGACCGTACTTCTATTTTACTCCCTGAGGTACAAACTGAAATGTTGAAAGCTTTACAGGCCACGGGAAAACCTGTTATTTTAGTTCTCTTTACCGGAAGTGCTCTGGCAATGCCTTGGGAAACTGAACATATTCCAGCCATTGTCAATGCTTGGTATGGAGGTCAAAGTACTGGAACTGCAGTGGCAGATGTATTGTTTGGTGATTACAATCCTGCAGGCCGCCTTCCGGTAACTTTTTATAAAAGTGATGCCGACCTTCCTGATGTGAAAGATTACAGCATGAAGGGGCGCACATATCGCTATTTTAAGGGAGAAGTAGAATACCCTTTTGGTTATGGTTTAAGTTACAGTACATTCAAATATTCCAATCTTAAAGCACCGCTTCAGCTTAAAAAAGGAAAATCTTTAATCGTTGAGGCGTTGGTTACCAATACAGGAGAACTTAAAGGAGAGGAAGTTGTCCAACTTTATCTCTCTCATCCGGGAATTAAAGAGACTGCTCCTGTTAGGGCATTGCAAGGATTTCAAAGAATCTTTCTTGAACAGGGTCAATCTAAGAAAGTTCGTTTTGAATTAAGTACGGATCAATTGACTTTGATAGATCAAAATGGAAAAAGATATCAGCCCGGAGGAAAACTGTTATTGTCTATAGGTGGTGGGCAGCCCAATGTGAAACAGATAACAAGTTCAAATGTTCTTCAGCATGAAATCTCAGTGCATTAATCTTCTTTGATAAATGACTTGCAACCACACCACTTTATATGAATGCAGCCGCAAAGAAATTAGCAACAACACTTTTAAAATGAATAACCTCTTGTTGCTTAGGGCACGAAGCGTGGATCATTTGGGATTTATAGATAAACGAATGGAAAAAAATGATATTGATTTGCCAGAACTGCTTATAAATAAAGCAAAAGAAATGCCGATTATTGAGATAAAAACAAACCTGAAGATAAATCAACCATAAATAATCTTTTAAATGATCAAAATAAAAGCCCTCTTCCTACTATTTACTTTTCTAACCGCAACTGCAGCCTACGCAGCAGACAGCAAGCCCAAAAGATTGTGGTATAAACAACCAGCAAAAAAATGGGAGGCAGAGGCCTTGCCGATAGGCAACGGGCGTATGGGAGCGATGTTATTTGGCGGTATCAAGACCGAACGCATTCAGTTTAACGAGCAAAGTCTTTGGGGAGGAGATAATAACTGGGACGGTGGATATCAAACAGATATTCACGGTTTTGGTTCTTACCGTAATTTTGGTGAACTTGTTATAGATTTTGATCATGCTGATGAGGCTAAGGCTTACCAAAGAGCTTTGGATATCACTAACGGCGTTCATACAACCTCATTTGAAATCA
>NZ_DATMRL010000438.1:0-9069 GCF_035566355.1 Pedobacter sp.
ACAGGCAAAACCTTCGAAGCAAAGGATGCCCCTGCCGAACTTTCCACAGGCGGAAAACTTCAAACCTTTTACTTCAATTTTAAGTACCGTGCGATTCCTGCAGCCTCTGGAGACACCTATTGTATCCTCCACACTGCGGTAAACGTTACCGAAAATATAAAGTCCAGAAGAAGATTGGAAAAAACAACCGATACCCTCAAGCAAGCACTTGACTCTGCCGGTATGGGTACCTGGAGCAGTGACCTGATCTCTGGCGTACTGACCATTTCCAAACAATCCAGACTGATCCATGGGCTTACTGATGAAAAACACCTTACCCTTGAAGAATCCTTCAAAATGATTGACCTGGCTCAGCGCGAAATGGTTGCGGAAACCATTCGTGAAGCCATCAAAACAGGAGAAGCCTTTGAGGTAGAATACCTGATCCATCCCTTAGACGACGACAAACCTAAATGGCTTCGTTCTACAGGCAAAGCCTATTATGACCAAAGCGGCACACCAATCAGCATCTCCGGCATTATCCTGAACATCACCGAACAAAAGCAGGATGAAATGCGAAAGAATGACTTCATTGGAATGGTAAGCCATGAGTTGAAAACACCGCTTACATCTTTAAAAGGTTATGTACAATTACTGAATGCCAAGGCGAAAAAAGAAGATGATACCTTTGCTGTGAATGCGTTATCCAGGGTAGAGACCCAGGTCAATAAAATGGGTTCTATGATCAACGGCTTTCTCAACCTCTCCCGTCTGGAATCGGGTAAGATCCACCTTAGCAAACAAGATTTCAATCTGGAAGAACTCCTGGCAGAAAGCATTGAAGAAGCACGCCTCACCGCAACAGACTACAACATCACCTTACATGAAGGCGAAACCATACATATTCATGCAGACCGCGATAAGGTGGGTCAGGTGATCTCTAACCTGCTCAGCAATGCTGTTAAATATTCTCCAAGAGGAAAAAGCATCGAACTGTTTTTCAAAACGGTAGACAATATGGCCGTAATCAGCATAAAAGATGAAGGAATGGGCATTAAACCCCAGGATATAGATAAACTTTTTGAACGTTATTCCCGCATTGAAAGCAAACATACCCAGAATATTTCAGGTTTTGGAATTGGCCTGTACCTCTGCTCGGAGATCATTCAGCGGCACGAAGGTAAAATATGGGTAGAAAGTGAAAAAGGCAAAGGCTCTACCTTCCATTTTAACCTTCCACTCTCCCTTGAACAATAAGGACAAATAAAAAAGGGGCTTTAAAGCCCCTTTTCCTATAGCGATTTAATCTCTTCCGCTTCCTCGTATAAAGGTTTTTCCTTTTTAACTATTGCAGCACCGATTAAACTCACGATCAGTCCAAAAAAAGTATAGGTAATCGCCGCACCGAAACCAATAAAGTAAATCATATAAGGTCTCATCATTTCCACCCCTTTAATCTTATTCTCATCATCACCTGCAGCCTCCTTTGCTTTATCTATTAAATTATCAAATGCAGAACGGTCTAAAACCTTATAATATAACATCAATAAAACAGCAAGAAACAAACCGGAGTATGCAGCAACTTTAAAACCTGCCGAAAAAGCCCTTCCGAAGGTAATATAACCTCCAAGCTCTTTCTTATGATTCGTTTGCACATATACAATCGCAAGGATAAACGGAATATAAGACAATGCCGAGCTCAATATCTTTTCACCCAAAGGAAGATTAGTATTATTCGTATCAATACCAATCATTTTGAAAATATAAATCAGCGCCAAAAAATAAACAGCGTAGGCAAGTGCCCCTTTAAAAGCCAGCACATTTGGCTTTTTTTCCATTTCAATAAGTTGTTGTTGCATTTTTATTGTTTTAGATAAACATTAATTTAGACAGTAAACACCCCAAAAAACTAGGATGTCCGAATATTGTTAAAATTAGTAATTAACGTGTAAACTGCAACATCAAAACCAGGTTCGGAACTAAATTTTTCCAGATCCTTAACTACCGCCTCTGTCCCTTTAGGCTCATAAAAGAAAGCCATAAAAGGCACAAATAACTGCTCCATTTCTTCTCCCAGATCAATCATGTCAGCATGGCTGCAAATATCTTCTATGCTGCTCTCCGCAAGTTGCTGATTACTGATCAGGTCTTCATAGATCATAAATTCATCCTGAAACTCATCCTCTTCCACCAATAAAAATTCTTTCAGGAAATCACCAAGTTCAGGTTTAATCTGCTCATCATGACACTCATTAATATACATCAGCAGATTCAGCAATTCTGATCCACGGTCGATCGTTTCCTCTTCAATATTCTCCCATTCCTCCGTGTCCAGATAATCCTCTTCCAGCTTTTTCATATCACTGGAGAAGAAATTAATCATCAGCAAATCGAAGAAAACCTCTCTAAGCTCGTCAAATGCCGGATTATCATCAAATACGGCATCAAATGCTTCCACTTTCTCCAAAAAACCAAGGTCCTGATTAAAAACCCCGATCAGATCTTTCTGCAAATCGGCTGAATCTCTGCCAGCTGTTGCAGCAAATTTATTTAAGGATGCAACTAAGGCACCTTCTACTTTACTATCCATATACTTGATATTGTTTATGATTATATACCAACACCACCCTACCGGTTAATGTTTCATTTAACAAAGGTGAATTGGCAGATTTAGATCTGTTGCTTGCTGCATTATACAACCACTGATCCTGTGTTCTGAACAAAGTAAAATTCGCCTCTTCACCAATGGCCAGTACCGGCACAGGCAAATTCAGTATTCTGCGGGGCGCAATAGCCAGTTTCGCTGCAATTTGTCCGGCATCCAGACCCGCTTTCAGCAACAAAGGCAATGCGGTTTGAAGTGCTATGATTCCATACGCCGCAATCTCAAATTCCACATCTTTGAACTCTATTTCATGCGGGCGGTGCTGTGCACTCACCGCGTCAATTGTCCCATCCTTTAACCCGGCAAGCAAAGCTTTTACGTCAGCCTTACCACGCAGAGGTGGCTTTACCTTATAATTACTATCAAAATCATTCAGCAATTCTTCAGTAAAAACCAACTGATGAGCGGCTACATCACAGGTAATCCTGATTCCGTCTTTTTTTGCTTTTTTAATAATAGCCACAGAACCCGCTGTAGAAATCGTGTTGATATGTACAGGTGCATCATGGTAACCCGCCAGAAAAATATCCCGGGAAATCTGCATTTCCTCAGCCAGCGCCGGAAGCCCTTTCATACCCAGCAATACACTGGTTTTACTTTCGTTCACCTGCGCCTTCCCTGCAATAGATTTATTTTCCGGATACACCATCAGCAAACCATCAAAACCTTTGCTGTACTGCAAAGCACGGCTCATAAAACCATCATCAGTAATAGGCTTTAATCCATCTGAAAAAGCTACAGCACCCGCCTGTTGCATATCATACAATTCCGCCAGCTCTTTCCCTTCCAGGTTATGGCTGATGGCACCAATTGGATATACATCCACCAGATTATTTTTCGACCTGTTCAGCACATACTCCACCTCAGATTTAGAGTGCATCACCGGCTGGGTATTGGGTAAAACTGCAATGCCCGTAAATCCACCCGCAGCTGCAGCAGCTGTAGCTGTACGGATATCTTCCCTGGTTTCAAAACCCGGATCACCTACAGAACAGTTCAGATCAAAAAATCCAGGTGAAAGATAAGCGCCTTTCCCCTCAAAAACCTCTTCCCCTTTTTGGGGTTTCAGCTGCGCCGAAAGCGCCGTAATTTTCCCTTGTTCTACACGTACATCACAAGTTTGCCCGTTAAACTGGCTGCTGGGATCGGCAATGGTAACGCCTGTAATCAGAAGGTTCATGTTTTTTGTATATTCTTAGTGTTGTTAAAAAATCGAATCAGTAATACTTCAACCGCTAGAAAAACTGCACACAAAACTAGGCAAAGTTTCCATAAGTCTGTGCGGTTATTTTTTGGAGTACCGTCTAAAGTAAGCGCATCCTTTCCGCTGTGGTAGAGCTCTATTTTTTGCGTTGGAAACAATTCCTTTAGCTTCTTATCCTCTGTATATCTACCGTCAGATTCCCTCCTGTCCTCATTAAATGCGTAGACACTCCGCACAGAATCTGCTTTTTTCAGTTCATAAAATCCGGGTTTGCGAACCTGATCCGCTATATAGATCAAACTCTTTCCATTGGCCTGCCGCAATTCAGGAATCGCCTCAAAATGATCTGCAACCAAACGAAGGGATTGATTAGTCCCCAGACTGATCTGCTCGCTCTCCAGTAAATCACCATCACCGATCGTATAATACAAAGGCTGCTTTTTAGCACTCCCAAAAGCCACTTTATACATCAACGGAACAAAAACCGGATGCTGAGGGAGATTACTATCCTTAATATTTGTTGAAGTTGCGCACAAATAGATCTTTCCTGCACCCATGCCAAACTGTGCAAAAAACAATTGCTTAGGCGGCAGCGTCATCAGATTTTGCTGTACGTTTTTCTGCAGCTCTGTAAACCCAAAATAACGGTTCACTTTTGGCAAATCTATAGAAGAAGGGATATGTTCGAAAACCTCCCGGAAAATTTCATGTTTTAAATCTATAGCACTTACATTCAACTGCTCATTATGCAAGCGGGAAACACGCGGCAGCGACAATTCGCTTAAAAAAGCTGAATATTGTGCCTGATTTCCGTCCAGATCAGGAAAAACCACAACAGTTCCTCCCTGATTCAAGTAAATCCGCAACTGCTGAGACAAGCCGGAAGAAGGAGATTTAAGCCCGTTCAGTACAATCAGGTCATATTGCCCCAACTCTGAGTACCGGATATTCGATTCCGGCATATCGGTCACTTTAAAATAAGCATCCGAGGCGTAAAGCGCATCAATATGTCTTTCTCCAGGGTCTCCCTTAATGTTCAATACACTCCTGCTGGCCTCCACTTTAAAGGTAAAATTTAAATAATCGTCAAAAACAACCGGGTAATCCTTAACACTCACTACTCCCCGGTGCCAGCCTTGCCCAAGACCTCTGAAGGCAATCGTATCATTTACGGTTCCATTTGCCGGGATATTCAAGTTATGTACTGCTTTTTGAGCATGGTCAATCGTCAGTTTCAGCGCAATACCCGAAGCAGGTTCTTCCGTATAATTCCGAAGTTTAACCACCAGTTTCTCCGCGTCTCCAGGTTTATGCACCGCAGACAAAAACCATACACTGTCTGCCGCAATATTGGGCATTTTGTTTGCCTGTAATTTCACCAATGTAACCTGCTCTTCCTGATCTGAAGAACCAACAGCTTTGCTTCCGGTAAAACTCTCCTGGAAATCTGATATCAAATAAATAAAACGGTTGGAATTCAAATCGCGATGACTATCCAGACGGTTCATGACCTGTGAAAGCCCACGGTGTACCGGAGAAATCTTTACCTCGTCCAGCAGTTGAAGCAACTCTTCCCCTCTAACCTGCCTTTGGTGTTTTCCTTCAAAATCATTGGTCAGCAGCTGAAACTTATCATTCGGACCGTAGGACTTTACAATCTCCCGCACTTTCCTTTTCGCCTCATCCAGTAAATTACCATCTTTATTAACCGCTTCCATACTATAGGAATTGTCTACATAGATCAAAACCAAGGTTTGAGCAGCCGGATCTATTTTCTTTCCTGAAAACCAATAAGGCCTGGCAAAAGCAAGAACCAAAAACACAATAGCCAGTATCCTGGCGAACAGCAACAACAGATTTCTGAGCTTTTCACGCGAAGCTCCCCGTTCCTTTACCTCTTTAAGGAACTGTACATTACTAAAATAAACTTTTGTGTATTTCCTAAAATTGAACAAATGAATTAAAACAGGTATTGCGACCGCCGTAAGTGCAAAAAGAAAACCTGGATATAGGAAATTCATTAAAAACCAAAGTTAGAGAAATTTTTGCAATTTACTCCAAAGTGTTTCATCTAATCCATAAACATCAGGACGCACCTGCAAAGCACCATTCTGCCACCAGGCTGTGATGTAATTAATGATCAAAGGAACCTGTTTCTTCGTACTGAACCATTTTGGCTTCAGCTCAAAAACATTTACCGTATCTGCCTTTTTAGCTAATTTTTTCTTGTACACCTCCATTTTTGTCGTATCCAATGGTGGCAGGTTAACCTCCATGCGCAGCTGATCGAACTGATATTTATCGTTCACCAGCATTTCAGCAAATTCCAAAGGTTTTTCCACACGTACACAACCGTGGCTGATGGCCCTGTTCGCCCGGGCAAAAGCAGACTTATTATTAGTGTCGTGCAGGTAAATACTCGAACCATTGTCAAAAATAAACTTAAACTTCCCTAAAGCATTTCCTCCACCAGAACCCTGTTTAAATTTAAAAGGCAAACGCTCTCTGGAATAATGGTTCCATTGTATGGTATCCGGATCCGTCACCAGCTGTCCTTTATAATAGACTTTAATATTGCTGTTGGATAAATAATAAGGATCTCTCGCTGCCTGATAATAAATCTCACTCTGTGCAATGCTCGCAGGAATATTCCAGACCGGATTTACCTGTATAGAATTGAGTTTGCTGAACAAAATCGGGGTTTCATGGTTTTTAGGTTTATCATCCAGTTTACCCGATTTAAGATAAGCTTTGATCTTTTCTTCATAGCCCTGCTCTCTTTTTCCCCCAACACAAACCTTCATATTTTTTAAAGTATCCCCATCCTTAAACCAGGTTAAAGAGAAATCAGGAATGTTAACTTCCACATATTGGGTACCCGTTTCGGGAAGTTTCCACCGCAGTCGCTCCATATTAACCAGAATGGTTTTGGCTCTTTGGTCGGCCGTATCTTTAAGATTATGTCTCGCCAACTCCTTCTTTAAAGCTACATACTGTGCTGACTTTGGTTGCGCAGCACTCAACTCAGCAGCATAACTCCTGGCATCCAACAGCCTAACAATACCTGCACTGTCCGGCCTTTTGACAGGAATATAATACCGGCTTAGGATCTTACGAGGGTTCAGCACCCCAAAATTCACAAAATCATAATATTTAATCAATGACTCCGATGCGTTTAATTCCAGATCAGCAACTACCGGATAAAGTGCATCAATCGTTTTGAAATCATTGGCATCCAGGCTCATTTTCAATTCTTTGAGCCGTTTCAAACCAAATAAAGACGGATTAAAGCCATGTTCCCCACTCTTTTCCAAATAACTGATCAGACTATCCAGATCACCATTGACATAATGATGAGTTACAAATACAGGACTTCCCTCCTTGTGCTCATAATAGGCTTCAAGGGTTTTTGGATTTGTTAAATGCTTTCGGGATTCCTCCAGGCGTTGATTAAAAACCTGGTTATAGGCAGCTGTATCAAAGTCCTTGTACAGTTTATTTTTAAAATGCTCTGCTAAAACAAGGCCCACTTCGGGCGTTTTCTTAAACCAGTTGCAAGCCTGCAGCAATAAGGCAAACAGAAAAATTAGCGTAAATGTTCTTTTCAAATCAGTAAATATGTTACAAAGGTACAAAATCAAATTAAATGCCATTTATTTTTTGATTTGTCGTTTCAATCGATATATTTGCATTCCTCAAGATGCATTGCATTAACGATTAGGAACTTATAATAAATGAAAAAACATTTGAACCATCACTTACATCTGCACCATCGCCAATTGGCGATGTATATGTAATGTTTTGTACTTCAAAACCTGTTTCCGAATTTATATTTCTTGTTCCATACCATAATCAGCAATAGTGAAAACACTTAAAATAGCTATCCAGAAATCGGGTAGATTAAACGAAAAATCAGTAGAGATCCTTAAAAACTGTGGCCTTTCTTTCGAGAACTACAAAAGTTCCCTAATTACATCAGTAACCAATTTCCCATTGGAAATTCTTTTCCTTCGCGACGACGACATTCCTGAATACGTTCAGGACGGCATTGCAGATCTGGGTATCGTAGGAGAAAATGTAATCACCGAAGCCGGCGCTGAGGTAACCTATTTACAAAAACTGGGTTTTGGAAAATGCACCCTTAAAATTGCCATTCCGAACGAAAGCCAGATCACTGAAATTGCCCAGCTGGGTGGTAAAGCCATCGCAACCTCTTATCCGGTTATCCTGGAAAAATACCTTAAAGACAACCATGTCAATGCAGACATCCGTACCATTTCCGGTTCGGTAGAGATCGGTCCCGGACTGGGCCTGAGTGATGCCATCTGTGATATCGTTTCTACAGGCGGTACTCTAAAAAGCAACGGCCTGAAACCCTTTGCAGAAGTCATGAAATCCGAAGCAGTACTGATCGGAAAAGAAGGCTCCGACCTGCTGCCCGAAGTACAGGAACTTTTACAACGAATCCGCTCTGTACTGCGTGCAAAAGAAACCAAATATGTGGTCCTGAATGTGGCCAAAAAAGACCTGGAGAAAATCGTAAACCTACTTCCAGGCGTTAAAAGTCCAACCGTCGTTCCACTTTTTGATGAAGACTGGGTGGCCGTTCACTCTGTTATTGCCGAACATGATTTCTGGGAAAAGATCAACAGCCTGAAAGCCGCAGGTGCAGAGGGTATTGTAGTCATGCCGATTGAGAAAATCATCTCCTAAGCCACCGGCCAAGGAAATACGAGTTCATCATAAACGATAAGACATTGAAAACATATAGTTATAAAGATCTGTCGAAACAGGATATTGATGCATTATGCACCAGACAACTGGAAGACGATCAAAGCATAGACCAGCGTGTAAAAGACATCATTAACCAGGTAAAAACCAAAGGAGATGAAGCCCTTATCGACTATGCATTTCAGTTCGATAAAGTAAAACTGGAGCGCCTGTTCCTTGATCAGGAAGAAATTAACGCTATAGCCGCCGAAATTCCGGAAGCTGAAAAAGCTGCGATTGACCAGGCTTATGCCAACATCAAAAAATTTCACGCTGCACAGATCATTAAAGAAGCACCGGTAGAAACCATGCCGGGCGTCACCTGCTGGAGAGAAACCAGAGCTATAGAAAAAGTAGGCCTGTATGTACCCGGCGGCACCGCTGTTCTGCCGAGCACCTTCCTGATGCTGGGCATCCCGGCAAAACTGGCGGGCTGTAAAGAGATCATCGT
>NZ_DATMRL010000439.1:0-6661 GCF_035566355.1 Pedobacter sp.
TATTTATATATAATCTTCATTGGAATATAATTTAGAATTTAAGGTTTGCACCAAAATTGAAAACCCTTTGGTTCGGATAGCCCCAACTGATGGCTTCAGGATCAACCCGTTCCAGATCTGTAAGGGTCAACAAGTTCAATCCATTTGCAAATACACGAATACCCGCTAAGCCGATGGTTTTTACCCATGTAACTGGCAAACTGTAGCCTAGCTCTACATTTTTCACCCTTAAGTAGCTTCCGTTCTTCATCCAGTAGGAAGAAACTGCCTGATTATTGGTATTTACCCCTAAACTAAGCCTCGGATAGGTGGCCGTTGCAGCTGTTGCAGGAGTCCATCTATCTAGGTGGTGTTCCAGGGCCTGTCCATATCCACCAGTTGCATTTTGCTGAAATTCAAAAGTATTGTTTCCCATAAGCAATACGCTTCGGTTTTGAACTCCGTTAACGGTCACGGAGAAATCCAGACCTTTATAATTAAATCCGGCTGTCATTCCATAAAAAAGAAGTGGTTTGGTAGAACCCAAGGCCGTCTGATCAAAAATATTGATCACCCCGTCGTGATTGAGGTCTTTGTACCTGATATCGCCAGGAATCGGATTATATCCCTCTACCTTAGGGCCAGCTTGAATTTCGGCTGCAGAATTGTACAGGCCATCGGCAACATAACCAAAAACCTGCCCAACCGGTAAACCTGTTCTTTGCTCATAAGCATTCCTGCGAACTGGTTCATCAATATAGATCAGTTTGCTGGCGCCCCAATTTACATTTCCACTGATGAAATATTTAAAATCATTGATTTTAGATTGAAAGCCAGCTGCGAGTTCCAATCCATTGTAACGTGTCTTTCCAATATTCTGTTGAGGAAGGGTATTGCCAATAATTGCACTCCCGTTAGTTCCTCTGTCTTGAAGCTGGTCATAATAAAAATTACTGTAGTAGTCGGCAGAAAACCAAAATTTATCCTTAAACAGACTAATATCCGTACCAATATTGAATTTCCGGGCTTTCTCCCAGGTCAGATTTGGATCCGCCAAAGCAGACTCATTAATTGTACTGGAACTGGTTGCAGGATTTTTAGAATAGAATGAATTCCCAGCACTATAGAACTGGTTGTAAATAAAATATCCAGCATTACTATTACTCCCGGTCAGGCCATAACTTGCCCTGATTTTCAATTGGTTTATCTGTGTTCCAGCCGCTTTGAACCAGTCCTCTGACGACAAATTCCAGCCCAGACCCACAGCAGGAAAAACGCCCCATTGATGTCCTGGCTTGTAACGGTCTACCCCCATATAAGACGCTGCTGCCTCGGCCAGGTATTTTCCATCGTAATTGTATTGAACTCTTCCCGATAACGCCTGATTGACTAAAGACAGGTCACTTCCAGAAACATAGCTGTCTCTTGAATACAACAACAATGAATTCAAGGTGTTTTTTCCGAAAGTTTGATCATAACCAAGATCGAACTGGCTGTAAATTTGGCGGTTTTGTCCGGAAGTTGAAGAACTGTTACTTTGTGTACCATCATTACCTATTTTTTGATAATAGGTTTTATTGGTTACAGGATCTGTCTTTAAATTATAAACAGAAAATGTTTTGCTTCTGTCTATCTGCTCATCATAATAGGTATTTAAAGAAACAAGCCCTTTAACATATAAGCCTTTAACTATTGACCCCAGATCCTGTTTTATAGACACATCAACGCCAAGGTTTCTATTGCTGGATGGCAAATAACCAGACCTCAATGCCTGGCCGTAAAGGTTGTTTGGATATTGTGAATTTCCACCCAGTGAACCATCTGCATTAAACACCGGATAGGCGTTATTTGGAGTGCTTAGCAAACCACTATAAACAGCGGATGTAGATGCACCCGGTTCGTTTCCGTTTCTTATTCTCCCAAATAAATTTACAGAAAGAAAGGTTGATTTGGTCAGATCAACATCGATATTACTTCTAAAAGTATAACGTTTAAAATAGTTGTTGGTTGGGTAAGTATTCAGGTTGTTATCTATATTAAAAAAGCCCTGTTGATTTAAATAGTCAAGGTCGACGAAATACCTAGTCGATGATGTTCCTCCGGCAATGTTAATATTGTAACGCTGCATGGCAGCAGTGTTGTTAAGAATTCTTTTATACCAATCTTCGTTCGGGTGTGTAAAAGGACTGGATCCTGTTCGGTATTTCTCTAAATCAGATGCCCCATAAGCAGGTTGTTTTCCATCATTTGCCAGTGCTTCATTAAATAATGTGGCATAATCATATGAATTCAAAAACTTTGGCGTTTTTATCTGTTCCTGAAGTGCATACTGACTGGTAAAGCTGATTTTCCTTGGCGCATTCGCACCTCTTTTTGTCTGTATCAACAAGACGCCGTCTGCAGCCCGCATTCCATAAATAGCTGTTCCTAATGCATCTTTGATCACGGAAACAGAGGCAATCTGTTCGGGGTCTATACTGGTAAAGGAACGAGGTACTCCATCTATAATGACCAGAGGATTTCTTCCTCTCAAAAGAAGACTGGGTTTATCAGATCCTGGTTCGGAAGAAGTCTGGACAAGATATAGACCTGCAAGTTTACCATATAAAGAACTCATGAGTTCTGCGGCTGGAAAGCTTTCTAATTCTTCTCCCCTAACAAAGCCGTAAGACTGCAGCAATTGTCCTTTTTTTTGATTTCCGAATAGGACGGGAACATCTTTATCGGGAAGTTGGAAAGGGTGCGAACTTTTAAGCACCGTTCTTAAAGAGTCGCGTAAGTGGGCTACTCTTGTACTATCAGTTTGTTGTGCTGATGCAGACAAAACAAGCCCTCCAAAACTGGCCAGACAAAGGCCAATCTTTTTGAACAAGCATCTTGTGTCTTGTTTCATAATGAGTTTCATTAATTAGAAATGGTTTGGTTAGGTTTAATTAATTTTTGAACGTATTATTCCCTTACGGCAATTAATTCGCCGTTTAACAGTCCCTGGCTTTAGGAAAAAGCAGGGCAAACAATACGAGTCTTTTGTTTTTTAGCCGCTTACTTCAGGGGGCAGTGATTTGACTAAATGATTACTGGAGATGAGTACATTTTTTTTCATGTGGTTTGGTTAGTTTGTTGAAGAGGTTTGAAATTTGGTTATCGAGCGTTAGTCAAAACTATCTCATTAGGCCTCCAAAAAAGATGAAAAATCTAAATAAAAGGGTAGACAAATGAAAAGCTTAACGTTATTTCCCTTATAATTGCAATCCTGATCTAAAAATTGGCACCCTTGATGAAACAGTTGCTCAAAGCACATTTTGAAAAAATAATTCCCATTTCGGATGAAGTATTTGACTACGTTTTTTCACATTTCACTTATCGGAAATTCAAAAAACATCAATATCTGGTTCAGCAGGACAACAAAATAGAAAATGAATTTTGGGTAATTAAGGGTTTACTGAAGTCATTTTATATTGATGAAAACGGACGGGAACATATTCTGCAGTTTGCCATGGAAGACTGGTGGATCTCTGACTACCATGCGCTGGTCAATAAAACCCCGGCTACCTTAAACATTGATTGTATTGAAGATTGCGAGGTCTATATATTATCGTATGAAAACCGGGAAAAGCTTTGCCGGGAAATTCACGAGATTTCTAACTTCTTTCTTAAAAAAACCGGTGGTGGCTATATTGCATTACAACAACGGATCCGACTTCTGCTCTTTAAAAACCCTCAAGAACGATATGATCGTTTGCTGCAATTAAACTCTTCCCTTCTCCAGCGTATCCCTAAAACATTACTGGCTTCGTATCTGGGTGTTTCGCGTGAAAGTCTCAGCAGGCTCAATCATTAAGGCTGTGATCCAGATCACAGTTTTTTTGTGTGTTCACTCAACTGCTATTTCTGCATACCTGTTTAACTTTGATCAACAAAATCAAACAGAAATTGTAGTATAGTTAAATAAAAATAAACATGCAGAATTTCGAATTTAAGAATCCTAAATAGATCCATCATATAAAATATAAATGACAACAATTATGAAAATACTGATCGTTTTAACTTCACACAGCGACCTGGGTAATACAGGCGAAAAAACAGGCTTCTGGGTAGAAGAATTTGCTGCCCCTTATTATGTACTGGCCGATGCAGGTGCTGAACTCACCATAGCATCACCAAAAGGAGGTCAGCCGCCTATTGACCCTAAAAGTGAATTGCCCGACTTTCAAACAGCCGCAACACATAGATTTGACAAGGATCAGGCATTAAAAGAAAAACTAGCCCATAGCGTAAAACTAAACGAGGTAAAAGCAGAAGATTATGATGCCGTTTTCTATCCGGGTGGTCACGGGCCACTTTGGGACCTTGCAAATGACTCCAATTCGATACAGCTGATTGAAGCTTTCAACCATCAGGAAAAACCAATTGCCTTTGTATGTCACGCTCCCGGCGTGTTGATCAAAGTAAAAGGAACTGATGGCAATCCTTTAGTTAAAGGAAAACAAGTTACGGGCTTCTCCAACAGTGAAGAAGCTGCAGTTCAATTAACAGATGTTGTCCCATTTTTAGTTGAAGATGAACTGAAAAAACTTGGCGGTACGTATAGCAAAGGAGCCGATTGGGGATCTTATGTTCTAAAAGATGGTCTGCTGATTACCGGACAAAATCCAGCTTCATCAGAAGAAGCAGCAAAGGAACTGTTAAAAATCCTGAAAAAATAAACCTATCCATTAAAATAAGCCGGACTTGATGAAGGTCTGGCTTATTTTAACTTCAATACAAGTTCCTTCACTTTCTGATTACGCATAATTTCAATAGCAATAGAAGGTTTTCGCTTCTGCGACATAACTACCTCCTGGAGATCCTGTAGGGTGACCATTTCCTTCCCGGCCGCAGCCCGGATCACATCCTTATCCTGAAGGCCAGATTGAGAAAGCAAACTATTTTTACCAGCACGAATGATAATGACCCCCTTCTCATCAGGAAGCCCGTATACAGACCGGTCCCCTAACCCATTCACCGATTTAATTTCCCCTCCAAGAAACGGAACAACTGCGAAACCGTCTGCAGAACCAGGTGTCTGTAAAAGCGGAGAAATTTCCGGCCGCAGCGCAATTTTCTTTAAGGATGCTTTCTGAACACCAAACTGATTCATAGGTATATTCTTGAAACCTACAGCCAGTGCAGGTGAATTCGGCATTAAAGTATAATCTCCTTTATCTGCATTTTTAAACCTGACATCTCCCGAAACACTATGCCTGTCTGTACCTGAATTTTGTGCCAGACCGAGATCTGCTGCATTAAAAAACACATTATAATCTATCCTTTTACCCCAATCTTTTATCCGGATTGGAAAATAATTTTTCGTCACAATATTACGTTCAAACACATCTCCGCTATTTTCAAACCACACATGTGGATGGAAAGAATTGTTGATGATGATGTTGTTTTGGACAACCCGGTAAAAGCCTTCCCTCAACTTTAAGCCTCCATTTAAACATACATTGTTGTAAATGTGGTAATTCGAAGAACCATCATCCAGATCAATGTCCCAGCCATGATCGCAACGGAAACGGTTATTATGGATCTGGACTGGCTTTCTGGCATCAAGCAATATCAGTTCAGGATGGGCTTTCACAATACTATCCATATATTCTCTGTCAGGATTCCAGAAACGGTCTCTTCCCCAGGAATTAAATGCCCCATGGTCTCCAGTTTCCTGAACCGTATTAAACACATCATTAAAAGCAATGACATGTCCTCCCCAGCAACCATCACCAATATTAATTCCAGCTCTAGGTGTATTGTATATGCTGTTATGACTGACCGTAATCGAAGATGATATATCAATTTCCACACCAGTTGCCTGCTTTTCAATTTCTCCTAAATGATGAAAAAGATTATTGTCAACTACACAATCCTGAGGATAATCATGGTTAAGCGGGCCCGGCGTTTTGTCAATTTTATCATAAGTCAGTGATTCATTATAATTAAAAAGCGGAGAACGCACTGCACTTTTATTTCCTACAAAACACACTGCACTTGCACCTATATGAGCTACATAACAACCTGTAACACTGTCTTTCAGATTATAATTACTTAGCATAATCGCATTTCCACCCAAACCGGTAAAACTGCAATTCGTTATTTTACAATTCGCGGTACCATCAAAAAGAACCGCACCACCACGATATATCGTCCAGTCACTTCTCAGCAGCGGCTCTTTAGTATCCATAAAGCTCCGTTCGTTATGCTCAAAAGTCAATCCTTTTAATTCCACATTCCGAACAGGCTGCGATAAACTCCCTTTCAATTCAATACTGTTTTTAAGATGAGATACCTGTACAACCACTGTTTTCAAATTCACATTGCCACCGGGATAATAAAACAGTGTTTCATTTTTTCTATCCAGATACCATTCTCCAGGATAGTCCAGCTCTTCCATAATATTCTCTACAAAACGGTGCTGTTTGTGCATCTCAGAGGGCCTGTTGTTTTGCCACCCACCTTCCAGACTTAATTTTCCATTTTCATCTTTACCTGTAATCAGATAATCCCAACTGCCCCATTCTCCGGCATGTAAAGCATGAACATATCCTCCGGTAGGATTTTTCCAACCCTGCACCCTTTTTGGATCAATAGCATCACTCGCCGTACCATTAAAAACCCTTGCCTTTGGATCGTAATTTGGATATCT
>NZ_DATMRL010000440.1:0-6062 GCF_035566355.1 Pedobacter sp.
TCCACTGACTTTCAATGAAGGTGTTGCAGGATTGGAAGGGCGTGTGATCTGTGCCATTGTTGGTAACCCGAACAATAACAATAATATAAGTTGGTATATTCTTTTCATTTACAATCTAAAATCGTCGCTAAGTTAATTTAAACACATGTTAAAAAGTGTTAAAAGTAAAATTAGTTCAGTTGCTCACTAATTTTGCCAAAGCGTCTTTCGCGTTTCTGGTAGTCTACAATAGCTTCAAACAGGTCTTCCCGCCTGAAGTCGGGCCATAAGGTTTCTGTAAAATATAATTCGGTGTAGGCCATTTGCCACAGTAAAAAATTACTGATCCGATGTTCTCCACTTGTCCTGATCATCAGTTCGGGATCAGGAATATTGCATGTACTTAACTGAGAAGAAAAATTCTCTTCCGTTATATCTTCAATTCCAATCTCTTTATCCAGTACTTTTTGAGCCAGTTTTTTTGCTGCATCTACAATTTCCCATTTCGCACTATAGCTTAAAGCAATAGTCAAAGTGCAGCGCGTGTTGTGTGCTGTTTTTTCCATGGCATCCTTCAGGTCATCAATACATTTCTGAGGCAATGACGAAGTATCTCCTATGGCATTCAGCCTGATATTATTTGCGGTAAGTCTTGGTGTTTCCTGATTAATGGTAGAAATGAAAATCTCCATGAGTGCATTAACCTCCTCCACAGGACGGTTCCAGTTTTCTTTGGAAAAGGCATAGATCGTTAAGTATTTAATCCCAATATCTGCACATCCTTCTACAATATCTTTTACAGATAACACCCCATTTTCATGACCGAAAACCCTGAATTTACCCTGATTTTTTGCCCATCTGCCGTTACCATCCATTATAATTGCAATGTGCTCAGGTAAACGCGTAAGGTCAATTTGTTCTTTAAATCCCATCTAACTATATGAAAATGATCCCCAAAAGTCTAACATTTTTGGGACACAAAGGTAAAATTTTCTATGATTATTAGTCTATTTATATGAAAATCATGCTAAAAGGTAAAACATTTTTCAGATAAAAATGTATACGAGATCCCAATTTGCAAAAACATATAGGTATCTCTTTTTCTTGAATCTCCTCTTTGGCTACCTGGCGGCCTGTGTCCGGATGGATCAGCCAGAAAGATATGCATGTAGTCATCTCCCTGAACCGGATATTTATATGCTCCGCTCACATCATCGAGATAATCAGTATAGGCTGTTCTATATCCCAGCTGGGAGAAAAAGCTCCAGTTGGAATTAAAATTGTACTTCACCCCAGCCCCATAAGGAATACTGATTGCATAATTTCTATAGGGCGTACTCTGCCCCTCTGTTTTATAAAGTCTTAAATCTCTTGTCTCCCCATTGATTTTGATTCTGGGGTTAAAAATAACACCGCCAAGTCCTGCATAGATATATGGCGTAAAATTCTTTCTTCCTCCACCCGAGAAATAATCAAAAAAATTAAAATCAACCTGTGCGCTCACTTCATTAAGGGGGGTATAAAATTTCAGATTTCTATCCTTGAAGTCTGCGTTGGAAGACTGTGAATCATCTCCACTGATCCTTCCATAGTTGTAATGAAGCCCCAGGGCCCAATGTGAATTAAAATTAAGTTTCGCAAAAACCCCTGCAGACATCCCTGTAATTTTCAAGGGGTTGTCCGGGTTAAGATCCCCCATATAGCCTGCTGCACCGGCACCAAGCCCTACTTCCCAAGCTTGAGCCCTGGCCCCTGACACAGACATCAGGATCAATATAAAATGGAGCAACAGTGATTTAAATTTCATTCTAATAATTCCGGGTGTCTATTCCCCAAAGCAATTTATTTCTTAAAGTGGTCAGATAGCTCTCATTGTTCAGTCTGATCAGGTTAACATCAAAACTCGCCTTTTTGATACTGATTTTAACAGAACGGTCTACTGTTTCGGTCCTGGAATCGCAGGATACCAGAAACTTCGCACTTCTGGCCTCCACTTCAAAAGTTAAAGTTACATTATCCGGCACAATAAGCGGGCGTACATTTAAATTATGTGGTGCAATGGGTGTAATGACAAAGCTTTGCGAACTGGGAAGAATAATTGGCCCCCCGCAACTGAGAGAATAGGCGGTGGACCCGGTAGAAGTTGCAATGATCAGCCCGTCTGCCCAGTAAGAGTTGATAAACTCCTCATTCATATAAGCATGGATCAGCATCATCGCAGAATTGTCCCTCCGGTGAATTGTGATGTCATTCAAGGCAAAATTCTCTTCTCCAAAAAGATGGAACTTGGACTCCAGGCTCAGTAAACTCCGGCTGTCCAATGCATACTGCTGGTTTAACAAAGCTTCAATTGCTTTTTTAATCTCATCTTTATTAATGCTTGCCAGAAAACCAAGACGCCCAAAATTAATTCCGATCACTGGTATGCCAGAATCACGGACAAGCGCAAGGGTATCGAGCATAGTTCCGTCGCCACCTAAACTGATCAGCACGTCTGCCTGGCCAATCAGTTCTGCATTTTCCTTAAATGTGGTAATCTTTGCATTCAATTTCACTTTATCGGAGATAAAGTGATGGTACTTTTCATAGACCAGGGCATCCACATTATACAGGGAAAGAACATCAAAAACATCCTGAACATAAGGCAATACTGTGTTGTTGAATTCCCTTCCGTAGATTGCAATCTTCATCATGAAAGTACCGGTTTTATCATAAAAATGAACTTAGCGTAAGCTGCTGTTTTCATTATACGTTTAAATAGTTCATAAAAGAGTTATAGCGGTCCTCAGTTCCCTGATCCGTAGAAGTACTGTTAAAAACAGCCTTAACGACGTAATTATATCTTTCAAAGGAGGAAATGATTCCAGATAACTCGGTCTTGTTGATTTTGAGGGTTACCTCCAATTTGGTAGAATCGGGAAAAGACTGTACATAGGAAGACAAGATCTGCGCATTATCAGCCTCTACGATCTGCGCCATATGAGATAAAGAATTATTGCGGTTACTGATCTCCAGCACAATAACACCTCCTGGTTCTTTGACCGCATAAATCTCTGCAGAATAACCGATAAGACTATGTACTGAAATCACGCCCAGATAATTCTTATTATAATCCAATACAGGCAAAACAGATAATTTGAGCTGATCAAAAAGCCGGATCACATCGTATATATGAGAATCCTGATAGACAAATGGATTAAGGATTGCCAAGGATAAACTACCGATAGCTTGTTCAACATCCCTTACTTCAATTAACTCCTCCTCTGCCACCAATCCTAGAAACTGAGTTTCATTCACAATGGGCAAGTGATACAGCTTGAACTCAGACAAACGATCAAGCGCCTTCTGAACAGTATCAGAAGTTCTTAACGGCGGGATCGCATTCGATATGAGTTCAGAGGCAAACATTACTTTAACAATATGCGGTTTAAAAAAGTATTCAAAAATTCATTAAAAACTTCAGGCTGCTCCATCATGGGGGCATGCCCGCATTTATCTACCCAATTCAGTTCAGAATTAGGTAATAATTCGTAAAACTCTTCCGCAACATCTGGCGGAGTTACCTTATCCTGCCTGCCCCAGATTAGAGATACAGGTATAGTAATCTTAGACAATTCTTTGGCCATGTTATGTCTGATTGCAGACTTTGCCAGCGCAAGAATACGTATTACTCTGGAACGATCGTTTACGGTTTTAAAAACCTCATCAACCAGTTCTTTTGTAGCCGTTGCAGGATCATAAAATGTGAATTCTACTTTTTCACGGATGTAATCATAACTTTCTCTCCTTGGAAAAGATCCTCCAAAAGCATTCTCATACAGACCTGAACTTCCTGTAAGTACCAGAGCCTTCACATGCTCCTGATGGGCGGCTGTAAACACAAGTCCAACATGACCACCCAAGGAATTCCCTACCAATACGGTCTGTTCCAAACCTTTGTGTTTTAGAAAACGATGGAGATGTTTAGATAAACTTTTTACACCCAGCGTAAGGATGGGCAGCTCATAAATCGGAAGGATAGGCACCAGTACACGATAGTTTTCTTTAAAATAATCTATCGTTTGTTCCCAGTTGCTCAGTTCACCCATCAAACCATGAAGTAATACCAGAGTTTCGCCCTCTCCTGCCTCTATGTATTTAAACCCATTATCTTCTATTACTTCGTACTTCATATTTTTTATGTGGATGTGCTACTAAGTTAGTAGACATAAGTTAATTTAAGGCAATAATAAAGGATTAATTTTTTTTAAAACAATCCTTCTTATTTTTAACACAATTTATGCCAATTGTGATTTAACAATTTCAGCGATAAGTTTACCATCCGCTTTACCAGCTAACTCTTTATTAGCCAAACCAATAACCTTCCCCATATCTTTCATGGAACTTGCTTCGGCAGCAACGATAATTTTAGAAATTATTTCTTCTACTTCGGCTTTTTCAAGCTGTTTAGGCAAGAATTGACCAATAACATCAATTTCCTCATCTTCAACCTGAGCGAGATCTGCACGGCCTTGTTGTTTATAGATATCCGAGGATTCTTTACGCTGTTTAATGAGTTTTTGAAGAATTTTTATTTCCGTATCTTCTGTAATTTCTTCTGCAGAACCCTTTTCTGTTTTAGCCAGCAATAAAGCCGCTTTAATAGCCCTCAAACCTCTCAGCTGTGCCTGATCCTTAGCGAGCATTGCTTTTTTTATTTCCTGATCAATCGTATTTGATATCATAAATTAGTTTTTCTTAATTATAGTTCCTGTTGCCTGGGCTGTGGGCATGATCAGCATATCATTAATATTAACATGTGGCGGGCGGCTTACCGCAAACCAGATCGCATCAGCAATATCCTGGGCCACTAGCGGCTCCAGTCCTTTATATACATTTCTGGCCCGTTCCTCATCTCCTTTAAAACGTACAAGAGAGAATTCTGTTTCCACCATACCGGGATTTATTGCCGTCACCTTAATACCATGGGGAAGCAGGTCTATTCTCATTCCCTTATTTAATGCATCAACGGCATGCTTGGTTGCACAGTATACATTTCCATTTGGATACACTTCTTTACCTGCAATAGAACCAATATTTATAATATGACCTTTTCCTGCGGTGATCATCCAGTTAGAAACGATCCTTGACATATACAGCAGGCCTTTAACATTGGTATCGATCATCTTGTCCCAATCATCAGTATTACCCTGATCTATAGGATCAAGTCCCTGACTTAGTCCGGCATTGTTGATCAAAACATCCACTTTTTTCCATGCTTCCGGCAAGGCTTCCAGCCCTTTTGTTAGTGCTGCATTTTCCCGCACGTCGAGCACTAATGCCTGTACTTCTACCGCATATTTATCCTCAAGGTGTGAAGAAAGTTTTTCCAGAAGTTCTGAACGTCTCGCCAAAAGGATAAGTTTATAACCTTGCTGGGCAAATAAGGTTGCACAAGCCTTACCTATACCTGAAGTTGCGCCTGTTATTAATGCAATTTTTGAATTCATCGCTTTAGTTTATCCTACAAAAATATAAATATAATGAGCCCAAACACTATTCAAAGAATAAACTGAATGTTACATGACGTAACATGAGCTTGTCTATAGGGGTTGAATAGGCATTGTTGTCTTGTTTCAAGACATTTCCGAAGGAGGAGGAATATTTAATTTCCGGAGACATTTTAAAGTACTCAAAATAAAGGTCAAAGCCAATACCCGCCTCATAAGAAAAATATCCCTTACGGTTTTTCAGGAACTTATCAATGGCAGCGTTGCCCTGATCATTCGTTTTTTTGGCAGAAGAAATATCCATGGAATACTTAGCTCCTCCTAATAAATAGGCCCTGAAATTGTTAAGACGATCAGACTTCAGCTTGAGACCAAGTGGAATTTCCACCATTGTAGCCTGAACTTTCTGTTCTTTAAATGGCAGAGAATTAGGTACAGGTACAGCCGGCGACTCATATTCGTAATCGAGCAGACGATCATTAAAAATCAGAATTGGTGTAAAACGAACATCCGCATGTTCGCTCAGCCTGGTGTTTACAACAAACCCAACGCCAAAGCCAGGAGAAGATTTTGCTGTGATGGATTTTAACCCAG
>NZ_DATMRL010000441.1:0-2785 GCF_035566355.1 Pedobacter sp.
CATTTATAACGCGAATCTTGCCTATCGTTATGGAAATGAGAACATCACTAAAGATTTCTTTGACCATAGATGGCATGGTGAGGGTACTTCCAATACCTATCCTTCTGCTAATATTGGTGCATCAGCAAACTCTGCACCAAACAACTTCTATGTATCCAGCGGAGCATATTTCAGAGTTAGAAATGCACAGTTAGGCTACACCTTGCCGTCTAGCATCCTAAGCAAATGGAAGATCAAAAAAATCAGATTCTATGCTAATGCGCAGAATGCGATTAATATTTTCGGATACAAAGGTTTCAGCCCTGAAGTTGGCCCAATACCGACTGACAACGCAGAGAAGATTCAAACAACTTTGAAAAACACAACTTTAAATGGTGGCTTAGATGCTGATGTATATCCTTTGTTTGCTACTTACAATTTCGGTATTAACCTTACTTTTTAATCTGCAAAATCATGAAATTAGATAATTATATATATAAAAAAGCAGCATTAGGTATAGGTTTAGCCCTTACTATTGCAATTACACCTTCTTGTAAAAAGAGCTTTTTAGATGTCCCTCAACAAGGTCAACAGCAAAGTGCTGTATTCTGGAAAACGGCAGATGATGCCTTCAAAGGCGTAAATGCCATTTATGGAAATCTGCGCTCCTGGGAGAACACAGCATTTCCAGCTATTGCTATCGAAAGCATGGGTTCTGATGATGCTGATAAAGGAAGTACAGCATCAGATGCCAGCTTCTTTCTCCAGTTTGATCAGTTCACAATAGATCCTGATCAGGGGAACATTTCAGGTTTTTGGAGTGGTCAGTATCGCAATATCAACTATACAAATCAGGTATTAGACAATGTACCGGCTATAAAAATGGATGAGTCATTAAAAGCCAGATATCTTGCAGAAGCCAAATTTGTCAGGGCACTCTCCTATTTCAGATTGGTACGCGCATTTGGTGCTGTGCCATTGCGGACTACTGTACCAACAGATGTATCACAATACAAAATCCCAAGAAGTTCGGTTGCAGAAGTCTACGCTCAAATTGAGAAGGACCTTAACGAAGCCGCCGCTGTACTACCTGCCACGTATGGTTCAGCAGATGTTGGCAGGGCGACAAAAGGTGCTGCTTTAACTTTACATGCCAAAGTAGCCATGTATCTAAAAAAATGGAGCGACGTATTATCCTATACCAATACAGTAATGGGCCTGGGTTATTCTTTATTGCCTAACTATGAACAAGTATTCAGACTTGCAAATGAAAACAGTTCAGAGTCCATCTTTGAAATCCAATGTGCACTGGTTCCGGGGAATGCAGACGTATCGAACTCTCAATATTCTCAAGTACAAGGTGTAAGGGGAATCACAGGTGGTGGCTGGGGATTCAATGTCCCTTCTGCTGATCTTGCAGCTTCTTATGAAACCGGAGATCCAAGAAGAGACGCTACCATTATTTTCAGAGGAGAAACAACTCCTGAAGGCGATAAGATTCCCGAAATTGGAGATAACCCTATGTACAACCAGAAGTCTTACGTGCCTTTTGCCTTGTTTGTACCAAATTACAATGAAGGAGCTCAGCAAAATGTACGTATATTCCGTTATTCAGATGTATTGCTAATGAATGCAGAGGCAGCTAATGAATTAGGTAATACTTCACAAGCCTTGTCATCATTAGAACAAGTGAGGTTCAGAGCCCGTCAGGGAAATACTTCTATCCTACCTAAAGTAACTACAACAGACAAAACGGCTCTGCGCTTAGCGATCTGGAAAGAAAGACGCTCAGAACTGGCTATGGAAAACGATCGTTATTTCGATGTGATCCGTCAAGGTAGAGGAACTGAAATTTTTGGCCCTAAAGGCTGGAAAGCTGGAAGAAATGAGGTTTGGCCTATTCCTCAAACTGAAATTGATATCTCAGGGGGCTTAATTACCCAAAACCCTGGTTACTAAACACAAATAAATCCGAAGGCTGCTGATCTAAGTCAGCAGCCTTTTTTTATCCCTTGAACAAATGATTAAACTTCGACTCTTACCGGCATTGTTATTAACGCTAACCTCGTGTTATGTATTGGTTCCTCAGTCTGCTGAAGCACAAAAGAACCATGCGGACAAACTGTCTTCTCGATTGAAGATCCAGAAGAACCTGACAGACGATCAGCTGCTGGACCTGGTGCAGAAACAAACTTTCCAGTATTTTTGGAAGGGTGCAGAACCTGTTTCAGGAGCTGCAAGAGAGCGGTTCCATTCGGATAATATTTATCCCGATAACGATAAGAATATTGTAGCCACCGGAGCAACAGGATTTGGTCTTATGGCCATTTTGAGTGGAATCGACAGAGGTTATGTAGGTAAAGAAGAGGGTTTAAAACGACTGGATAAGATCCTGAATTTCCTGTCCACAGCAGACCGTTTTCATGGAGCCTGGTCACACTGGATTGTTGGTGAAACAGGGAAAGTAAAACCATTTGGTCAGAAGGACAACGGAGGTGATCTTGTAGAAAGTTCTTTTGTTGCACAAGCCTTAATTTGTATCCATGAATATTATAAGAATGGAAATACCGAGGAAAAACTGTTGGCCAAAAAAGCAGACAGCTTATGGAAAGGTATAGACTACAACTGGTACAGAAACGGACAGAACGTCTTGTACTGGCATTGGTCGCCCCAATACCAGTGGGAAATGAACTTCCCGGTAAAGGGTTATAATGAATGTTTAATTATGTATGTGATCGGTGCTTCCTCACCCGGGCATGCCATTCCTGCCGCCGCTTATCACCAGGGCTGGGCTAGAAACGGCGCA
>NZ_DATMRL010000442.1:0-9800 GCF_035566355.1 Pedobacter sp.
GAGCGCCACATATGCCCACCAAAATAACAAAGGAATAATAAATGTAGCAATACTTGTGGCGGCCCACACACCAAAATTAATATCGCTGAGCCAGTTGAAGGCGAGCTGGAACAGGTAAAAACTAAGTAAGCTGCTGACCAGAATGGATATCACAATGAACAATTTTCTGCTCAGTAGTTCTTCAGGATAATATTTAGTCAGCAGATACACCGCTAAACAACCTATACCCACATAATAGATTTGACATATAATATAACCCCAGGGCATAAAGTCAAAACTTAGAAAGCCGAGCAGGCCGGGTAAGGCGAGTATAATGCCTGTGAGTAAGACAATAACAATTAATTTTTTGTTGTTTAGAAACTGATTCTTCTTATTGACAATAGAGAGCAGCGCAGTCGATACAATAAAAATAATTGGAAAAAGTAAGTACCTGATGAAGAATGATTGAACGTCCATTAAATTAACTTTGATATTTTATCTGTAGCTTAACAAATATAATACCTTAATTTTTTTTCATAAACTGGTACAATTATTAATACAATCTTTACGATTACTGAATGCTGCAAAATGAGCACATTTTTTAAGCAGCTCCATCTAAACAAAAGAATAGAAAATAAATAGATGAAACGAAGACTAGAACTTAGGAATGACTTAAATACAGATTATAAGGCAACAGCCAAAGCTGCTGAATTGATAGAGACGGGCGAATTTCAGGCAGACCAGATCTCGGTTATTCCAATAGGGCCTAAAAAGCGTGCTTTTGCGAAAGAAATCAGTAATTATTCGCTTTATTATTCTGAAAGTAAAAGAAAAGATTGCCTTAATATAGAAGTGAACCGTGAAGGTTTTTATGATATGCTTCCTGAGGGGCTTTTTCACCGGCCCCCATCAGGTAGTACAGGTATGAGCGAGGAAGAAATGATTGCCGATGTGCAGGAAAAAAGAGCAGAAGAGAAAGATGCCAGGAGATTCTTCATGCCCTTTGAGGCGGAAATCAACCATTTGAGGGTACAATTTGAATTGTATGAAAACAGGTTGGACAAGAAAACGAGCTATAGTGATCTGACCAGGATATTTGCTTCTGAATGGAACGAATTTGAACTCTTTGATAAAGAACAAGGCATCATATGGATGCATCTTTTGCCCATTATACATCAAAAAAGAAATGATGTAAAATTTTTGGGACAGTTATTAAATCTGCTTTTTAAAATCCAGGTTAATATAGTTTACAGCACACCTTCATTTAAACAAACGACAGTAGAGGAGGGCATGCAATTTAAACTTGGCCAAGGAGCTTTAGGCATAGACTCCATTATTGGCAGTAGTTTCGATTCCGATGAAGAAGAAGTAACCATTCATATTGGTCCGGCAAGTACCAGCAGGTTGGTTTATTTTATGCCAGGCACGGCATACGCTTACCTGATCAATACAGCTGTATCTTATCTGATGCCCGCTGAAACTGAAATAAAAATTAACCTTCTCGCCAGTGAAGAGCATAAATTGGGTACACTGGGCGCTGAGAGCAGTAATTCTTATCTGGGCTATACGGTATATCTTTAATGATCAGTTCAAGAGAAGTCTGTAATGGATATTCATAATACTTCGGTTCTCCAGTTTTGATTTGGTCAGCGCAAGGATGGAGTTCCATTCGTCGGTATTTAAACCATTTTGTGCTGCGGGAGTAATCATTACATCTGTTGTTTTCACAAAACCGGCTTTTGGGTTTTGTGCAGGCATTAAACCTTTACGGATATCTACCCCTTTGATCTTATTGCCCAGTTCATAAAAACAAAAATTAACAATATCAGATTTCGTTACGATCCTGTCGCCTGTAGTTAAACCATATTTATAGGCCTGAACACGGTTTGTAGAGTCTAATCTTGATCTGCCACCAACGCTATTACTTAGAAAATACAGACTTTCAGGTATAATTTTGCTGTTCTCAAAAGCCTGTAAACGGCTTCCGGACCGGATTTGATTTCCAATTTCTGCGTTGGTTGTCCAGAAATCAAGGAACATAATATCTACATGCTCTAAAGGCTTAACAATAATGTAATTGAGCATCTCCTTAATATTGCTAAGCTGTGTGCGTGTTTTTTGCTCAATAATGGAGATGTTTTGTTCCAGATCCTTTAAAGAACTGTTTAAGAAATCAGACCCAAAAGCAGAAAATGCGGCTTTTTCATCTCTAAGCAATTCGAAAAGATAATCTACAACTTCCTTTGCGTTCCTGGTGTCCAGTCTCTCGGTTCCTCCATAACGGATCGAGTAGGATCCAGTATTGCTTTCCTCATCCTGACTGTGTGGAATCTCCAGGTAAGAGTAACCCGTTTTATCGGTAAGCTGGCTGACGCATAAAAACTGGTCATTCGGGCCCAGCTTTACAGGAATGATATTGGTCATCATTTTTAGCCTGTGTTTAATTTCGTTTGATCTTTTATTCACTACAGGAAAGGCATTCACTGTGATGTGCATTTCTTCCAGCATTTGTTCTGTAATTGCAGCCGGAAACTGGATCTTTAGCCAGATCATAGGTTTCTTAAACAATCCAAGCGTGGTAGGTGGAAAGAGCTGTTCAAATTCTTCGGGATAAAGTTTCAGGTAGTTTTGGGCAGGCAAAAGATCTTCCTGGTCTATGGTTAGAAAGCGTTTAGAATAGAAAGCATGAACATCTTGTGAAAGCAGATGAAGGACATCTTGTTTTTCAAATGCAGCTTCTCCATGCTTTTGATGATCCACATAAAATTTATTCAGTGAAGTGTGTATGGGAAGGTCATTCAATGTCAATTTAGATAGGGAAAGCAAGTCATAAGCCTCCTCGTTGACAACGTAGTTCTTCCAGTCAAAATAAAAGCTTATGCCGTTTAGTTTTTCTATACCAGGGGCGATCTCCATTCCGACTTACGCTGTGTTGTTCTTTAAGTGGCTGCCAGAAAACGTATTTGCAGCCAGTGTTTTGTGAAGGTGGCTGTCTAACTGAAATAAATTATGACCACTTGCAAAGAAGGAAATTCCCGCGTTATAAACCGTTACGGGCTTCAGCGGACTGAAAAAGACATCAAGTGTGTTTTCTTTGTTGTTTTCGGCGGCTTCCTTAAATCTTTTTTTGTAAAAGAACTGGGTCGTGTTTGCTATAACTTCTGTGGGTTCGAAAGGGCGTGCATGTAAAATAGCGTGAGCAGGGATTGCAGAGGTAAGCGTATCCGAGGCCAGAATCCTTGATATTTTATCTAAAATCCTATTCTCCAGATTACGGACATCATTGGAAACGTTGAACAATTCTGTACTGAGGGCTTCGACCAGTAATTTAACCAGGGGATCAAAATCGTTGGTATTTTTTATTCCCCAATAATCTTGTGCATTCTTTAAAATTCGATTTCTGATTTCATCTTTAGAGGAGTAGAATATATTTTTCATTGCTAGTATAGATTTTGTTTATGATGATGGTGGTGACATCACCTCAGTGTGGATTACCGGGATTAGAAGTTTTAAAGTGTCTATAATTTTGTTCAATGTTTCCTTAAAATAGAGCAATTTTAGTTTAACTTGAGAGTGGGCTCAAAAATAAACTGGTATTAAAATAATATTTTTCTCCGGTAATATTCATTCTTCCCAGAATCGTGATGTCAACTTTCTTTTTAATCTCTGTGACATTTCTCATGGCAAAGAATTTTTCGACTTCACTCATTTTAATTTCGACTTCCACCTGATACAAGCGGGGCTCGTAGTGCACAACCGATTTTAGTAAAGATTGCCTGAATTTTTCTTCCCAAATGGTCTCACTAACGATTAATTCAAAATCCAGGTCCCAAATTTCACATCCAAAATTATTGTTATGCCGATGTTCTCCATATCGGGTAAATATGATAAGCTCAATATTTTGAGAAATTGACTTGCCAAGATCTGCCTCATTTAAATCTTTGTTTTCGAGAATATTTTTTAGACGGAAGGGTTTATTGTATAAAAAATGTGACATAAAGAGCTGGGTATAAATGGAACAATAATTGAAAAGGATAATCAATATTGCGACCAATTTTGGGAACAAGAAATAAGAAAACAAGAATAAATGAAGAAATAAATATAATTTTTTTAAAAAACTACCTACCTACATCGCCCTATGAAACCAATTAATGCTCAGGAACTGACTAGATCCTATAGGATTTTTGTCTTAAATTTTATCCTTCTCACCAGTTTTTCAATATTTTGTGTCTATCTGTTTTTTGCAGCGTCTAAATTTGAGTACAGCCTGCTGGAAAAGCAAGTGAAGCAAACCGATCAACTCCTGTCAAAACGAAAACAGATCAATGAAAACTTCGACGTGATCCTGCTTCGGTTCAAACAGTTGTCTAAATATACCTCCATTAATTCGGAGGAGATGAATAACCAGGCCATTCTGCTGGAAGATATCCAAAATGCAAATTTCAAGATCAAAGACCTGATTAAGGAGCAACCTCCTGGTGTTGGAAGCTTTCTGCTTTATAAGAAGCTGACCGATGATGTTGCCCAGATGGCAGGGATACAAGATTCATTGTTCACCACCAAGTTTCAGATTGAGAACATCAGGACCCAACTGGAGTCTTGCTTAAAAACCAACCAGACCGCAGCAAAGAAAATCAGGTCCGGAAGATTTACCCGATAGATATGATTAAGCTAAGTATAAGAGAAAGAAGAGAACAATTCCTGTTTTTTATCGGAATTTTTGTGTTTACCACAGGGCTGCTAAGCTACGGGATTTTTCACGATTATGGCGACGGAAGAATGGTTTCTAAACAAGACCTGGCAGATCAACTTTCCAGAAATGCTGATTTTGAAGAAACGATTAGAGACCAGAGGCCAACCATTGACTCCACTTATAAACAAATTATGAGATTTGATCCCGGAGTACAAGCCGTTTTCCTGGAAAGCGATATTAAGAATTCATTAGGCTCTATTAAGGCTGCCTATCAGAGAAGAGCCTCAGATCAACGGTATAAAACCTTTTTACAGGCTTCACAACTGTACAACGATTTGTTTTATGACCGCAGGGAACTTAAAGGAAACAGAACAGATCTTGACAGACTGAATAAATCGCTTGAGGACTGTAAGTTGTCTACCCGGCAACTAAGGCAGACATTGGGCAGCCAGAACAGATAAATTAAATGATGCAATACCTATAAAAAAAAATCAACCTATAAAAAAATGGCCGAAACGACTACCTCAGGAAAATCAGTAAGCAGTAATTCACAGGGATATATTTTCCTGTACATATTTATTGCAATTATAATCCTTGCCGCGCTTATCTTTCTCTTTAAGAGTTCCGTTTTTGATAAACGTACTATTGATGCAAGGATCTTAAGAAATGAATTGTCTTTAAATGAAGACCTGGTATTTACTGATAATACCAGAAATGCAAAAAAATGGATCTGGGAATTTGGTAATGGGGCAAAAGCCACCAGCCAAAATGGAACCTATCGTTATTTGAAATCTGGTTCTTATATTGTCCGTTTAACCGTAGACGGGGAGTTAAAGGAGCAGTTCCCGGTGACCGTTAGAGACACCGTGGCTGCCGCTATAGATACGTTGGTCACCATCAGCGGCCCAACTTCAGGCGTTGTAGATGAAGAAGTGAGACTTGAAGCAGATGGTAAAGCCACCCAGTTTGACTGGTCATTTGGTGAAACCAATAGGGTAGATGTGAAAGGCAGGACCGCTTTGTACACTTACCACGCACCGGGTAAATATCTGGTGAAGCTCAACACAGACAAAAGCCACCGACCAATCTTTCATACCATTTTCATTACAGATCCCAACGCAGAACTGGAGACGGATATGGTTGTTCCAGGAGAAGGTGAACGCAAAGTGATTGACGACATCAGGGCGAGATTACAGGCGATTGCTAATGGAGCAGATTTCAATACCAATTATTATTACCTGGTTCGTAAGTACCTATGCAATAATGAAAAGGTTACCGTAAATGTGGAGCAGGACAGTGCTAAAAAAGCAACAGACTTTTATTCCTATTGCATGGGACTCACCTTTGGGGGGGAGATCGTGGTCGATGAAGCACAGCTCACGATCAGCCCAAGCTCTACCTGTGCGACACTTGTGAACATCAAACAACATTCTGCAAAGACAGTTAAAAAATAAACCCTATGAAACGAATTATATCTCTTGTCCTCCTTGTCACCCAAACTGCCTTTGTTATGGCCCAATCGCCACTTTCCTTTGGTAAAAAGGTGAAATATATGCCTAAATCTTATGCGAAACCAAGTTCATCGACTCAGGTTGTTGAAGATGGCGGAACATCAAAACTTCCATGGATCGTATTCTCCGACCGTGCAGATAACTATACGACGACCAGCCCTGGTGGGAGTTTGATGATGAAAAAATTAAACTTTATGGAACCCTTCTATGTATCACAGGAAGAAAACGGTTACCTGAAGCTGATTAAGTATAAAGCTGGAATGATCAGGGGCAGAAAGATTAACGATAAGAAAACCGCTATTAGTTATGGCTGGATCCCTAAATCTAAATTGCTCTTGTGGCAAAGGTCTTATTCTAATCCGCAAAACGGGTATTCAGAAAAGGCAATTGCTATTGTCAACGGAAAAACACCTTTAACTGCTTCAAGAGTATATTTTGACAATACAGATTCGGTGTATGTGTATGATTCACCGGAATTAAAAAAGAGAATTGCAAAGATACGGCTGCATGAGATTACCTATGTGTATAAGAAATCTGAAGACGATAAAAAATACCTGATTGGAAACGAAGATCAGCTGGTCGCAGACAGTGCCAGAAAAAGCATTACAGGCTGGGTTGGAACAGACGCCATTCATAATTGGGGAGACCGTTTATATATCGCCCCACAGCAATTTAGTTCTTATGAACAGGCTGATTCCCTATCCTTATTACTCCATAATGCGCATGCAGACCCTCTTTTAGATACAGATAATGACCTGATTCTAAGGAGTACTCCGATTGTTGCAAATGATGGAAAGGGACCCTATACCCTCGGAGTCGCAACGGATGTGTATAACAAATCGGGCAACAGCGTGATTACCATTAATGGGGCCAGTTTACCTTACTCCACTTATCTCAACCTTAGAAAGAACATCCACAAGATCAATGTGATCTTTGTTCTGGATGGGGGAAGTCCGATGAGAAAATATTTCTCGGGCTTAAGGAATACCATACAATCTTTTGAAAATGTTTTTAATGAGTACGACAGGAAAAATCAGATCAGTTATGGTGCGGTAGTGTACAGAGACGCGGCCAATTGCACTGCTCCAGGGATTTTCAGTACAGCCGGTGTATCTCCGGACTACCGTAAACTGATGGATTTCCTGACGGTTGAAGCCAGGAAAACGGAGAGGTGTACCAGCAGAATCAATCAGCAACCCGTTTATGATGGGATCCGTTCGGGTCTGAACCTATTGAAGGGACATGTTAATGAAACCAATCTTGTTGTATTGATTGGAAGTACCGGAAATGAAGTGGCTTCGGCCACCCAGCTGAGTGACCTTTCTGAAGAATTTGCCAGAGCAGATGCCAGACTGTTGTCTATACAAATGTATAGCGATTATGACCCTACATTCAATAACTTTGTATTGCAATCTAAAAGATTGGTGTCAGAATCTGCAGTATACCTTGCAGACAGAAAGAAACGTTTCATGGTAAAAGGTGAAGGGCTAAATAATACCCAGGCCTATAACACCAGCCAGTTGGATTCGGTATCTTATTATCTGGACTATCCAAAAAACAGTTTGATCCAGGGTGGAGTGGTTTTTCCGGCTAAAGGTGCTGTCAATTCCAATGAATTGATCACAGTAGCGGTTAAACGTTTCATGAGAGAAACTGACTATGATATTAACAGTCAGATCAACTCACTGGATAGCGCCTTTAGGTTAACTGGAATAGAACGTAAAAAGTTGTCTCCATATGTAGAAAGCTTTCTTTTGCCTCCTGTTTCAGATGATGTTGCAGACAAAATGCCACATAATGCATTTAAGTATTATCTGACTTCCAGCGCACCCGCAGATATAGTTTCTAAAAACAAGAACCTGATGCAATATATAGTGGTGCTAAATACCATGGAATATAAACAGATCAACGATATATTCTCCCTGATGATCGGGCAGAACTTGCAACCAGATCAATCTTCTTTCAGAAGCAAGCTGCTTAAAAACTACCTGAATATCCCCAAAAACCTCCTGGATTTGAAGATCTCTAAAGGAGAAATCAAGGACATGACCCTGGCTAAGTACATCCAGACGGTAATAGGATTGCCGGTAAGTACAGAGCTCCTGGATAAGTATAAGGTGGGTGAACTATCCAAATCCAGTAAAATGCCACAGCCAGACTTTGAAGCTTATATCAAGTTCTTGATGAGTACAAGCGATAACTTCAAAAAGGCGACACAGGTTGGGCAGCAATTCATTTCTAACGGAAAAAACTACTACTACATCACCGAAGGAAATTTTAATCAAAAACCAGAAACTGAAAAACCATAATAGCTATGAGTCTTACAAATATCAGCGAGTCGGTTAAAACAGCCATCAGGATAGCCCAGTCTCTGGCTAAAGAGTATCATAATCCGGAATTCTCTCCTGCGCATTTGCTGAAAGGTTTAATGCACAAGGAAGTAGGGCTACGGACCTTTTTAAGTTCCATTGGAAAGGATGAAGAATACATCAGTGAATGGGCGGAAGTTCGGATCGATGAACTGGATAAGACTGCTTCGGCGCCGGAAGACGTAAAAGGCAGCGCCGAAATTTCAAAAGTTTTTGAAGAGGCCGATCTGGTCCGTATTAAACTTGGACTTGATTTGATCACTCCGGTTTGTGTGCTCACGGCGCTTTGCAAACCGACGATAGGATTTCAACCGGACCAGCTAAAGTCTTTTCCCATTAAAGAAAAGGAACTTCTGGATCTGTATATCAAAGATGAGGAAATTCAGCACGCGGTTTCTCCAGCCTCTTCTGATAAGGGAACAGGAAAAGCCAGCGGGGCAGCCTCTTCATTGCACAAATATTGTATCGACCGTATTGCCCTGGCAAGAGAGGGTAAGACAGATCCGATCATTGGCCGGGATAAAGAGGCCCGGATGATTATGGAAATTCTTTGCCGCAGAACAAAACCTAATGTCATCATTACCGGTGATGCAGGTGTGGGCAAAACGGCGCTTGTAGATGGTTTTGCGCAGGATATTATTGCCGACAATGTTCCTGATCTGCTCAAAAATGTGCAACTTTTTGAACTTGATCTGGGCTCCCTGATTGCAGGTGCTTCCTATAAGGGAGAGATTGAGGACCGGTTGAAAAATATTTTAAAAGAAATTAAACAGTTTGATAAAGCGGTGCTCTTTATAGATGAGATCCACACGCTTTTAGACAACAAGGGACCCATTGGAGGTGGAGTAGGTAATTTGCTTAAACCCGAACTGGCCAGAGGCGAGATTACAGTCATTGGTGCAACCACTATAGATGAATACCGAAAGATTATTGAGCCTGAGCAAGCCTTCAGCAGGAGGTTTGAGGTGTTGCAGGTGAATGAACCGAATGAGGCTTCAGCCATAAAAATGCTCGAAAAACTGACGCAAAAATATGAAGACCATCATCAGCTTAAGATACAGGCAGAGGCTATTCCGGAATGTGTTCGTCTGGCCAAACGTTACATGAAAGATCGCCGGTTGCCGGATTCTGCCTTTGATCTGCTGGATCGTACCATGGCGGCGATGAAAATGATGAACGATACCTCAGATAAGGTATTGGCTGAATTGGAACAGTCGCTAACTGAACTTGGACAGCCTGAAGCTCAGC
>NZ_DATMRL010000443.1:0-5091 GCF_035566355.1 Pedobacter sp.
TCAGCACCTTTGAAGTCTTTCAATTGTTCATTTACCAGGCCTAGTTTTTTCAGGAACATTGGAGAAGTGAATTTATTGCTGGCTTTATCAGCTGCTTTTTTATAATAAGTTGCTGCTTGTTTGTAGTCTTTCAACTCACTGTATGCATCACCTAATAAACCCAGAGCAAGCGGATCTGCCACCGGACTTCCGGTTTCAGAATATTTACCCAGAGCTTCAGTCGCTTTTTTGTATTCACCTTTACGTAAATAAATACCGCCTAAATAAAGATTGGCCAGATTGGCAGATTTTGTATTGGCATATTCATTGGCAATTTGTTCAAAACCTGGATAACCACCATCGCCGTTAATGGCTTTATTGGCTAAAGAATCCACACCTAAATATTGCTCAGCTTTGTACATTTTTGCAGTTGCTTCTTCAGCCCTACCTTTTAAATATACATTTTGGTACCAGATATAGATACCAATTAATACCACTACTGCACCTGCAATAAATAACAGGCTTTTTGAGTTTTCTTGTACAAAAGAGCCCTTTCTTACAGGGTTGTTGAGTTCTTTTTCTGTTGCGGACATTTTATTTTAAAAAAATTAAGGATTGCAAAAATACATTTTTCGTTCAAAGTATCAACCCCTTTCTTTAGTATTTAATTAAACTTTAATGATTTAACGAAGGTAAACGGTAACTTTGAGGCTATAAACTATGTGGTTAAAAAACATTACCCTATTAAATTTCAAGAATTATACAGATGCCGATCTGCGTTTCTCAAAGACGGTAAATGCCTTTGTGGGCAATAATGGTGCAGGAAAAACCAATTTGCTAGATGCCATACACTATTTATGTTTGTGTAAAGGTTATTTCAATCCGATTGATAGCCAGCAAATAAAATCGGGAGAAGATTTATTTTTAATACAAGGCGATTTTGACCGGAAAGAGAAGAATGAGAAGATCACTTGTGGCGTAAAGAAAAATCAGAAGAAGCAGTTCAAGAGAAATAAAAAGGAATACGAGAAGCTGGCCGATCATATCGGTTTGTTTCCGGTGGTGATGATTTCTCCTTATGATGTCAACCTGATCATGGATGGGAGTGAAGAGCGCAGAAAGTTTATGGACAATGTGATCTCTCAAACAGATTCCAGGTATTTGGATGAGTTGATCATATACAACCGTCATTTGCTGAACAGAAACGCGCTGCTTAAACAAATTGCCCTTACCCGGAAATACGATCCGGCATTGCTGCAGATTTTTGATGAACAGCTGGTGGCTTCGGGCAATAAGCTTTTTGAGAAACGTAAAAGTTTCATGGCGGAATTTATTCCCTTGTTTAATAAATATTATAGCTTCATCACGGAGGAACAGGAAGAAGTTCATTTGTTGTATCAGTCACAATTAAACGAACATCAGTTTGAAGCCTTACTGCAGCAGGCCGCAGAGAAAGACAAGGTTCTGGAAAGAACTACGGTAGGTATTCATAAAGATGAACTGGTCTTTACCATCAGGGAAATGGCTTTAAAGAAATTTGGGTCTCAGGGGCAGCAAAAGTCTTTTTTGATTGCCCTTAAATTGGCCCAGTATGCTTACCTGCAAAAATACAGAGGATTTAAACCGCTGCTGCTGCTGGATGATATTTTTGACAAACTGGACGATCATCGCATGAGAAAATTAATGGAAATGGTTTCCCATCATGATTTTGGACAGATCTTTATTACAGATACCGGAAAAGAAAGAGTGCTGAATATTTTTAATAGCATTAAAGTTCCCGTAACTTTATTCGACGTAGATAACGGGGCTGTAAAACATGCGTAAACCGAATGATATTACTTTAAAAGAAGGCATCGATAAATTATTGGCTGTCTATAAATTGAAAGGGAAGTTTGATCAAACTTCAGTAGTGGCTTTATGGCCGGAAATTATGGGTAAAGCTATTGCCAACAGGACTACTCAGATCTATGTAAATAATAAAAAATTATTTGTACGTATCGAGTCTTCGGTCATCAAGAACGATTTGTTAATGGTCAGAACCGGCATTATCCAAAGTATTAATGAACGTACCGGTTCTGAGGTCATCACAGAAATCGTGTTTCTTTAATTCTTTTAGCTCTTTCCACCGCCGCCAAACACTTTGGCAATTACCCAGATGATCAGGGCAAGGATAATCACGACGATAATTACACCAGTCCATACACCGGTTTTAAAAATGCCTTCTATTACAGAGCAACTGCTTAAGGTGGTCACAAGAAGGGCAACTATTCCAAGAGGAAGATATTTTTTAAGATTCATAAATCATTGTTTTCCTAGATAACAATGATTTATGAAAATGGTTTGAGAAGGACTATTTGCCGTTTATTTTAAGCAACTCTACTTCGAAGATCAATGTGCTGTATGGCGGGATATCCTGTCCGGCACCGCGTTCTCCGTAAGCCAGGTTGTATGGGATGAAAAATTTGTATTTAGAGCCTGGCTGCATGAGTTGTATCCCTTCTGTCCATCCTGGAATAACACGGTTTAAGGGTAAAGCCAGAGGTTCATTTCTGTCATAAGAACTGTCAAACTGTTTGCCGCTCAGTAGGGTGCCTTTGTAATGTGCAGTTACGGTATCTGTTGCAGCCGGATGTGCGCCGCTACCTTCTTTAAGTACAATATATTGTAAACCGCTGGCCGTAGTTTTTACACCTGCTGTTTTTTTATTGTTTTCCAGGAATGTCTTTCCTTCTGCAATGATACCGGCATATTTTTTCTTGCTTGCTCCGGCAAAGAGGTTATTGATGGCTGTTTGTGTTTTCTCACCTGACATCAGGGGAGCTTTGCCGGTGAAGGTGTCTTTAAGTCCCTGGATAAAAAGTTCATAGTTTAAAGCGGTAACACCGTTGTTTTTCAGGTTCGCTGCCATACTGGTTCCAAAAGCGTAACTGGCAGAGTCAAGGCCGTTTTTGATGGCAGGAGCTTTTACAACTGCTTTTTTTACGGGGTGTTTTTTGGTTTGCGCAATTGCTGTGAATGTCGTTAAAGGAAGCAACAAGGCGATAAAGGCTGTTTTCATTATGTGTTTAAATGTTAAGTATGTAGCTGTGCTAAGATTTGAAAGTGGAAAGTTATACATTTTTGAAACATAAAGAAAAAGAAGAGAAATAAGCTTTCAGGGTGTTTAACCGGGAGGAGAGTCCGGGGATGTAGCAGAGGGATAGTTTAGATGTGTTCTGAGGGAGAGATGGGCATAAAAAAAGCACCCTTATGAGGTGCTTTTTTTATAAGTTGTTTCGTGTAATGCTTAGAAACGTTCGTCTGCTGTAAAGAAGAAATCACCTTCGATTTGAGCATTCTCATCAGAGTCTGAACCATGAACGGCATTTGCATCAATTGATTTTGCGTATTTCTGACGGATAGTACCTTCAGCTGCTTCTGCAGGGTTAGTTGCGCCGATCAATTTTCTGAAATCTTCAATTGCATTGTCTTTTTCAAGGATCGCAGCAACAATAGGACCTGAAGACATGAATTCAACAAGATCCTTATAGAAAGGACGCTCTTTGTGAACTTCGTAAAATTTACCTGCAGTCTCAGGAGTTAATTTAGTATACTTTAATGCAATGATTTTGAAACCTGCAGAAGTGATGTCGTTGATGATTGCTCCGATATGTCCGTTAGCAACAGCATCAGGCTTGATCATTGTAAAAGTTCTGTTTGTAGCCATTTTTGTTTTAATTTTTTTGCAAAATTACGTTTTATACTGGTAATATTAAAGCTTGAAATATAAAGGCATTCATTTCTTCATTAAATTGTTAGCTTTGCAGCGAAATATATGTTATCTCTTTCAGAACTAAAATCTTTGCTGGCAACGCCGCAGAAAATTGTAATTACAACGCATCATAAGCCAGATGGCGATGCAATGGGCTCGTCCCTGGGTTTGTATGCTTACCTTATCCAGAAAGGACACCACGTTAAGGTGATTACACCGACAGATTATCCATACTTTCTGCATTGGCTTCCTAATAACTCAGATGTTATTATATATACAGAACAAAAGGAACAATCAGACCTGCATGTAGCCGAGGCCTCTTTGATCTTTTGCCTGGACTTTAATACCCTGAGCAGGATCAATGAACTTGGAGAAGTGATCCGGGCTTCAGAAGCTTATAAGATCATGATCGATCACCACCTGGAACCGGAAGATTTTGACGATTACCGGTGCTGGAACATCAATGCCTGTGCAGCTGCCCAACTGGTTTACGAATTTATTGTGCACGAACTTGAAGATGGCGCATTCATGTCTAAAGACATTGCAACCTGTTTGTATACAGGGATCATGACAGATTCGGGCTCTTTCCGCTTTCCTTCGGCAACTTCAGAAGTGTACAGGATAGGAGCAGATCTGATCGATGCAGGAGCGGAACACTGGAGAATTCACCAGCTGGTATACGATAATGCTACTGAAAACCGTTTACGCTTTTTAGGACATTGCTTAACCAACAAACTGGAGATTTTAAGGGAATTCAATACAGCTATCATTACAGTTACTGCCGAAGAACTTAGAAAATATAATATTGTTACCGGTGATACGGAAGGGATTGTAAACTATGCCTTGTCTGTAAACGGCATCAGGCTGGCTGCTTTCATTATAGAAAGAACTGACCGGGTTAAACTTTCTTTACGTTCTACCGGAGATTTTCCTGCCAATGAGATCTGTAAAAAGTATTTCAATGGAGGCGGGCACAGAAATGCAGCAGGTGGTGCTTCTGATGAGAGTTTAACAGATACTGTGGAGAAATTTAAATCTATTTTGACAGAGTATAAAACACAGTTATTGCAATAAAAGTATCGGCAGAGTCCTCTTGAGGACCGCTGAATTTAAAAATAAATAAACGAAAACGGCGAAGCCCTCTTGAGGACCGCTGAGATCAAATAAACAAAACGATAAAAAAATAAAACGACAAAAAACGCAATGAAAAAAACTTTAGTACTTCTTTTTGCAGCTACGCTTGGTTTAGCTGCTTGTAATAACTACAAAAAAGGACCGGGTGGTTTAATGTACATGATACATAAATCAGAAGGGAAAGAAAAAATCAAAGAAGGTGATATCATTAAATTGAACTTTATTCA
>NZ_DATMRL010000444.1:0-7730 GCF_035566355.1 Pedobacter sp.
ATTGAAGGAAGGAGGGTAACTGTTATGCCATAACTCTACTATAACAGGGTCTTAAAATAACCAGGAGTGATTGGACCCACCCCTGGCTGATGGTCTGGACCCGCAGATACCATGCTGAATACACTAATCAACTAAATTCCAAACCGTTCCTCACTATTTTGCTCAACCACAGAAGAGGAGGACTAAATTCAAATGTATGAAATTTAATGCGCTATTTCAGCGCAGGAAGTTTGCTTGTGCGGCAAATTTCCTAATGCTAATCATTGATTTGATTCTTCAGCGGATCAAAACAGCAGATCAAAGAAAATTTATAATGAGAATAAACCTAATCTTTATTCTAATGACCACTATGTTGCTCCAGGTGAGTGCTGGTGGTTATGCCCAAAGAATCACACTTAATAGCACCAATGCGTCTTTACAGGAAGTATTTAAAGAAATCAGAAAGCAAAGCGGATATGATTTTGTATACACTAACCCACAGGTTAAGATGGCAAAACCGGTGAATATTCATGTAGTAAAGGCTTCGCTGGATGAGGTTCTGCAAGCATGCTTTGCAGATCAGCCATTGGCTTATTTTGTTGAAGATAAAACGATCATTATTAAGATAAAAGTACCTCAACTTGTTCAGAAACAACAAGCGGAGGTAAATGGTATTGTGTTAGACGAAGCTGGTAGACCTATTGCCGGAGCATCGATCAGAGTTAAGGGAAATATATCCAGGGGAACTATAAGTAACAAGGACGGTCGTTTCCGTATCAATGCTTCAGAACATGATATTGTTGTTGTTTCCTATATTGGGTATATCAGTCAGGAAATTAAATTTAAAGCAGGACAACAAGAACTTACGGTTAAGCTGGAGATTGCTGAAAACAATATGAAAAATGTGGTGGTTACCGGTACTGGAATTACCAGGAATAAGAATAGTTTTACCGGAGCCACGGCTTCTTATACTGGAGAACAGTTGCGGGCGGTGAGCAATCAAAATATTATCCAGGGCCTGCGTGCTTTAGATCCCTCCTTCATCCAGATTGAAAACAATCAGTTTGGTTCTAATCCGAATGCGCTGCCTAATATTGAGATCAGGGGAAAAACCAGCATTTCGTCATCTCTGCAGGATCAGTTTGCTTCTGATCCCAATCAACCATTGTTTATTCTGGATGGTTTTGAAACCAGTTTAAGGACAATTGTAGACCTGAATCAGAACCGGGTTGCTTCGGTAACTATTTTGAAGGACGCAGCTTCAACGGCGATGTATGGTTCAAAAGCTTCAAATGGCGTAGTGGTTATTGAAACCCTCAAACCAAGACAAGGGCAGATGAACCTGAACTATACCAGCGACTTTAACATTGAAATGCCAGATCTGAAAGGGTATAATATGATGAATGCTGCAGAAAAGCTGGAGTTTGAAAGACTTTCGGGGAGATATACTTATTTTGACGGGACTTCAAATGCTCCAATCTATCAGTTGGATCTGGATTCTTTATACAATGTTCATCTGGCTGAAGTACAACGTGGTGTAAATACGTATTGGTTAAATGTACCGGTACAAACGGGTTTCAGTCAGCGTCATTCTATTTATGCCGATGGCGGCGATGATGCGCTCCGGTATGGTGTGGGTTTAAGCTACAAGAAAACAACTGGTGCAATGAAGGGATCGGGAAGAAATGATTGGGCTGGCAACGTGGATCTTTCTTATAGAAAAGGAAAATTCAATTTCTCCAATAAATTATATATAAGCGGGTATAAAGCTGATGAGTCTCCATACGGCTCTTTTACAAATTTTGTAAATGCAAATCCATATTACAGAAAGGATAGTCCAAATGAACGATATCTGGAAGTGAGCGGTGACAATGCAAACAAATGGTATTATGTACCTAATCCGTTATACAATGCTGGTTTGAACAGTATCAACGATACTAAGAATATTGCTATTCAGAATAACCTTCAAATGATTATTGATGTAAGTAGGGAATTTAAGGTTCAAGGGGCTATTCAGGTACAAAAAGGAAGTACAACTCAGATTAATTTCTTATCGCCGTTGAATACTGCTTTTGACGATACAAGTATTTTTGAAAAGGGATCTTATAGAAATAGCAGGACGAATAATTTTAACTATAATGGTTACTTGATGTTAACCTATGGTAAGGTGTTTGCTGGCACCCACTCTTTAACAGCCAATCTTCGTACGGAGATGAGAAATGATGATAATGATAACATCACATTTGATGCTGTTGGATTTCCATCTTCCAGCAATGGGAATCCTGGGTTTGCTTATAGTTATAAGCCGAACTCCAAACCGCTTACAGCGCTTGGCAAAACACGTACGAACGCTATTCTGGCGTCTGCTAATTACGCGTACAAAAGCAGATATCTGGCGGATTTTTCTTATCGCTATGACGGCTCAACTGCTTTTGGTGCCAATAAAAAATATTCTCCTTATTTGAGTGGTGGTGTTGGATGGAACATTCACAATGAACAATTTATGAAAGCCATACATTGGATCAATGTATTGAAACTATATGCGAATATGGGTACGACGGGTAATCAAAACTTTGCCAGTGTTTCTTCTATTTCCACTTATGGATATGATTCATACATCAACTTATTTGGACAAGGAGTTACGCTAAATAGTTTAGGTAATCCAGATCTGAAATGGCAGAATTCTGTTCAGACGAGTCTTGGAACTGATATTGTGATGTTTGATAACAGATTTACCATTAATGCCAATGTGTATCAGAAAAAGACTGATCCGTTGGTGGTTGCTGTAGATCTGCCGTCTTCTACAGGGATCAAATCTTTCCCGATGAATGTTGGGCTGTTAAATACCAGGGGAGTTGAGGCTTCCATTAAATACTCGCCGATTTACCGGCCGGCAGAACGTGTTTTATGGACCATCGGACTTACCGGTACAAGCTATACCAGCAAGTATGATGGTTTTAATAATAAACTAGCTTCATTAAACACAAAAGCACAAAACAGCAATAGTTTAACTAGATATAAAGATGGCTATGGCCCGCAAGACATTTGGGCAGTACCTTCCATGGGTATTGATCCTGGAACAGGTATGGAGGTATTCTTAAAAAAAGATGGACAATATACCTTCATTTATGATCCAAATGACATTGCCCGCGTGGGTAGCACACAACCAAAGGTAGAAGGTGTTTTTACCAATATGGTCAGTTATAAAGGCTTTAATTTCAACTTGGTTATCCGGTATATTCTCGGTAGGGATGTTTTTAATGATGCGCTCTATAATAAAGTTGAAAACATTAATGTACAGGGTTTGGTAAATAACCAAGATAAACGTGCCTTATATGACCGTTGGAAACAACCTGGAGATATTGCTCAGTTTAAATCGATCAGTTTAACAACTACAACTCCAAAATCCTCACGTTTTGTACAGAATGAAAATATGCTTAGTGGTGAATCTGTGAGCTTTGGATATAACTTTCAGGGAAGAAAATGGCTGAATCGTCTGGGCTTGTCCGACCTGCGTGTAAATGGTTATATGAATGATTTCTTTCGCGTTTCTACAGTACAGCAGGAGCGTGGTATTGATTATCCTTTTGCCAGGTCAGTGTCCTTTAGTTTAAATGCAAGTTTTTAGAATCAACAGCTATGAGATCAATTAAAAATATTTTAACAGCAGTTCTGGGAATGACCTTACTGCTTCCTATGGTATCCTGTAAAAAATGGCTGGATGTGCAGCCAGAGGATAAACTTACGGAAAAACAATTGTATAGTACACCCGCAGGTATCGCAGAAGCATTGAATGGTATTTATCTGGATATGGGGAAAACCAAACTGTATGGTGCAACTTTAACAAGCACTCTGATGGATGTTTTTGCACAACGCTATAATGTGGGTACGCTGCATAATTTGACTAAATACCAAACCTATACCTATACAGATAAGTCTGTAATGGCAGATCTGGATGCTATCTGGACAAATGCCTATGTGGATGTAGTAAATGTCAACAAGCTCATTAAGAGTCTGGAGGCTTATCCTGGGGTACTCGATTCAAAATCTGAGGCTATATTTAAGGGGGAAGCATATGGACTTCGCGCATTTTTGCAGTTTGACCTGCTCAGGATGTATGGGCCTGTCTATGGTACCTCAGATTCTACAAAGGTGTCCATACCTTATTATACCACTGCGGGAACAGCTGTGAATGATATTTTACCGGCAAACCAGGTGATGAACCTTGTGATCGCAGATCTGAAAAAGGCAGAACAATTATTAACAAATGATCCGGTAAGGACAACAGGCGTGAATACTCCTGGTCCAAATGATAATGTGAATTTTCTGACCAGCGGCCGTAATTATCGCATGAATTATTTTGCAGTAAAGGGATTGCAAGCCAGGGTATATCTATATCGTGGGGACAAGATCTCTGCCGCTGCTGCTGCAAAGACTGTTATCGATAATGCTGCGACATTTCCCTGGATCACACCTGGTAAAATTTTATCTGATAAAGCCAATCCTGATCGTGTATTTAGTACCGAATTACTTTTTGGACTTCAGAGTTTAGATATGTACGAAAATTATCGGGATAATTTTTCTCCTGATCTGCAAGATAAGCAAATCCTGGCGCCTCTGGATGCACGCCTAAAAACGACTTATGAGAATAATGAAAATGATTACCGTTATAATCCGGAATGGATTTTAACGGGTATTGGGGGCAAGTCATACCGTACTTTTTTTAAATATGCTGATCTGGTAGATAAAACAACCATTTATCGTTATGTCATGCCGCTGATCAGATTAAGTGAAATGTATTATATAGCAGCTGAGGCTTATGGAGATTTGGGTTATTTAAATACAGTTCGTAATAAACGAGGGCTTCTTAATCTTCCGGCGGGTGCAGTGTTAAATACGGAACTGCAAAAGGAATATCAGAAGGAGTTTTTTGGTGAAGGGCAATTGTGGTATTACTATAAAAGAAGAAATCTTAGTAGTATTCCTAATCCTTTGTCTTCTACTGGGAACATTAGTATGAATGCAACAAAATATGTTTTTCCACTGCCTTTATCTGAAACAAGCCCTAGATAAACAAAAAATAAAGATCATGAATAAAAAAATATATACCATTTTTTTGCTGTTGTTGATTGGCAGTGTAATGGTTTCCTGTAAAAAAGGCCTTGAAACTTATGATGGTCAGGCAAGTATTTATTTTGCTAATGCGGTTGAAAGTATTGATAAAAAGCCGGTTAGTGACAGTACAGTCATCTCCTTCGCATTTGCCGGTGAAACCGTTAAAGATTCGGTTCTTAAATTGGTGGTTAGAGCGACAGGGGCCACAACTTCTGCAGATCGGGTTTATAATCTGGTTATTGATCCGTCTTCAACTTTAGCAAAGCAGCAGCAATATGAAATATTAAACCAAAAATTTATTATCCCAGCAAATAAGGTAGCGGATACCCTCAGGATCCGGCTAAAACGGACCAAGGAGATGCAGGATAAAGATTTTAAACTAGTGCTTAATCTGATAGAGAATGATCAGTTCAAAACCTTAATGCAATCAACGGTTCTCAATTCATCTACAGGTAAGAAGCTGAGCTATATCAAACAAATAGTTTGGGTAAATGATATTCTTAAGCAACCTAAACTTTGGTTTGACTTTTATTTTGGGACATTCAGCCGAAAAAAGATCTTTCTAATGGCTGAAGTGATGAATTTTAATATCTCGGAACTAGATACCTACGACACGCCTATTGCAAAAGTACTTTATTATGGCGGTTTTATGCAGCGCTACCTCAATGAGATGAAAGCAGATGGAAAGACCATTTATGATGAAGATGGATCGGAGATGACTATGGGGCCTGGTGTCCAGTAATTTGTTTATTTAAACCAACGAAATAATGAAGTACAAATATATTAAACCTATAGTTTGCCTGGCGGCAGCGTTGATCTTTTTTTCTTGTAAAAAGGATTTGGGAAACTATAACTATCAAGAACTGAATCAGGTAATTGCCGAGGGAATTAATCCTTCTTATATAATAAAATTGGGAGATCCTCTGAAAATAACCCCAAGTTTAAAATTTAGCCAGGCACAGGATGGCACTTATGGCTATGAATGGTTTGTTATGAATGTGAACGCAGCAAATATGTTGCCTGCGGATCAACGTAAAGAACTGGCTACGACAAAAAACTTAGATATTACGATGCAATTGCCGCCGGGATCTTATTGGCTGTATTATAATGTTAAGGACAATAAGACAGGGGTAATTACAACAACGAAAGTTTCTTTGAAGGTAGAAACGAGTATTTATGAGGGCTGGATGGTCTTGAATGAGGTGAATGGAAAGGGCCGATTAGACATGATCTCTAAAATTGACAATGTATATAGCCCAATTACAGATGTTTTGGGACGTACAGGTTCAGAGCTTGTGCTTCAGGGTAAGCCGATGAATGTTACCTGCTATGGATATAATTTTACAACTTATGGTATTTATGTGTCTACAGACCAGTCAACTAACCGGATCGATCCGGAAACATTTAAATGGAAAAAGACATTTAACCTGGCTTATGAAATGGTAAGCAATGTTGGAGAAGGTTTCCACGCTGATTTTTTCTCGCCCGTAAAAGAGAATACAGGAACTTCTTATATGTATTCTGGTGGTAATGTTTATTATTATTATTATGTATATAATATTCATTATGGTGTACCAATCAATTTGGTTAATGGAGAAGTAACTCCTTTTAGACCAGCTCCATTTGTTGCAGCAGCTATGGACTGGGAAAACTTTACCCCCATTGCCATTCTTTTTGATAAGGATAAAAAACGGTTCTTACGACATGGGAATAATGAACCTAGTGTAAGCACTATTCCGGCTGGCCAAACACCTTTATATGATGCCAGCAATATTGGTATGGACCTGGTCTATATGGAATATACAGATTATAATAATGGAGAAATATTCGCCGTATTAAAAAATCCTGCCGGTAAGTTGTTTTTGGCACGATTCAATCCTTTTACAGGAACTCAGTCTTATTTTTCGGAAGTTTTGGGTTCCGATATTGCACTTGCTGAAAAATTTGCAGTTAGCCCAACTTATGGTTATTTACTCTATACGGTTAAGGGGCGTTTATATGAATATGATACTTCTTTAAAAACAAGTAAACTGATGTTGGATAAAGGATCTGAGGAGATTAGTCTAATTAAGTTCCAAAATATCTTTAACCAGAATACACCTTATTTGAAAGAGAAGGTGAATCAGTTGATTGTAGCGAGTTACAATCCTGGATTGTCTGCTGATCGAAATGGCAGACTGGAATTTTTTGAGGTACCTCCTTTAAACGGGGATCTGAAATCTACAGAAAGTTATACTGGTTTTGGCAAGATTGTGAGTCTGGATTATAGAGAACGTTAATTATGTTATTTTATCACTTTATATACATTTAAATGAATACTAAACAAATTTATAGCATAGTCGTATTGTTGTTGTTGAGCCTCAGTACGGTATATGCACAGACACCCGCTGTTGTTACGGGCTTGCTAAAGAAAGAAACCACTAAGACAGTAAAGTTATTTAAAGTTGAAGAGGGCAAATCAATAGAAATTGCCAGTGCGAAGGCTAATGCTAAAGGTTACTTTGGTTTTAAATTTTATCCGGAATATGAGGGGTTTTATGTGATTGGTACTGGTACTGCAGGCAGTCCTGAGAGTAATTATAAATTTTATTTTAAAGGCGGAGAACAGCTTTCGCTTTCCATTCTGGATTCCAGTT
>NZ_DATMRL010000445.1:0-3402 GCF_035566355.1 Pedobacter sp.
TAACAGTTGTGTTTCTGCACCACCTTTGCTCATGGATGGCGTCATCAGAATGACCCTTTTGTTCACTTTCATAATTTATAAGTAAGCCTGGACCTGTTTATATTTGATATTAAAAACCAGATCAACGTATTTGGCATCCCAGGAGTTAGAAAAATTAAAGTGCTGCTTGTAATAAGCATACGCTTTTCCTTTGGTGTCCATTTCCGGATTAGGTTGATAGAAGGGACTTACCTCCAGATAAATGGGCTTGGTGCTCAGATCGTCATTTTGCCAGGTGATGTCAAATGCGCCAGTTGTGATATGTAACGATTTAAAAGTATTGGTAATGTCCTGACGCCAGTGTTCCGGAAAATACTTAAAGTCTACTTTACTGCCATAACTGGTAGAAGTCGGCATCCATTCATCTTTCAGGTTGATCCGCCAGTAGTGAAGTACAATTTCATCTTTTACAAAGATCACCCTCAGGTCTTTCCTCATGTTGAGCAGTTCCTGAACAATAATATGTTTGTTTTCTCTTACAAATTTCACATCAGACAACAATTCGACCAGATCCTGGAGGGAACGAATATGGTATAAACCTTCCGATGCACAAGAGTGCTCTGCCTTGATTAAATAAGGATAAGACAGTCCTGCATTCAGCACTTCTTCAAAAGAATTGTAAATGATGGTTTTGGGCTCCCTCACATTGGCCAGTTTAAAGACATCATGCATATGAGCTTTATTTTCCCACAACAGCGCTTCTTCGGATTTCGGAAAGATTTCGTTCCCCTGCAGTTCAAGCTGGGCTGTAAGTTGCTGAATTGCTGCTGTATAATCCCAAAACCCGTAAATATTATAGCGGCTGCTTAGTGTAAAAAATATTTTTTTGTGGTAGTACCGCCCGATATTTTTTCCATAGACAATCCTGAAGTTTTTACGGGACTTAATCAGGCCTGCAATAGTAGCCATATCCCAGATAAAGGCATCTGTCCCAAAATAGCGTATGGAGCGATCTGGTATCCAAACCAATATCTGTGCATTCCGGTGATACAAACTTTTAAAGGAAAACCAATTGATATGCCCTGCTATTTTAAGGATCCTGGAGCACCTTTTCATTATTTTGGTGAGTAAATTCATCGTTGGAATTAATTAGGTCAATTTCCCGGATTCCGAAATAGTCAATAGACATGCATGAAACTTCCCTGATCAAGTCATCATACAGCTTCACTTCTCCGTGTTCATGATTATAACTCAGGTCATCAATATAAACTACTGGTATTCCTTTAGAGATCAAATAATTGATATAAAATAACTTAAGGTTTGCTCCAGGTACAAGAATCAGCTCTGAAGCCCTGATCCCACAAGAAAGCAACCACTTGCAGGTGGTAAAATAACTCTGATAACTTCTGGCTGAAATAAAAACTACCCTGTGCCGCTGCCTGATCTTATCTAGTATAAAGTTCCTCATCCCAATGAAAATAGGTAAAGAGGCATACCTGTGCTGTTCATTTCTGTAAACATATTGCTGCAGGGAAGGCCAGGAATGAGCCAGAGTATTGTCTATATCAACCAGGTATACTTTTGTCCGGTCATCTGCCCTATTCAGCATCCGCCTGAACCGATATCTGAACCAGGTATCCAGTACCCCGTACAGCCAAAATCTAATTAACGCTTTCATGAATTAAATCGGGCGTTCTGTTCATAGCCAGGCAAGCTTTCATACTGCTGATGATGTATTCGTTCTCCTGCCTTGATCTTGAGGCCAGACGGATGAACTGGCCCTTTAAACCGATCTTATCATCACAAGTCCTTACATAGATCCCATAACTGATGAGCAGTTTGGCTACAAATTCCGTGGAGCGGATGCCTTCTTCCAGCTCAATTAATACGAAATTAGCCATGCTTGGATAGACCTTAATCCAGGGAAGCTGTTTAAGTTCCATGATGAAATCAAGTGTTTCCATTATATATTTTACGCGTACCTGTTCATATTTCAAAGCAAAATCCCTGCGGGTATACAGACGAAAGAAATATTCTGCCAGTCCATTCGAATTCCAGAGATAGCCGTTGTTTAACAATGCAGCAACATATTCTGCCCGCATAATTCCATATCCTGCTCTTATTCCAGCTACGCCAAAATCTTTGGACATGCTTTTGAGTACAATTAAATTCGGATATCTTTCTACCAGATGGGCCAGAGAAACCAGTTTGTAGGTCTCGCTTTCGTAGGCAAAGTGAATAAAACTCTCATCAATGAGTATGTTCTTTACAAAGGAAAGTTCATCCAGCATACGTTGTACATCTGCAATTTTAGTGTAGCCACCATTTGGATTGTTGGGGTTGATCAGTACAATGGTATCTGGCTGATGTTTTTTAACCAGGGAAATATAGCCGCTGATGTCGAGCGTATAATGATCTTCTTTAGATAATTCATTAAAAATCACCTCCACGCCGTCTTTTACATATTCGTAATAGGAAGAAAAGGTAGGAATATTGATGATGATCTTCTTCTCGGTAAAATTGTGGATTACAGCCTGTATAATTTCAATAGCACCATTACCAATGAATATATTTTTTGGGTTAATGTTCATGAAAGCAGCCAGTATTTCTGCAATTACGCCATTTTGAGAGGGGTAGCTTTCCAACAGATCCCGAATCTTTCCACTGCTGAGTATTTCTTTGTTGAAATATTCAATAAACAGCTCAGTTGCATAAGGATTGGACAGAAAACAGGCATCCACACGAATGGAAACTTCAGGAAGTTTTTGTTTAAATGTAATGATACTGGGCGAATGAGAACCCGCCTCATTTTTCAAAATTTCCAGTTTCTTTACAATCTTAAGTTCATCGTTTGTAAATTTTATCATCTTATTTAAATTTTGATTCGTACTGTAGCGCAAATGCTGACCGTGCCCCTTCCTGTTGATCTAATAATTGCTGGTAAGTCTTTAAATGCTTTTTAGCGGAGATTTCAATATGAAAATGGGTTTCAAAATGACGAATGATCCTTTCTTTAAGTGCTTGTTTCTGATCGCTGTATAATGCTTTTTTTAGCGCCAGTTCATAAGATTCCATACGGGTGTCTTCACTTAAAAATCCGGTAAGCCCATCGCTGATCATTTCTTTCATTCCGCCAACAGGGGTACAAACCGGGATACAGCCAACAGCCATAGCTTCAATCAATGAAATGGGCATCCCTTCAAAAAAGCTGGAAAGGCAGAAGGCATCCGCAATACTTAAATAATCAGCAATATTTTGCTGTGCACCTTTAAATTCGATATTCGGATCACCTGCTGCCAGCTTTATTAATCTCATATACAAGGGTCTGTCCTGTATTTCACCAATCAGGAGCAGCTTACATTTAACTTCCCCGGTCTCATTAAACTTTTGAACAACCTTGATCAGCATTTCCTGGTTCTTTTC
>NZ_DATMRL010000446.1:0-14962 GCF_035566355.1 Pedobacter sp.
TGGTTAAAGAAAAAAAACTACATAACTTTAGCCTGGCCAGACTGGTTTACTTCTGTTTTAATGAGGAATTTGACCTCAGCAACAAAAATCTGTATATTTTGGCTAAAGATGGAGATCCGCTCAATGTGAGTTCGGAAAACCTGATTCTTGGCACTTCAAAAGATAAAAATGCGAAAATGGAAGCGGCAGGACGAAGGGCCGCTCCTTTTAAAAAGCTAACATCTGAAAATAGAAAACAGATACAGGAAAAAATAAATGCGATTAAAGAGGAGAAAGGTGTTTACCGCATCAGCCGATATTCTTTAAGCGGAAAGTTACTGGAAACTTATCCAAATGCAAAAGTGGCCGCTGCTGCGATGAAAACCAGCCAGGGTCATTTATCTGCAGCTGCACGTGGAAAGAGTAAAGACTCTGGTAGCCTGGTAACGGCATGTGGCTATCTTTGGAGACGCGGAGCTCCGGCGGAGATCGATGTTCAGGCGCTGATTGAAAACAAATCCTTGGGTGCTTCTCCCCTGATCAGCCAGCAAAAACGTATGGGCCAGTATGACTTTACGGGTAAACTGATCAATACCTTCAGTACGATCAAGGAAGCTGCGAGAATAGTTAAGGTACATCCGGGTAGTATTCAAAGGGCCATTACCGGAAAAAGAATGAGTTGTGGCGGCTTTCTGTGGAGAAGGGGTACCAAACCAAAGATCCAGGTAAAACACCTGACGCAATCGGCCTCTTTCAATTCGAGGTTATCTCCGGAACTTACACAGGTTTCGCAGTATGATCTGGATGGGAAATGGATAAAAACCTACGCGACTGCGGCTATTGCTGCCAGAACAACAAAGGTGGACGAAAGCGATATTTACAGGGTTGTTAAAGACAAGGCTGTTTCGGCCGGTGGTTTTTTATGGCGTTCCGGAAGTAACCTCAGGATTGACATTAATGCCCTTCGTAAACACCCTCACTTTAAAAGATCCGGACTTGAGAAGCACATGAAGAAAAAAAGAGAACGAAGCTTACTTGAAATGGCACAAAAAGATTAAATATTTTTTGGAATAAAAAAAGAAAGTTTTACATTTGCGCTCCTGTTGGTGAAACAGGAGCATTTTTTTTTTAAATGCATTCATTGATTTAATTAAAAGCCTTCTTAGCTCAGCTGGTAGAGCAACTGACTTGTAATCAGTAGGTCATTGGTTCGATCCCGATAGAAGGCTCTTTAATTTCCTCCCCTACCCCCTCATATTATTATATTTTTCTGTAATCTGTTTACCAAACAAAGGTTTAAGATGGGGTGAATTTCTCAAAAAATTCTGTACAGCTGCTTCAAGGCTAACGATATCAGGTCCGCTGAAGAAGCGGACAGATCTCTGAGGCCTTTCCGCAGCGTACGAGAATTTTTTGTAGCAAATTGCAGAGGAGGGTGGTGATCCGGACTGGATGCAAAAAAAGACTTTCTACTGGGCCGGATTGTGTCTGGTGCAGACCTGGCTGGGGTTTTGCTGGGCCAGGGTACCTTTTATCCCAACAAGCCCCCACTCAGGCCTCAATCTGGCATCACTTTTCTGCTCTCCAGTCTCCCAACAACTAAACTTAAGGCCCTGTTTTCTAACCATACAGACTAACATCGCTATATCCTTCTTTTCTGCACCATGCATGGTCACCACCCTCCTCTGCAATTTGCTAAGGAAAATTCTCGTACGCTGCGGAAAGACCTCAGAGATCTGTCCGCTTCTTCAGCGGACCTGATATCGTTAGTCTTGAAGCAGCTGTACAGAATTTTCCGACATAATTCATCCCCAAATTCACTTCTTAACGTTTTAAACATTGATACGATTTGATGATTTTTTGATAAAATACAACGAATCTCCTGGACGAAAACTAAATAGCTTAGCATGACACAAAGAAAACTTAACCAATTATAAAATTATGAGAAAAGGTTTATTGATGATGGCGCTACCATTGCTCCCATTATCTGTTTTTGCCCAGGTAAAAAAACAGGAGCACAAACTTCAGGTCAGCGTCGTTAAAGCGGCCAATCAGCAACGCAATTCATTTTATGTAAACAACAAATTCCCCCTTCAAAATCAATATTTCACTAAGCTTCCGGTTGGAAGTATCCAGGCAGGAGGATGGTTAAAAAAAGCATTGGAATTACAACGTGATGGCCTGACCGGCAATCTTGGCGAGATCAGTATCTGGCTCTCTAAAGAAGACAATGCCTGGTTAAATAAAGAAGGCAAAGGAAAGTATGGCTGGGAAGAACTTCCCTACTGGCTGAAGGGCTATGCCAATATTGGCTATATGCTCCATGATGAAAAGATCATAAAAGAAGCCAAATTCTGGATAGATGCTGTACTCAATAACCAACGCGATAACGGAGATTTTGGACCGGCAGTAGAACGTAACGGAAACCGGGATTTGTGGACCAATATGTCTATGCTGTGGTGTCTGCAATCCTATTATGAGTACTCCAAGGATCCAAGAGTCATTCCCTTTATGACCAAATACTTCAAGTATGAACTTTCAGTTCCCGACAACAAGTTTCTCGAAGATTACTGGGAAAACTCAAGAGGCGGAGACAATATAGCCAGTGTATACTGGCTGTATAACCGTACCGGGGATAAATGGCTCCTGGATCTGGCCACCAAAATCGACAAAAACACCGCAAACTGGCGCCAAGCTCATCAATTACCAAATCTTCATAACGTAAACATTGCTCAAGGCTTCAGGGAGCCGGCAACATTTGCCTTGCAAAGCCACGATCAGAAGGACATAGAGGCAACTTACCGAAATTTCAAGCTGATCAGAGAGGAATACGGACAAGTTCCCGGAGGTATGTTTGGTGCGGACGAAAATGCCCGCAAAGGCTATAATGACCCCCGTCAGGCTGTTGAAACCTGCGGACTGGTGGAACAAATGACCTCAGATCAAATGCTCCTGGGCTCTACAGGAGATCCCTTCTGGGCAGAAAACTGTGAAGACGTCGCTTTTAATACCTTTTCAGCCGCCTTTATGCCGGATTACAGATCTCTGCGCTACCTTACTGCACCCAATATGGTAGCCAGTGACAGCAGGAACCATAGGCCCGGTATAGATAATGAAGGGCCATTTCTCATGATGAATCCCTTTAGCAGCCGCTGTTGCCAGCACAATCATGCAGCAGGATGGGTTTATTACGCAGAAAACACCTGGATGGCCACGCCGGATAATGGCTTGGCTGCACAACTCTATACAGAAGGAACAGTTACGGCCACCGTTGGTAAAGGCACTACTGTTCAGCTTCTGGAAACAACCAAATATCCTTTCGAAGATCAGATCAGCTTCACCGTAAAAACACCGGTAGAAGCCTGCTTCCCATTATATCTCAGAATACCCTCCTGGTGTAAAAATCCATCGGTAAAAGTGAATGGACGCAGCATTGCGGCGAACCTTAGTCATGGAAATTATATCCGTTTGGAAAACACCTGGAAAGAAGGAGACCAGATCGCTTTGAAACTTCCTATGGAGTTAACAACCAGAGAATGGAAAGAAAACAAAAACAGCATCAGTATCAATTACGGACCACTCACCTATTCTTTAAAAATTGACGAAGATTATGTACCTCGTGACAGCAAAGCCACTGCCTTGAATGATTCCGGCTGGCAGGCTGCTGCAGATCCTGCTAAATGGCCATCTTATGAGATATTTCCAAAATCGGCCTGGAATTACGGTCTGCAGATCGACAAAGAACATCCGGAGCACTCTATAAAAGTGATTCGCAAAAGCTGGCCAAAAGACAATAATCCTTTTACCAATTCAAATGCGCCAATTGAATTAAGAATAAAGGGCAAACAAATTAAAGGCTGGACCATGGACCAGTATGGTTTATGTGGTCTGCTGCCTTTAAGCCCTGTTAAAACAAATGAACCAGTATCAGACTTGGCTCTGGTTCCTATGGGAGGCGCAAGATTAAGAATATCTGCTTTTCCTGTAGTGGAGTAAGAAAGGTAAGTTATTGCATGACAAAAACCCTCCATTCGGCAATCTGAATCAACCCCGCACCGTTATTTACCGGAATATTTAACCGGTAATACCGGTAAGGGGTTGAATTGTTGAAAAGGTACATTTTGGTCAATCCTCTTGTTGGAAAAGCTTCGTTAGTGCGCTGGTCCACTTTCGCCCAGGAAGTGAGATCGTTTGAGCCTTCCAGACTAAAGTTCTTTGGGTCACGCTCAATGGCATCATCTCCTGAAGTCAAAGAATAAGCTCCCAGAACCACCGGCTTATCCAGATAATCCAATTGAGCCCACAGATCCCCTTTATAGTCGAACTGTAAAAACTTAGTTCTGGTATCCTTGTCAATCAGTTTGAGAGATCCTTCCTTGGCCGTTGGTCCGCCATCATTATCCCTGGACACAGAGAACACCGCATTTCCGGTCACATCATTTAAAACTCCTGCAGACCCCACCAATCTGGTCACCTCTGCTGTTGACCCTTTTGGAGTTGTGATCTTCACCGTGTAGGTATCATAGGTACCTGCGGCAACAGAAATCTTGGTGGTGGCTGCAGTTTCAACCAGCTTAAGTACGTTTCCCTCCAGTTTGTACCAGGATACCGTTTGCGCTTTGACGGGTGCATTAAGAGATAAAGTTATTTTACCATCCGCCCCATTTGAGGATGTATAACTAAGGATATCATCCGGTTTAAGTTTAATCTTTACTTCTCTTTGTGCCCAATACCCCTGATCATTTTTAGACATCATTCTAACCCGGTATTCACCAGTGTTGATAAAGGTATGCATCGGAGAAACCTCCGCAGTGGTACTGTCGTCTCCAAATTCCCATCTGATTTCTTTGAAATCTTTAGAGAGATTTTCGAACTTAAAAGTGAAGGGATCATCGGCACTCACCTGTTTATAGTTAAAGCTCGCTGTTGGTTTTGGCGATTCAGGTACTTCAACCGGTTGCTCCTTATTCTTTTTGCAGGATACTGCAAAAAGAATAAGGAGGATTGCAAGGATATTATATATTCTGTTGTTCATGATTCAAGGGTTTTATTTTTTCAGTTCCTTCATGTTTAATGCTAAGGGGCAGGAAAAAGTTGTGATTTTGGAACAACCTGCCTGCCGATGCCGGCACCTGGCACTTCGTACTCCAATATGGCCTGCTGACCTCCAACATTCTCGCGGTGATTGGCTTCTATCGAATAGCGCTGGCCGCGTTCCAGGAATACCTTTCCGAATCTGCTTGGCTTATCCCATTCGGCAGTAAAATCGTTGACCAGGGCCACTCCATTAATAAACAACCTGGCACCGTCATCCCATTTGGTTTGATAGAAAATATATTCTCCTCTCACAGGGGCGAGGAATTCTCCAGTCCATCTGGAAGACCAGTTATCATCTTGTTCTGGAAAAGGCTGCCAGCCTACAAAATTAATCTGCGGATCAATCCTAACCAGGTCAGGGAGCCTGCCACCTTCGTTTATCGTTTGTGTTCCCTTAAAATACTCGGCCTTAAGCCCTGTTCCATTTCCTGTGATAAACGAATTGTTATCCAGGCTTACAGAAGGATCAATCAAAACCACGACAACGCTGTTTGCCGGATGTAAGACATGTTTAGTTGAGCTGCTGAGACGAATAACCATGGCAATGGAATTGTTCAGATTCTGGTCCATTGTACTCCATGGAATATTAAGTTCATATCCAATCTGCGTTTTATTTCCCGGGAAATTAATCACAGAATCGAGCAGGTATTTCTCTTTTGTCAGCGGCAATGTACCTTCCGGAAGTATCTTACCAGCGACAAGAGCACTAATTGTATCTGTATTTACGATTGTCTTTATGCTGAATGCGGATCCCGGGATTCCAGCCAGCAGTACATCCAGAGGAATGGTTACTCCGGCAGAGGTGACCTTATAATTCTCTCCTCTGGTTACTTTTAAGAGACCTCCTCCGCCATTCTTAATGGATAGATAATGTATTTCTTCCTGTTTGACCAGATCTTTTGTATCCAGTACAATCAGTGTTGTTCGTTTGACCTTACTGGCCTGATTACCTTTTGTTGGATCATCAAGACTTACCGCCAGGGCTACTTTTTTTCCATAGTACTGTTCCAGCGTTGTTACACTGATTTGCACGGTAAAGAAAGCACTGTCTACTCCATAGGTAACCTCTGCGACATTAGGCAGTTTAACGGACAAGGCTGGCAGTGCCACTGTGTTGACCAGCGTCTTATTTTCGATAAGACCATTCACGGTATCGGTATTTAGTGTCAGACTGATTTGAAAGGCCTTGGTTGCAGGTGCAGAAAGACCTACTCCTACTTGCAAGATAATTTTTTCATTATCTCTTTGGATATTTCCTCTTAGTCCGCCTGCGGAAACGGTTACGGGTGTTCCTTTAGCAATGGAAAAATCCTCCAGGGCATTTCGTTTGCAGGAAAAAAGCTGTAGCAGGATCAGGATCAGGAAAGAGAGGTATATAGAATTAAGTTTCATATTCATGATATTAATTTGATTCTGATGGTTTGTTAATTATTGATCCAGCCATACCCGTCCGTCCAGCTGCCAGCTTTCCTGGCGGGGAACTTTAAGCCAACTGATGATTTGTGCGGCTGCATCTACACTTCTTGGAACCAGGGTACCGAGATTGTCCTGTGAGGGAGCGCATATATATTCTGAGAGTTTATCCCAGGAGGAATCTCCTCCCGAAAATGTCATATGACTGCCTAATGGACCTTCATCCAGAATCGTATCACTGTGATTACCAACCACAGGCCAATAGCCTGCCAGGTATTGATAATAGGGATGTCCCGGATCGACATAGGTGTCACAGGCAAAACGATTGATCACAGAATCGGGCAGAGCGGCTTTCCAGATCCTCACGTCGCTCAGGTAAACATCTGGTTCCCTGTGCCCCGTACCTGCCAGATATCCAAGGGTAAGCAAGGCTGAATTATCCATATTTCCCCATCCGGAAATATCACGTTCATTATTGAAGGCTCCATTGGTAAAAGTTCTTACATAACGTTTGTTTTCTCTGATGACACCTACAACGGAAACGCTGTTCCAGGTTGCATCGGCCAACACTGTTCCTTTAACCTGATCGCCTCCTCCCGGGCCTTTGGCATTAAACATCCAGTAGTTGTCTTCAAGAAAAATAACCCAGCCATTGCCCGGCCATCCAGAGGTCCACTCTGCACGCTTGCCAAGAATGGAAGGATAATAGAATTTATAATTGTCATTTGGTCCTTTGTTCTTCTTGACTTTTAATTCAATCGTAAATTCTGCTGTCCCTAGATTATAGACGCTGTTATCTCCGGCAGTTACCTGCGCCTTTCTATGGTCGTTGAAGCGAATAAATTCGCCCTGGTACTTGTTACCCAGGTAAGGTTTCCCAATAAAACGGGTTTTATATTTATTTGAATAAAGAATAGTAAATGTATTTACATCCGGATTGCTGAAAATAGTATTGTCGTTATTTTCTGCAGGTATGGCAAAATGCCCCCCACGGCTGGAAGCCAGTACAACCATCCAGTTTTCCTTCGCGTAATTAGGTCTTTTGGCCAGGGCCTGAAGCATTTCACCTAAATAGCTATCGAACTTCAGGATTGCATTTTTATAGGCAGGTACAGAAAGGTCATAACCATTTTGCGCACCCGCAGCGTCAATACTGGTAAAATGTCCGGTAACCAGGGTCAGGGCTTCATCTGAAAGGCTTGAAACTACCTTATCCTTAACCGCCTCGTCGTTTGCCAGTAATTCACTTACATCTGTGCCTGCGGTAAGATTATCCTTAAACACTGTCGAAGTGGTAAATACTTTTAGAAGGCTTTTGGGATAAGTTTCTTTGATCCGCTTATAAATGGTGGGAAATGAGGCCAGATTATTGGCGGTAAAATTATTTCCATCTACTAGATGTTTGGATTTACGGACCCCGGTCAGCAGGTCTGTCCAGGCCGTTCCCGGCTGACTTACTGTTTCGTCACTTAAGGATACCCAGGAATAAATTGACTTGGGCAGTAAAGAGCTGATGAAGGGCGTATGTGCATCCCGGACAGATTGTCCTCTTGCCCCATCGACAATAATGTAAAGAACTTTCGGACTTCCGTAAGCAACCGTTGCACTGTCTACACGACTGCCATCCGGAATCACTTTGTCAAAGCCTTTATTACAGGAAGACAACAAGACTATGAATCCTAAGATCAGACCCAGGCGCCAGATATGATAATTTTTTAATAATGTGATCATAATTAAATTATTGGAGGTTAAGGATTTTCTTTGTTGATAACCAAACGGAGAATATTGTTGACTGGCTCATTGTCAAAACGATAGAAATTACCAATCAGCAGTATAGCTGGTTTCCCGTCTTCGGTTTGCGTATCAATGACGTCGCCCAGCCAGCCGTTGAAGATTCCGGTAGAATTATATCCTGCTGCCAGAGCACCGGTTTTTTCAAGGATCATAAATCCATTCCGGGTAACGCCTCCATAGGTTTTGAATCCTCCGGTAACGACAATCAAACCATTATTCAGTTGTTTAGATTCTGAAAGGCTTCCTTCTACTTTTTTAGGTACAAAAGTTGGATCAAGTGTACCATCCTCGTTTAGCATCGCAATGTATTCACTGCTTTTTCCATTATAGGTCCGGAAACTTCCTGTGATGATATATCGTTTAGTCACTGCGTTGTAGCTGGCATTATTGATTCTGAAATCTGCTCCTGCTCCTCCAGGGTTAAAAGTAGGATCTATATTTCCATCTGGATTTAACCTGGTAATGTATCCGGCTACGGTATTGTCAAATTTTGTAAATGATCCGAACAACAGCATTTTACCAGCTAATGCCCCTTCTTTATGAAAGTAAGATCCTATACTTCCATTTCCACCAGGAAGTCCGGAATTGGTTGCCGTATTAAAACGATATGATTTATCCAGCGTACCATCCGTATTTAAACGGGCGATCTGACGCATTTCGATGCTATCCAGGATTACGGTATCCTTTGTCTCGTACTTGTTTGGTTTGTCGTATCTTCTGGACACATAGTAACGGAAAGACCCGGTTACAAGGACTTTACCATTCTGTTCATACATCCCGCCAATTACACCGTCTGTTCCGCCATTAAATTTTGGAAAATATTTGGTGGTATCTGTTTGTGTTGGCCTTCTGAAAGTTTTTATACCCATGGTATCAATACTTCCATTGCTGTTGAGCATCGTAATATTGCTGATGTTTTCCGTACGTTGGTCATATCCGCTAAACGCACCGGCAACAATGAGTTTTCCAGATACAGATATAATACTGGTCAACAGACCATTGGCTCCTTTTCCAGAACGCAGACTGGCGTCATAGCTACCATCCATAAAGGTTCTGACAATCCTGTTGATGGGCTTAATAGCGCCCCTGTTGTCGTAATTGGTAAAGGCTCCGACCAGCATGATTTTACCATCACTGGTCACCAATCGCTGAAAAACAGCGTTATTTGCACCACTGCTGGCTCGGAAAGTAGGGTCTACAGAAAGATAGCCATTTACTTTAAATACAGGCCCGAAAACAACTTTATCTTCTACAGAGATAGAAATCACTCCCGAACTGGCATTGTCCGGAACCACCGCTTTTATACTGTTTTCAGTGACTTCTTTAACGATGGCCTGCTCTCCGTTGATCCGGAGGATAAGTTTATCTTTATAAGGGACTAGTCCTATTGCTTTGATGGTGACTTCTACTCCAGGGTTTCCAGACTCAGGCACCGGAACTTGCGCCGTATTGATCACAATCCCCAATGGATTCTTCCCTTGCCCGTAAGGTTCACTGAACACTTCTTCTTTTTTGGAACATCCTCCCGCCAGCATCAGAAATGCGGCAAAGGTGGTGGCGATAGTCATCTTCTTCATATTGTATGATCCTTTATAATACATGGCACTTAACGCTTACTGTCTGATATGTCATTTTCCATTTCTCCCTGATCAAAACCCAGTTGATTACCACTAACTTCAAGTACATGTACGATACCATTATTGGGTTCAATATCTGACGAGGAGACTCTTATTGTTCTCCAGTTGTCGGCCGGTCTGGAGATATCCGGTATATAGGAGATGTGCAGCTGCCGGTATCCCATATAGCGCACCCCGCCTGCATCATTATAGACGACACCGATGTTGGCTACGGTATTACCATAGGCATAATAGATTTGTCCTGGATAGATGACCTGTTGTCCAAAATCGATCTGGGGGTAATCCATCAGCTTATTCTTACCTTTATAGATATAGCGGAGCAGGAATTTTTTCCAGATCAGGGGATCAACATCTGAAAGGACTTTGATGGTATCTTTACCTTCATTATAAAGCCGTCTGTTCACTCCTCCCTGGTCAAGACGCCCAATTAAGGCTTTGATATTCACGTCATTTGGCGCAAAAAAAGTAACTTCTTCATCGCTTAAAGTCTTATCCAAACCGGCCAGCTTTATTATTTGCACTAAAGAGTCAAACTCTTTTGGTTTGGAAGAAAGGTATTGTATAATATTACCTTGAAATTTGCCCTTTGCTAAACCGCCATCTTTATAATACTCATCGCGTTTACAGGCGGAGAAAAAGCATATGATCAGCAACAACGGGGAGACAAGATCTATGAATGTTTTTTTGAAATGTTCCATATTATTTTTTTTTCAAAGACTAGAATTAAAGACCTGAACTTTCCCAGTAATCGTTCAGGCTCATATAAGGATTATTATTTGTGGCTGCGTGATCAATTGGCCATGTCCAGGCTCTTCTGTTGAACTGGTCTCTGTTTAAAGGATGACGTGCCCATTTTGAACTCATAATCCGTCCGGTACGGACCAGGTCAAAATAATGCTGTCCTTCCCCGATCAATTCTCTTGATCTTTCCATGAAGATAAAATCCTTTAGCTCATCGCCACCGGCGCCATCATAAGGCCCTGCCTGGGCGCGGGCACGCACCAGGCCAACTATACTAATAGCTTCAGCATCCTTGTTGCCTAATTCAGCGAGTGCTTCTGCCCGGAGCAGCAACAGATCCGCATATCTGAAAATCAGGAAAGTATTGTCTGGATTTACTGCCGAATTTTCTGAAGCAGGAATGTTATGGGCAAATTTGGTCATCACAAATTTGTCATCACCAGAATAGACACCGCCGCCATACTGATCACCAAACCAGCCATCATTTTCTATAGGCTCTTTACGTTTATCAGGAAGGTCTTCCGGGAAAAGTTTGGACATATATTCGGTGGTGTAATAAAACAGGCTTACCTGGTTGTCGTATCTCGGATTTCTGAAAGGCCAGCGTAAAAAAGGTGCTGCGATCGGCGCGTCTATATTCACATTGTCGCCGTAATTGATGCTCCTGTAAAATTCAAACAGACTCTCTGCAGAACGTCCTTTAACCACCAGATCCCAATTTTTAAGCGGCAGCAAACTATAGGCATTGCTTTTCATCAGTTCTTCGCCGAGTGCTGCGGTTTCTGTGTAATAGACATTTTTCTTAACTGGATCAAAGCCTGCATTCCACATGTTCATGTGCATGATCAGGGCAACCGCAGCCCCACGGCTTGCTCTTGATCCTTTTTTAGACGGATCGCTATTGGTCCAGGGCATGTTGTTCATTTTACTCTTCATATCGGAAATACATTTATTCAGTACCGATACCATATTTTCTCTGCCGAGCGGGTTGGCCTGGTATGGATTGGTGTAATAAGCAACATCTCCAAAAATTCTGACCATCCAGAAATAGGTAAAGCAGCGAATGAAGGTTGCCTCTCCTATATATTGCTGTTTATCAGCCTCGCTCAGGCCGGGAATTCCTTCTTCCAGCTTACTGATGAGGATATTTGTACCCTGGATAACCTGGTAATATGTTGTCCAGTTGGTGATGTCCCAGAGATGGTAACGGTCTCTCCAGGCATTGCCGTCTATAGCATCATGCAGGTCATTTCTGCCAAGGGCTTCTACTATCCTGCCTTCGTTGACCTTAAAGTGCAGGGGATTGACCATGACCTCGCCCGAGCGGTATTCGCCTATAGCGCCCATCACCTGGGTCTGGTTGATCTTTTCAAAGAACTTGCTGTACAAACTGGTGATATTAGATTCTACATCATCTTTTGACTTAAAGTAATTGTTTCCAGTCAACTGGTCCTTTGGTACTACATTCAAAAACTTTTTGCAGGCGGTGCTGCACAGTACCAGGATGACAAGGCACAGCAGTCTGGCTTGATGACTTATTTGTGTTTTCATGTCTTTTTCTTGTTTAAAATTCTACGTTTAGACCCAGGTTGTATTTACGGGGGACAGGATAACCTCCGGAGGCGTCGCGTCCCATATTGGTCACATTTTCCGGATTTGGACCGGTATATCTGGTAAAGGTGTGCAGGTTTTCGCCTGAAACATACACCCTGATGCTTTGTACGCCCAGCCTTCTGGCCAGCCTTTTGTCGAACATATAAGATAGGGTTATGGTATTGATCTTCAGATAAGAACCGTCTTCTTCCCACAGGGACTGATCCAGGCGATAAGGTTGAATCGCTCCAAACCGGGTATAGTTATAGGCATAAGGATATTTAGCTACATCGCCGGGTTTCATCCACATATCGAGATCGGTCAGTGGCACTACGGCACGGTCACCAAAGGGATCCTTCATTAAACGCAACCGGTCTGCCAGGGCATTGTTCAGAATGGTACGTTTGGCGGTGAAAGAAGCGTAAACATCAAGTCTGAAGTTTTTATAGCCTATATTGGTAGAAAGACCACCGGTAAAGATTGGCTGTGAATTTCCAGTGATCTCATAGTCTCTTTCATCCAGGATGTAATCTCCGTTCACATCTTTAAAAATCGGATCTCCGGCCTCAAAAAAGCGGCCGCCTGTTTGATAGGGCAAACCTGTAACGGGATCTACCGGCACGTTCTTATTGTTTGAATACACGCCCTGGTTTACGCGAAGGTAGTTTGAAAGGGTATTGGAGCCTACCCGGTACACAATATGTTGCAGATAATCCTGATTGGTATCCCAGCGAATCATCTGTCCGTTATATTCGTCGGGCAACTGCGTGAGTACGTCATTATTAATGGCACCGTTGATAGAAAAGGACAATGTTACCGGCCCGTTCTTTAATGGACGTACGGTTAAAGAAATTTCATGACCATAATTGACTATACTGGCATCGTTACTTTTGAGTACACCAAAACCTGCGATATTAGACAGGTACCGGTCTAAGACCATATTTTTTACACTTTTGTAATAGGTGTCATAGGTCAGTTCAATGGTATTTTTAAATAAACCAATATCAAAACCAAGGTTGTATTGTGTCGTTGTGGTGGGCTTAAGGTTTGGATTTGGAATCAGGCCGTAATCTATACCAATACCCTGCAGGCCATTGTAATTTCCGTTGATATTATATCTGCCATAAATATCCACCAGAGAGGAGTTTGGATTGATATTCATTCCCCAGCTCAGGCGTATTGCTCCCATATCCAACCAGTCTGCTTTGGACAGGAAATTTTCCTGTTTAAAGTTCCAGCGCAAACCAACTGCAGGATTTTTTGAATATGGGTTTTCCGTTCCGCTACCGGAAGTGCCGTCCAAACGGTAGGAAAGATCAACGACGTATTTCTTCATATAGTCGTAGGAAGCCGCACCGGCAAAAGAAGCCGATCTGAAATTTCTGTAATCTGTGAGAATCCCTCCTCCCCTGGAATAATAGGCATCATAACCCAGAGGCCCCTGGAACTGATCGTTGGGTGTTCTTTCCTGACGGGTAATGGAGTTTTGCTTTCCTTCAACATAGATCTCGTTAAAGGCATTGATAAAGAGGTTATGCTTTTCTCCAAAGCTTTTGGAATAGGTTATCGCACTCCTGTTGTATAAACGATCCGAGCGACCATTAAACGCATACACTTTGGCAAACTGCCCGTTTGCAGCTGCCGGTGTAAAAGTATCTTCTGTATTGGAATCGAAGTTATAACTTACGTTGGTGGATGCCCGCAATCCTTCCAGGAACATATATGCAGCCTCTACATTGGTACGGAGGTTTCGTGCATTATTGTCATTTTTGGTTTTTAAAGCAGAAACTACCCCTGAAGTAGACTGAAAGAAGGATGGGCCCGGAAGCAGGGAGGATGCCATTCCGTTATTTGCAACACCAGTTTGCAGCAGTCCTAAGCCTTCTCCTTTATTGGTTTTTCCAATCCCCCCGAAAACAGATCCTACAAAAGAGAACTTTTCGTTGGGTTTATATTCCATGCGCATGGTAAGACTGTAGCGGTCGAATCCTGTATTACGGATCACTCCGTTTTCTTTGTAATAATTCAGATTGGTTTTGTAATTGAACTTCTGATCGCCCCCGTCAATAGCTAAATTATGGGTCTGGTTAAAGGTGGTGCGATAAAAAATGTCCTGCCAGTTGGTGGAGTTGTTGTAGTAAGCATTTAAGCTATCTGCCAGAAAAGGTGTAGAGCCGATCCGGTCTATATCTCCCTGACTTTTGGCATTTTCAATGATCTGTCTGATTTTAAGCTGACGTTCCAGGTTACCGCCCAGGGTTTCCCGGAGCTTTGGAGGCTTTTGCATGAAAGTATTGAGCGTGTAGCGGATTCTCGGTGTTGGAGAGTTTCCTCTTTTGGTGGTTATGATGATCACACCATAAGCCGCCCTGGAACCATATAAAGAAGTTGCCTGAGCGTCTTTCAGGATCTCTATACTTGCAATATCTTCCTGCGGAATCATGGATACCGGACTTACTCCCGGCCCTTGCTGCTGAAAGCCAAACTGAGAGGCTTGATCAGCGTCAAGCGGAACACCATCGATAACATATAACGGTGAAGTGGGCTGCAAAAAAGATTCACTTCCACTCCCTGTTACGGAAAGTGAGGAAATACCCCGGATGGTCGTGGTCCCTCTAAATCCCGGTGCACCGGTATTGACCTGGATATTGAGTCCTGGCACCTTACCTTGTAAAAGTTGTTCTATATTGGAAACGGGAACATCCTGT
>NZ_DATMRL010000447.1:0-6710 GCF_035566355.1 Pedobacter sp.
ATATTTTTAAATTAGGTGTGTATTAAATGAGCATTAATTTAAGTATTCAACTCACGTGCCAGTTTAACCAAATCAATACCTCCGAAATTGCCTGAGCTCATCAAAAGTAAATTTGTATTCTTAAAATTAATATTCGATAAATACAATTTAAGTGTCATCGCATCATTAAAGAATTGTAAATTACTATTTTTAAATGCTGTTTGAACATCTAAGCTAGTAAAAGGTTCCATTTTTTTATGCCGAAAAGTTTGTTCGTCTATGTAAACAATTGCCAGATCTGCCTCATCCATAGTGCCCTCATACTGCGCTAAAAAGGCCTTATTTAAGCTGCTGAATGTATGCAACTCTATACAAGCCACTAAATTCCTGCCCTCAAATTGAGACTTTACAGCCTCAATGGTCGCTTTTAACTTAGAGGGTGAATGAGCAAAATCTTTATAAACATTGGTGTTGTTTTGCTTATGAAGCAATTCCAAACGCCTGGCAGCCCCCTTAAAAGAAGAGATAGCCTGATAAAACTCGTCAGAAGAAATTCCAAGTTGCTCACATACCAGCCGGGCAGCATTCAGATTCATCAAATTATGGTCACCAAATACATTTAAAGGTGTATTCTCAGGTAAAATATAAGTTATTCCATCTACAACTTTGTGTGGGGGAATATCATATCCGATCTTCTCGGCATCAGTTGCTGACTTACTGACCAGGTCGCTTAATATTTTATCTTTCTGACAAAAAATTAATTTCCCTTTTGGTTCAATGGTATTAATGAATAAATCGAACTGTTGAATATATTCCTCAAAGGTGGGAAATACGTTGATATGATCCCACGCTATGCCGCTGATTACAGCGATGTTAGCCTTATATAAATGAAACTTAGGCCGTCTATCTATGGTCGAAGCAAGGTATTCGTCTCCTTCAATAACAATCAAAGGAGCGCCTTCGGTCACTTTCACCATCGTATCAAATCCTTCAAGCTGCGCACCTACCAGGTAATCAAAATCTCGCTTGTAATAATTCAACACATGCAAGATCATAGAAGTAATGGTTGTTTTACCATGGCTCCCTCCTATCACTACCCTTAACTTATTTTTCGTTTGCTCATAAATATATTCCGGATAAGAATATATTTTAAGCCCAAGGGCCTTTGCCTTCAATAATTCAGGATTATCCGCAAATGCGTGCATACCCAAAATAACCGCATCCAGATCTGCTGTGATATGAGCTTCATCCCAGCCCATGTGTTCGGGCAAAATTCCATATCTGGCCAACCGGCTGCTTGATGGTTCGAAGATCACATCATCGGAGCCAGTGACCTGGAAACCTTTCTTATGCAGTGCAATGGCCAAGTTGTGCATTGCGCTACCGCCTATTGCAATAAAATGAATACGCATAATCCTTTACAATTCTTTATAAATAAATCAACCCTTTATAAAATGGGCAGCCACCCAGTCACCCATTTTCTTATGGTCCTTATAGCTGATATTAAATTTTTTACACTCTTGCTCAATCATATCCAGATCAGGAGTCTCGTAGAATCCGCTAAAGAAAATACTTCCACCCGATATAAGGACACCTGCATAAATATTTATCTGATCAAGCAAAATATTCCGGTTAATATTAGCTAAAATAACATCAAATGTACTTTCAGGAATAATTTCCTTACCTCCACAGGCCGCTTCCAGATTACCTATGTGATTTAAAGAAGCATTTTCCAAGGTACTCTGATAACAAACTTCATCGTTATCAATAGCCAAAAGTGTATTAGCTCCTTTTTTTGAAGCTAAAATGGCCAGTATTCCCGTACCACATCCCATATCCAATACTTTTTTTCCTTCCAGATCAGAAGCCAATATATATTGCATCATCATGGTAGTGGTTTGATGATGCCCTGTCCCAAAAGCCATTTTTGGGTCTATAACAATTTCATAACGGTACTGCGGCTGTGGTTCATGAAACGTTGCCCTGATATAGCATTCATCACTAATGATCAGAGGCTCAAAATTTTTCTCCCATTCCTCATTCCAGTTCTGTGCCGCTATCTCTGTAACGGTATAATTGTAAATAAACTCGTCTTCAAATTGCAAAAGCACCTCTGAGAGCCTGTTTTGATTATAGTCATCAAAGTCAATGAACGCAGCAAAGCCGCTCTCGGTATCTTCAAAAGTATTAAAACCGGCTTCTGCAAGTTCACTGACCAACAAATCTTTCTGATATTCCTCTATGCCGGAGAAAGTGAAGGTAACCTGAATATACTGCATTAAGAATTGAATGTTTTAACAATATCTACAAAATCACGTGATTTTAAAGACGCCCCACCAATAAGTCCACCGTCAATATCTTTCTGCGCAAATAATTCAGCAGCATTTTTAGGATTACAGCTACCACCGTATAATATAGTTGTCTTTTCAGCAAGCTCTTCTCCATATTTTGCAGCAATTTCCTTGCGGATATAAGCATGTACTTCCTGCGCTTGCTCAGAGGTAGCTGTTAGTCCAGTTCCAATGGCCCAAACCGGTTCATAAGCAAGTACCACTTTAGAAAAATCTTCTGCACTTAGGCCAAATACACCCCCCGTTAACTGCGTTTTGATGACGTCAAAATAACTTCCGTTATTCCGCTCATCCAGTGTTTCCCCAATACAGAAGATTGGAATCAGGTTATTCTTCAATGCCGCTGATGTTTTTGCCGCAAGCAATTCGTCAGATTCAGCAAAATACTGTCTGCGTTCTGAATGCCCAATAATTACATATTCACATCCAACGGATTTAATCATTTTTGCTGAAATCTCTCCCGTAAATGCACCGCTTTCATTCTGGTGGCAGTTCTGAGCACCAATCCTAACGGTAGTACCGCCAAGTTTAGATAAACTGTTTAAATGTATAAAAGGTGCGCAGATCACAGCCAGCTGTTCTCCTTTTTGCTCATCTCTTACCATATTTACAATTTCAGAAAATAAAGATATGCCTTCAGCATAATCCAAATTCATCTTCCAGTTCCCTGCTACAATTTTTTTTCTCATCTTGATTGTGTTTATATATAGTTATTGTGCCTAAGCTAGCATTAATTAATGCTTTATTAAAAATGTCTGTAACTTTTTGTTAATTCAAATATCTCTTTTAAAATATCCTTTTCGGTTTCATCAAACTCTATATCCCTTCTTTCATATACTTTTTCAGCGGTCTCAAACATTTTATGAATGGCATATACGTCAAAACCCTGTGCTCCGCCCCAGGCAAAATCAGGAATAAAATTCCTTGGAAAACCCGCACCAAAAATATTGGCACTTACCCCCGCAACCGTACCCGTATTAAACATCGTGTTGATACCGCATTTTGCATGGTCCGCCATAATTAAGCCGCAAAATTGCAGTCCGGTTTTACGAAAACTCTCTTTAGAATAATCCCACAACCGTACTTCAGCATAATTATTCTTTAGATTAGAATTGTTGGTATCTGCACCAATATTACACCATTGGCCCAAAACTGAATTACCAAGATAGCCCTCATGTCCTTTAGAAGAATATCCCCAAATAACAGCATTATTGATTTCTCCTCCTACCCTGCAAAACGGTCCGATGGTGGTTTGACCATAAATTTTAGTTCCCATTTTTACCTGAGAATCTTCTCCCAAAGCAAAAGAACCACGGATATGACTTCCTTCCCACACCTGACTGTTACGACCCAAATATATTGGACCATTAAGGCTGTTAAAGGTAGAACACTCTGCTGTTGCACCTTCTTCAACAAAGATTTGATCTCCTAGAAGTGTGTTTGTAGCACTCAGCTGTCCCGAAGTTCTTCCTTTGGTAAGGAAATTGAAATCTTTCTTCAGTTCTGCATCGTTAAATCTGAAAATATCTTCAGGATACTGTATACGTATAAAATTCCCAGAATATGTTCTTGCAGATAAGCTTCCTGCCAGTTGGGCATCATGTTTTTTTATTTCTACTGCTCTATAGGCTAATAAGATTCCGTCCTTTTTAAGCACCTCACCCTCTCCAAGGCCCATTATAGCCTCCACAAGCCCCTCATCAGGGCAAACAGAACCATTTATAAATAAACCGGCCTCCGGATGCTCGGGAAATTTGACGGAAAGATAAGTTTGAGTGGAGAAACCTGAAATTGTGCTGAGCTGTCTGGCCCATTTTTCTGCAATGGTCAAAATACCAATTCTCAGATCGGCAACTGGCCTGGTGAATGTTAACGGACGCAAAGATTCCCAGGCGCCGTCATCAAATAAATTGATTATCATAAGCAACAAAAATAAAAAAAGTCCCGAAGCAACAGCATCGGGACTTTAAAATAATTTATAAAAAAAGCAGAATTACTTTTTAGCGTAACGGGTTTTGAATTTATCGATACGGCCGGCAGTATCTACCAGTTTCATTTTACCAGTATAAAAAGGGTGAGAAGTGTGTGAAATCTCTAATTTGTATAGAGGATATTCATTACCATCTTCCCATTTGATAGTCTCTTTAGTATCTACACAAGATTTAGTTAAGAAAGAGTATTCGTTAGACATATCTTTAAACACTACGAATCTATAGTTTGATGGATGCAGATCTTTTTTCATATTATTATATTATAACTTATGTGTCGCTTATTTTTAAGGATGCAAATATCTCAATTATATTTCTCAATAGCAAGAATTGTATAAAAATTATCTGCTATACTTTTTCCAGGTTTCTATTTTCTCCTTCTGCCTGCTCAAATAAGCCCCCGCAATAACCTCTGCAGCAGGCATTTCAGCACTTTCTGCCAGCAGTATTTTTAACTTCTCCTCATTTACATCTGCCCGATATAATATCGTCATCATTTTAGATAGATCATGATCTATCAGGTAAGAAAAAGCACTAACAAGGCCTAATCTTAAAGATTCTTCAGACAAAGGCGTCCCAATTTCAAAATCAGTACCCACAATTTTGCACAGCGATTTTAATTCTTCCATAACCTATTTAATCTCCTGACAAAGCTCTACCAAAACACCATTTGTTCCTTTTGGATGAACAAAACACACCAGCTTATGATCGGCACCTTTCTTTGGCACTTCATTCAATAACGTAAAACCTGCTTCCTTCAAACGTGCCATCTCCAGCACAATGTCTTCCACATCAAATGCAATATGATGTATCCCTTCTCCTTTTTTCGCAATAAACTTCGCAATAGGGCTATCTGGCAATGTCGCTTCCAGCAACTCAATTTTATTTTCACCCGTTTTAAAAAAGGCTGTACGTACACCTTCTGAAGCAACCTCTTCTGTTTTATAGCAACTCGTGCCCAATAAAAGCTCATATAAGTTACTTGCTTGCTGAAGATCATTTACCGCAATTCCAATATGCTCTATTTTTTTCATCCTATATTTCCATTTTTATGCTGATGAAGCCCTCATCAATATATTATATACACCTTAATATTGTACCATGTTACCGCTCCTTATCCTGTAAAAATCTCTTCTTTCAGGTTTAGAAAGGCACCCCACATCCCGGTTTCTTATCTCCAAAACGTTAAACAAATGTAAAAATGCAGGTTTTAACTATAGCTTCATAGCTATTATTTATAATTGTTGGCAATCTTTTTTTGTATCTTTGTATGTAATTAAGAATAATTAAATATATAATGGAACTTCCTATTTATCTAGATAACAATGCAACAACACCTCTGGATCCGAGGGTTTTGGAGGCTATGCTGCCTTATTTTACCAATAAATTCGGTAATGCAGCAAGTCGTAACCATGCTTTTGGCTGGGTTGCCGAAGAAGCGGTAGATTATGCACGTGAACAAGTTGGAAAACTGATTGGTTGTACTGAAAAAGAAATCATATTCACATCAGGTGCTACAGAAGCCGATAACCTTGGCATCAAAGGTGTATTTGAAATGTATAAAGATAAGGGTAACCATATCATTACTGCAACGACAGAACATAAGGCCGTTCTGGACACGTGTAAACACCTGGAAAAATTAGGCGCAAAAGTGACTTATCTTCAAGTAAAATCTGATGGTCTGATTGACCTGCAGGAACTTGAAGCTGCGATGACCGAACAAACCATTTTAGTGACCATCATGTATGGAAATAATGAAATTGGTGTGGTACAGCCTATCAAAGAAATTTCAGCAATCGCCCATAAATATGGTGCATTATTCATGAGTGACGCTACTCAAGCTGTAGGTAAAATACCAGTTGATGTAAACGCAGACGGTATTGATCTGATGGCTTTTTCGGCTCATAAAATGTATGGACCTAAAGGTGTTGGTGTATTATATGTACGCCGTAAAAACCCGAGGGTTAAAGTAACTGCACAAATGGACGGTGGTGGCCATGAGCGTGGAATGCGTTCAGGAACACTAAATGTACCTGGTATTGTTGGTTTAGGTAAGGCTTGCGAGTTGTGCCGCCTGGAAATGGACGAAGAAGCTAAACGTTTATCTGCTTTAAGAGATAAATTGGAAAGCGCTTTGACACAACTGGAAGAAAGCTATGTAAACGGAAACACTCAATATCGTTTACCACATGTAGCCAATATCTCTTTTAAATATGTAGAGGGCGAAGGATTAATGATGGCGATGAAAGACCTTGCGGTTTCTTCAGGATCAGCTTGTACTTCTGCTTCTTTGGAACCTTCTTATGTATTGAAGAATCTTGGACTTTCTGATGACCTGGCACATTCATCTATCCGTTTTGGATTGGGCCGCTTCACCACTGAAGAAGAGATT
>NZ_DATMRL010000448.1:0-24388 GCF_035566355.1 Pedobacter sp.
ATCAGACCCGTGGATGGTTTTATACCCTGCATGCCATCGGCACCCTGGTTTTTGATCAGGTTGCCTATAAAAATGTAGTATCTAACGGACTCGTACTGGACAAAAACGGACAAAAGATGTCCAAACGCCTGGGCAATGCCGTAGATCCTTTCAAAACACTGGCAGAGTACGGACCAGATGCGACCAGATGGTACATGATTTCCAATGCGAATCCATGGGACAACCTGAAGTTTGACACAGAAGGTATTGCAGAAATTCGCCGTAAATTCTTCGGTACTCTATACAACACCTATGCATTCTTTGCACTATATGCCAATATCGATCAGTTTGAAATAGACCAGAACAATCTGACACCAGTTGCCGAACGCAGCGAACTGGACCGCTGGATCTTATCCTTATTACAAACGCTGATTGCAGAAGTTGACGAAAGCTATAATTCTTACGAACCGACAAGAGCCACAAGGGCTATCCAGGCTTTTGTAGATGAACACCTGAGCAATTGGTATATCAGATTGTCGCGCCGCCGCTTCTGGAAAGGCGAAATGACTGCTGATAAAAAAGCCGCTTACGAAACCCTGTATACCTGTCTGATGAGTGTAGCTCAAATGATGGCACCAGTAGCGCCTTTCTTTGCAGACTGGCTGTTTCGCAACCTGGCTGTAGCAGATAAAAACGCTGCTGAGTCCATTCACCTGGCTTTATGGAAAGAGGCAGAGACATCGCTTATAGATACGGCCCTGAACGAACGGATGCAACTTGCACAGGACATTTCGTCTATGGTATTGTCACTCCGTAAGAAATCCGGCATCAATGTTCGTCAGCCTTTAGCCAAGATCCTTTTACCTGTTCTCGACCAGAAATTTGCAGACAAAGTAGAATTGGTGAAAGAATTAATTCTATCCGAAACGAATATTAAAAATATTGAGTATATTACTGACACTGCAGGCTTCATCAAGAAAAAGATCAAACCTAACTTTAAAGCCCTTGGACCAAAAGTTGGCAAAGATATGAAGCTGGTAGCCGAGGTCATCAATAACCTGAGCCAGGAGCAGTTGGGACAGTTTGAAAATACCGGAGAATATCTGATCCCGGGTACCGATTATCTGATCCAACTGGCCGATGTAGAGATTATTGCCGAGGACATACCAGGATGGCAGGTGACCAATCTGGGCAGTTTAACTGTTGCCCTGGATGTAACCATTACTGAAGAATTGAAACAGGAAGGCTTATCCAGAGAACTCATTAACCGCATCCAGAATTTGAGAAAGGAACTGAACTTTGAAGTGACGGATCGAATTACCGTGAGTTTACAAAAGGATAATTTGATCACCGCCGCAGTAGAACAAAATAAACAATACATTTGCTCGGAAATTTTAGCAGATGACATTAATTTAACAGAGAATATAGACAAAGGAAACAAAATCGTAATAGATGATGTTGAATTACTAATTTCGATTGAAACACAATAATTATTATGGAAAAAACTGAGAAAACAAGGTATTCTGATAGTGAGTTACAGGAATTCAAAGACCTGATCCTTGACAAATTACGTATGGCGAAAGAAGAATTCCTGTCTTTAACCAATTCATTAAGTAGCCCGAACTCTAATGGTACAGAAGACACTTCCGGAACATATAAGACTTTAGAAGACGGTTCTGCCACTTTGGAAAAAGAGCAGATCAATCAGTTAGCTGCCCGCCAGAAAAAATTCATTGAAAATCTTGAAGCTGCCCTGGTACGCATTGAAAACAAAACTTATGGAATTTGCAGGGAAACCGGTAAACTGATCCAGAAAGAACGTTTACGTGCCGTTCCTCATGCAACCTTAAGTATGGAAGCTAAACTGAAGCAGGCATAATGAAAGGCTATACCAAACCTTTACTAATTATTTTTTTAGTATTGCTTATAGACCAGGCGGTAAAAACCTGGATCAAAACCCATATGTACATTGGCCAGGAATTTAAAATCCTGGGCAATTGGTTCATTATACATTTCACGGAGAACAATGGTATGGCCTTTGGTCTGGAATTTGGCGGGGAGTTTGGTAAGCTGTCTTTATCTTTATTTAGAATTGCGGCTGTAGCTGGTATTGGCTATGGCCTGCATTATCTCATTCAGCGCAAATACCACAGAGGCCTGATTTTAAATGTAGCCCTTATTTTTGCCGGAGCACTGGGTAATATTATTGACTCTGTGTTCTATGGCAAAATCTATGGCTATGCAGGTCTGTTTCACGGCCGTGTGGTTGATATGATGTATTTTCCTATTCTGGAAGGCGTCTTCCCAAAATGGGTGCCCATCTGGGGCGGGGAAGATTATATTTTCTTCAGACCCGTGTTTAACATTGCAGATGCCGCTATTTCTGTGGGCGTAATCTTAATCCTCGTATTTCAAAAAAGCTATTTCAAAGAAGAAATTATCGAAGAAATAGGCCCTAATAATGAGATCGTTGAAGATTAATCTATTCTTTTTTCTTTTATCCTTATGGAATTGGTATGATAATTACATCTGAATATTAAACACATAAAAGAAATTAATTTATACCATTATGAAAAGATTATTAGCCCTTGCCTTTGTTGCCTTGTTTAGTATGAGCGCCATGGCCCAGCAAGTAGATATGAGAAGAAAGATTTCCGTTAGCGGTTCTGCCGAAACAGAAGTAACCCCAGACATTATCTACTTGAGCATTTCATTGAAAGAGTATCTCAAAGACAACAACAGTAAGAAAAAAGTAGACATCACTACGCTAGAAAACCAGTTATTCAACGCCATCCAAAGTGCTGGCATACCAAAAGAGAATCTGATGATCAACAACCTCTCCAGCTATAATTATGCAACGGAGAAAAAGAAAGATCCGGATTTCCTGGTGAGTAAACAATATCGTCTGAAAGTAACAGACTTAAACAAGTGGAACGCAATTATTGGTGCTGTTGATCCAAAAGGAGTTGCCTATACCAATATTGAAAGCTATGATTACTCTAAAATTGAAGTTCTAAAGAAAGAGCTAAAAATTAAGGCCATTCAGGCAGCCAAAGCCAAAGGCACTTATATGGCAGAAGCGCTTGGCGACCATTTGGGAAGTGCGCTCGATGTACAGGAAGTAAACAATGAAAACTATCCTCAGCCGATGTATCGTTCCAATGTTATGATGAAATCTGCTTATGCCGGTGATGCCGCAGAGTCTGCAGCCCCGGAAATCGATTTCAAGAAGATCAAACTGAATTATGTAGTGAATGTAGTATTCGAATTAAAATAATTGATCTGAACACTATACAGTATTGATAAGAATTTATGCTTATTTATTAAATAACAAACCCGCCAACAACTTGGCGGGTTTTTTGTTATAATATACATAACCCTTAAAAATAAACTTATGAAGAAAATTATTTACTCGCTTGCCCTAGTCTTTATGTTGGGGATTAGTGCAAACACTGTAATGGCAGCTGGGAACAGAGATAAGAATAAAACAGAGCTTACAGCTGAACAGCAGGTGGAACTCAAACGCATCACCGATCGTGTGGAAGAAATCAAACACATGGACAAATCAAACCTTTCCAAAGAAGAACGAAAGGAACTGCGTAAAGAATTGAAAGAGATGAAAAAACATGCGCGCGCTATAGGCGGAGGTGTTTATCTTTCTGTTGGAGCGATCATCATTATTATTCTTTTATTGATCCTGATCCTGTAGATCAAATTACCGGAGATTATTCACCTAAATATATCTATCAGTAAAAAGGCCTTATGCATAAGCAATAAGGCCTTTTTCTTTAGGTTCAATCTTACAGACTGAATAAATATTAATCAATCAGATCAAATCCGGTATATTTCACCAAGGCCTCCGGAATACGGATACCTTCTGGAGTCTGGTAGTTTTCTAAAATAGCAGCTACAATACGTGGCAAGGCCAAAGCACTTCCATTTAAGGTATGTGCAAGCTGGGTTTTACCTGTATTTCCTTTATATCTCAGTTTTAAACGGTTGGCCTGATAAGTCTCAAAGTTGGATACAGAGGAAACTTCCAGCCAGCGTTGTTGCGCGGCACTCCATACTTCCATGTCATAGGTCATTGCAGAAGTAAAGCCCATATCTCCTCCGCATAAGCGAAGTACCCTGAAGTGCAGACCGAGTTCCTTTAATAAGGACTGTACATAAGTGCTCATCTCTTCCAGCACCTGGTAAGATTTGTCGGGATGGACAACTTGCACCACTTCCACTTTATCAAATTGGTGCAATCTATTTAATCCTCTTACATGTGCACCATATGAACCTGCCTCCCGACGAAAACAAGGCGTATAAGCCGTATTTTTAATCGGAAGATCTTCTTCTTTTAAAATAACATCTCTGTATAAATTCGTTACGGGTACTTCTGCTGTTGGAATCAGATACAAGTTATCTACTGTAGAATGATACATCTGCCCTTCCTTGTCTGGCAATTGTCCTGTTCCGAAACCTGAAGCCTCATTAACCAAATGAGGAACCTGCATCTCTCTGTACCCCTCTGCAGTGGCGTGGTCCAGAAAAAAGTTAATCAGCGCACGCTGCAGGCGGGCACCTTTACCCTTATATACAGGAAATCCTGCCCCGGTAATTTTAGTTCCCAGTTCGAAATCTATAATATCATATTTGGAGGTCAGCTCCCAATGTGGTAAAGCTTGCTCATGCAATACCGCAGGTTCACCATATGTCAGCACCACTTCATTCTCTTCTGGTGTAACTCCCGAAGGAACCAAAGGTCCAGGCAAATTAGGCAATTGAACCAACAGATTGTGCAATTGCAGCTCTATCGTACTTAACTGATCAGACAGCTGCTTGATTTTATCTTTATTTGCAGTAGTTTCCGCTTTAATCGCATCAGCTTCCTCTTTTTTTCCATTGCGCATCAGCTCACCAATTTGTTTGGCACTGGCGTTGGCAATAGCAGAAAGGTTATCCAGCGAAGTTTGAGTTTGTCTGCGTTCATCATCAATTTGAATGATTTCATCAACCAGTTCAACCTGTTTAAAGTGACGTACACTTAAGCGTTCTAAAACTTTCTCTCTATTTTCGCGGATATAGTTAACTTGCAGCATTATTTATAATATTTTAAACAAAGATAACAAGAGTTTAGAGAGAATAACATGGAAGGTAAACTATTTCTTGTACCAACGCCCATAGGTAATCTGGAAGATATGACTTTCAGGGCCGTCAGAGTCCTAAAAGAAGCAGATGTTATCTTAGCAGAAGATACCCGTACCAGTGCACCATTACTTAAACATTTTGGCATTGATAAAAAGGCTTATTCTCATCATCAGCATAACGAGCACAAGGCGACCTCTGAGATCATTAAATTCCTGAAACAAGGACAGAAGGTGGCGCTCATTTCAGATGCAGGTACGCCAGCCATATCAGACCCTGGCTTTTTCCTGGTGCGGGAAGTATTGAAAAACGACCTGCAGGTAGAGTGTCTTCCGGGAGCTACAGCATTTGTACCCGCCCTGGTCAATTCCGGTTTACCCACAGACGCTTTTGTTTTTGAAGGCTTTTTACCTGTTAAAAAAGGCAGGCAAACCCGTTTTAAAAAACTTGCGGAAGAAGAACGCACCATTGTATTATATGAAAGTCCTCACCGTTTATTAAAAACACTGGAAGAGTTTGGCCAGTATTTTGGGGAAGAAAGACAAGCCTCGGTAAGCAGGGAATTGACCAAGTTGTATGAAGAGACCGTAAGGGGTACCGTGGCAGAGATAAAATCACATTTTGAAAACAATATTTTAAAGGGAGAATTTGTAATTTGTGTGGCAGGTAAGCCCGAAACTAAAAAGACAAAGGCAGATGGCCGCGATTACAAATAGTTATTTAACCTAATCAAGAAGAACAAATGATATTAATAGATAGATTTTTAAGTGATGAACAAGATCCTAAAGCCGTAGAAAAGGTTCTGGGAAAACTAAATGATATACTCACCAGCAATGAGGAACTGATCTACCTGGCCGTACAAAAGAAACCTGCGGTCAATTTGTTGCCAGACTGTATTGCCGTGAGCAACAAACGTATCTTTTATTGTGAGCCGGCCAATTTTGGGATAACGATGAAATTCACAGATATTTCCTGGAAGAGCATAAAAGAAGTGTCCTTTAAAGAAGAATTGTTTGGTTCAAAATTCATTTGTGTACCGCAGCAAGGTGAAAACATCATCACTGAATATATCCCTAAAACGCAAGCCAGGAAATTGTATCAGGCGGCCTATGAGCAACTGGAAAACTTTAAAGAAGAACAGAGAAAATCTGATATAGAAGATAAACGGGCTGCTGTTTCTCCGGTGACTGTTAATGCTCAGCCACAGGGAATCGCAGATTTCAGTCATATTGAGGAAGCTGTTGTGGTGCCTGATCCCGCTCCGGTTGTCCATGTTGAAGAGCCCGAAGATGAGACTACACTTAAACTCAGAAAGCTTAAAACGTTATACGATAAACAGCTGATTACCCAGGAAGAATATGAAGCGAAGAAAGCAAGCATTTTAGATAGCTTTTAGTCATCCTATGAAATCCAAGACCTTTCTCCTGCCAGCTTTATTAAGTGCGTTCTTAATGTGGCTGGCCTGGCCCCCTATTCCCTATACCACCCCTTTACTCCTGGTTGGATTGGTTCCACTCTTATGGGCTATCGATTACATCCGCCAGTCTGACGCTTCAAAGAAGGGCAAAAAAGTATTTTTAACTGCAGGCCTTACCTTCCTGGTTTGGAATACAGCCAGTATTTATTGGGTATACAATGCCATAAGCGCAGTAAACAATGCTTTTGTGGCTTTCCTGATCTCTTTAATCCCCTATGGACTGGGCGCTTTACTGATGACCTTTGCCTTTTGGCTGTATTACAGACTGAGCGTTGTTTCCAGTAAAAAGATCGCTTACTTTGGTCTGATCTCTTTTTATATTGCGATGGAATACCTGCACCAGACCTGGGACCTGGCCTTCCCATGGATGACACTGGGCAATGGACTCGCAGGTATGCATCAGTTGGCACAATGGTATGAATATACGGGTGTATATGGAGGATCTCTATGGATCCTGGCCAGTAATATCCTCGCCTTTGAAGCCTATAAAGTTTTTAAATCAAAACTAACCGGCTATCCAAAATTCAGGCCCGCATTCATTTGGGGTCTATTTATAATTCTCCCAACCGCACTTTCCCTGACAAAATATGTTCAGTATAAGGAGAAACCTGTCCCGGTAAATGTAGTGGTGGTACAGCCCAATATTGATCCCTATCAAAAGTACGAGAGTCTACCGGCCAATGAGCAGCTGCAAATCCTGGCCCATTTATCTGATTCAGTTGCCCAAACCAATACAGAATATTTTATCTGGCCGGAAACAGCTATTCCCCGTTATGCCGATGAAGACCGTATCCGGGAGAATCCAGACTTCCTTACTGCACAGCGTTTTCTGTACAAGTACAAAAATGCAAGTCTGATCACAGGAATTGAGAGCATCAAGAGAAATGGCGACCAGGTTAGCAGTTTTAATGCGGCCATGCAGCTGGAAAACTCGGCCAATGTGCAGTTTTACCACAAATCTAAACTCGTACCCGGCGTAGAGAAGATGCCTTTCCCTGGTGCTTTATCTATTCTGGGACCTGTATTTGATGGTTTTGGAGGAACGGTTGGTGGCTACAAAGGTCAGGAAGATCCAGGTGTATTTTATTCCTACGGAGGCATCGGCGCCACACCAGTAATCTGCTATGAATCCTTATGGGGCGACTGGATTGGAAAGTCTGTGAAAAACGGTGCTCAGTTTATCGCTATCATCACCAATGATGGATGGTGGGGCAATACTTCCGGAAAAGACCAACACTTCCTCTACGCAGGATTAAGGGCCATTGAAACCAGAAGATATGTTGTTAGATCTGCAAACACGGGTATTTCGGGTTTCATTAACCAAACCGGAGATGTGGTTAAGCAAAGCAAATGGTGGACCAGAACAGCCCTTAAAGCGGATATCAATTTGAATGATGAGATCACATTTTACACCAAAAGTGGTGATCTGGTTGCCAAGCTGTTCAGCCTTACAGCAATATTCTTCGCGCTGATCATTCCTTACAGAAAGTGGGGCAGAAAAAATAAACACTGATCGAAAAATGAAAAGATCAAATATAGACACCTTATTTCTGAGCATCATTGTATTACTCAGTTGGTTTGCCATCGTACTTCAATTTGATCTTACCCTGATCAACAGACAGCTTCCGCTATTGCAGAGCATCGCTAAATTTTTCAGTTATTTCACGATCTTAACCAATATCCTGGTGGCTACAGCGTTTTCTTTTATCCTCTTTCGCCCCGCATCCCGATGTGGCAGGTTCTTTTCCAGTAACAAGGTTTTGACGGCAACGACCGTCTATATCATAGTTGTTGGAGCCATTTATAATGTAGTTTTGAGGCCACTTTATAGTCCCCAGGGTTTAAACAGGCTTGCAGATGAACTTCTGCACGCAGTTGTCCCTCTAATGACTGTGGTGTACTGGATCTGTTTTGTGGATAAGAAAACACTTAAATGGTCGGATATGTGGCCCTGGCTACTCTATCCACTTGTCTACTTCTTTGTTACACTTCTTGCCGGAGCCTGTGGCGCAAGCTACCCTTACCCCTTTATAGATGTAACACAATTAGGCTATGCAAAAGTGCTGATCAACTGCTTAGGTGTGGCAGCACTCTTTATCGGATTATCTTTGCTGATGATTGCGATAGGAAAAATACCCGGATCAAAAAAAGAACTAGGATAAATACTTTCCTACTATAGGCATTCTTCTTCCCATACCAAATGCTTTTGGTGATACTCTTAAGATCGGTGGTGTTTGATAGCGTTTAAATTCGGCTGTATTAACCATTTTAATGATCCTGCGTACCAATGCTTCATCAAATCCCTGGGCTATAATGGCAGCAGAACTTTTCTTCAGCTCTATGTACTGAAACAAAATCTGATCCAGGATATCATAATCCGGCAAAGAATCCGAATCTTTCTGACCTGGCCGAAGCTCTGCTGAAGGCGGCTTTACAATAGAGTTTTCAGGAATGACTTCAGCATCTTTATTGATATAGCGGGCAAGCTGATAGACCTGAGTCTTATACACATCGCCGATAACGCCAATGGCACCGCACATATCTCCATACAAAGTACCATAGCCTACTGCACATTCGCTCTTATTAGAGGTGTTCAGTAAGATATAACCAAATTTATTAGACATGGCCATCACCACAATTCCACGGCACCGGGCTTGTATGTTCTCTTCAGTAAGGTTAAAAGGCAAATCATGGAAAGCAGGGGCCATCATCTGATCAAAAGCATCTGCCGCCTCCTTAATAGGAATGATCTCATGCTGACAACCAATGTTTTTCACCAGATCTAATGCATCCTGTACGGAATGGTCTGTAGAATACTTAGAGGGCATCAGTACAGCCATAACATTTTCGGCACCAAGGGCACGGCAAGCCAGTGCACATACGATTGCAGAATCAATTCCGCCAGACAGACCCAATACAGCCTTTTTAAAACCGGACTTTTCAAAATAGTCTTTGATGCCAAGAAGCAATGCATCGTGGATCTGTTCTATATCAGGTACCGGCCGATGCTCCAACGGCTGGAGGTGCTGAATATGTTGATCTTTAAATTCATATAAGCCTATCACTTCTTTAAAGTATGGAAGCTCGTCGAGCATTTGACCCTTTGCATCAAAAACCATAGAGCCCCCGTCAAAAATAATCTCTGTCTGCGCGCCAACCTGATTCACATACAACAACGGTAATTTATATTTCCGGGCATTCTCTGCCAGCACCACAATGCGTTCATCATCATGGCAATAAGAGAAAGGAGAGGCTGCAATATTGATCATCAAATCCGGCTGCTGCAGAATCAGTTCATCCATAGGGTTGGAAACATATAATGGATTATTATTAATGTTCCACAGATCCTCGCATATGGTAAGCGCAATTTTTTTTCCTTTAAAAGGTATACATTCAAAACTGGTGGCTGGTTCAAAATAACGGTATTCATCAAAAACATCATAGTTGGGGAGCAATGCCTTTCTGACAATGCTTTTGACCTGACCATTTTCAATAAAATAAGCCGCATTGAACAGATCTTTACCTGCAAGCTGTTCATTCTTTACAGGCAAACCAATGATACAGGCAATGTCTGTACAATGTTCTGCAATTTTTAAAGCAGCCTGCTCACAAAGAGCAATGAACTCTTCAAATTCCAGGAAGTCCCGTGGAGGGTACCCGCAAACAGCTAGTTCTGCAAATACCACCAGATCTGCCCCTTTTTCTTTAGCTTGACCAAGATGTTCAATAATTTTATGGGTATTGGCCTCAAAATTTCCAATATGGTAGTTCAGTTGAGCGAGTGCAATCTTCATGTTTTAAAAGAATATTCCGAAGTTCAAGGCAATATAATGGTTCTTTACGCTTCTGTCACCATCTTTAACAATATTGGTAAATCCGTTATTATAGGTTAAACCTGCAGTAATACTGGTGTGGGTATCGACGTCAAATTCACCGCCACCGCCCAGGATCAGACCTGCACGATAAAAACGGGTAGAAGATTTGATATTCTGGTTCGTCACGATACCTTTACCGCCGCTTTCTGCATCCTGCCTGGCACCAATATTAAAATCGTTAGACAAACCAAACTGTCCGTACCATCTCAGGTCACCAATCTTATTGGTTTTAAGTTTCACGGTAAGCGGCAACTCCAGGTATTGGAGTTTATATTTTAAATCATACGCAGTAGCGGCTGTAGTATTTGCATTTTGTGCATATAATCTTGGGTTGATTTCAGTGCTTTTCCCGTTAATAGTGGTCACGGTAATACCGGTGGCCAGGCTATAGTTTTCGGCAAAATTAAAATCAGCCAGAAGTCCGTAAGAAAAGCCTAAACTGGTACCATTGCCTTTTCCGTTTTCTGCCTTTATCCATCCAAAAGTTGGATGTGCAGTTAAACCAAGACGAAATCCGTAATCCATAATTGGAGCATTTTGGGCAAAAAGAGGACTGGCGGAAACAAGTAAAAAGAGAGAAAGGAGTATTTTTTTAATCATTGTGGTTGGTGTTAGATACAGATGCTGTAATTTCATGCTTGATCTGGTTATATTTGCTCTAAATGAGATATAACGTAAAACATCCCCAAATTTATCTATTTTTTCTGTTAGCGCTTGTTTTTTTTTCTTGCCGGCAGTCGAAAAAGCCCGATGTAAGCCAGATTAAGCTTGACATTCAGATTGAACGTTTCGATAAAGATCTTGTGCAGTTTAAAAAACAGGGCACTTTAAAAGCAGATGAGTTATTGAAAAAAAAATATGGCCCTTTTTACGACGATTATATTCACAGGATGATCGGAACCCCCGATTATACCGGAGCGCAGATTCTGGATACCCTTTATCAGGACAAGGCTTATACAGACCTCAGCAAGGAAGTAGACAGCGTATTTCCTTCTCTGGCATCCCAAGAGCAATCGCTTAGCCAGGTTTTCAAATACATCAAATACTATTATCCTAATGCCCGGGTACCGAAGTTCATCTCATTCATTTCAGGCTTTGCCGTACAAATGCCCATCGGCGACAATTATATGGGCATAGGGCTGGATATGTTCCTGGGCAAGGACAGCCAGTTCTACAGGGCCATTGTGAGCAGTGTCCCGGTATACCTTTCCAGGAGGTTTTCACCGGAATACATCAGTCCGAGAATAGCAGAAACTTACGCCAGAGAAGAACTCTTTCCTGAAAAGGAAGAGAACAGAAGTCTGATCTCCAAAATGGTCTATAGTGGAAAGATCCTTTATTTTATGGATAAAGTACTGGACGATCAGGTTCCCGACGAAGTAAAGATCGGCTATACTCCAGAACAGTTAAATTGGTGTAAAAAATACGAGGGCAACATTTGGGCTTTCTTCATGGAAAATGAATTGTTATTTAGTACAGATTACCCAAAAATGCAGGTATTTCTCAGTGAAGGGCCTTTTACGCCCGGCATTGGAGAAAAAAACCAATCTGCTCCGAAACTGGGCATCTGGACGGGTTGGCAAATTGTTAGGAAGTATATGGAGAAAAATCCGGAAATTACGCTGCAGCAACTGATGGAAGATGATGATGCGCAAAAGATATTAAGCGCTTCAAAGTACAAACCTAAATAAGAAATTAATGGCAAAGATTGGTATCGTTTTATCCGGCGGGGGAATCAGAGGAATAGCGCATCTTGGGGTTTTAAAAGCATTTATAAATGCGGGTATCCGCTTTAGTCACATTAGCGGCACCAGTGCCGGTTCTATTGCAGGTGCTTTTTACGCCGCAGGTATTGATCCCGAAGAAGGCTTTAATATTTTCACAAAAACCAAATTACTACGTTTTGTAAGACCTGCAGTGGGCTCTCTTGGATTGATCAATATTGAGCATACTTCTGACCTGCTGAAAGAATATTTCCCTGAAAACAGCATAGAGAAATTAAAAATTCCCCTTACCATTGCGGCAACAAATTTTAGTGAGGGCAAACTTGTCTATTTTAACAAAGGTCCGCTGATCCAGGCCATTCAAGCCTCCAGCTGTATTCCCGGTATCTTTAAACCCATTATGATCGGTGGTCAAATGTATGTAGATGGCGGCATTCTGAATAATTTTCCGGTGGAGCCCTTAATGAAGGACTGTGATTTCATCATTGGATCGTCCTGTAACCACCTTAAGGAAGTAGACAAAATTACGGGGATTACAGCCTTGATGAGCAGGGCTGGCATTATGTCGATTAACAAAGATATGGAGCAGAAATCTGCTTTTTGTGATGTGCTGATAGAACCCAAGGGTATGGGTGAAATCAGTACTTTTGACATGAAAAAAGCGGAAATCATTTATTGGCTGGCCTACGAAGAAACCCTCAAGACCATTAAACACAATGAGAAACTGCGGGCGCTCATGAACAAACCGCAGATTTAATTCTTATTTCAAAAGAACCAGCCGCTCTCCCTCCAAAACGGGAATGGCTTTACAAAGGTCCAGCTGCAAACAGAATTTAACATCTTCCTCAATGTTTAATGCAGCCAACCGATGGCTATGAGACGACTTTGCAATGTACTGCCTAAGGTCTTCTTTAGCCAAAATATAGAGGTCTTCAGCGGCAACACTGGAGTCATCGAAATGATCAAAGTTTGCTTTCAGCTGATGAACCACTGCCCCTGCAAACAAGGTGTCCTCCAGATTAAACTGATCTTTCCATCCCGCGCAAAGCAGTAATACATTTTTATCCTGCGCTTTCAGCCAGGTACACAATACTTCCAGGTTCAAAAAAGAACCGATCACCACTTTAGAAGCGCGTGCTCTGGCCAGATGTAATGCCTTGGTTCCGTTGGTTGTGGTCAGCACAATCGTCTTGCCTGCCACCTTTTCTTTGGTGTAAGAAAATGGGGAATTGCCGAAGTCGTAACCTTCAACCACTTCCCCATTTCTTTCCGCCGCCAGTAAATAACCCTTACCTGAAAAATTCAGGCAGTCTTCCACTTGTGCTACGGGTATAATGGCCTCAGCCCCATTGTCAATACCATATACCATAGATGATGTTGCCCTTAAGATATCAATGACAACAACTATACTCTCTTCAATTGCATATAAATCCAGTAAAGCCGGAGTTAAACAAACTTCAATTTTCCTTTGCATCTATGGTTTGGTGATCTATTTATAAAATGGGAACTTAACGACTTTAGCTTTTATTTTAGCATTACGGATATGGATATAGATTTCGGTGCCTTCTTTGGCTTTATCCAAGTTCACATAGCCCATTCCAATCGCTTTTTGCAGAGAGGGAGATTGTGTACCTGAAGTTACTCTGCCGATCACTTGGCCAGCTTCATCCACAATTTCATAGTCATGACGTGGAATACCTCTGTCTATCATTTCAAAGCCAATCAGTTTCTTTTGGATACCCGCTTCTTTCTGCGCCTGAAGAGCCTCAGAATTGGTAAAAGGCTTTATAAATTTAGTGATCCATCCCAGACCGGCTTCAATTGGAGAAGTGGTATCATCGATGTCATTTCCATATAAACAGAAGCCCATCTCTAAGCGAAGGGTATCACGTGCACCAAGCCCGATTGGCTTAATACCAAATTCAGCACCTGCTTCAAAAATAGCATCCCAGATGGCGTATGCTTTGTCGTTTTCAAAATAGATCTCGAAGCCGCCAGCACCTGTATATCCTGTTGCCGAAACAATTACATTATCAACTCCTGCAAACACGCCCTTCTTGAAATTATAATATTCCATAGAAGCGAGGTCAATATCTGTCAATTTTTGTAAGGCTTCTGCTGCTTTTGGTCCCTGTATAGCCAAAAGAGAGGTTTTATCGGAGATATTGTGCATTTCTACACCCTCTGTATTGAATTTTTGGATCCAGTTCCAGTCTTTTTCAATATTGGAAGCATTAACCACCAGCATATAGGTTTTATCATCTATGCGGTACACCAAAAGGTCATCTACAATTCCACCTTGTTCATTTGGCAAACAAGAATACTGAACCTTTCCATCATACAGTTTAGATGCATCGTTACTGGTTACACGCTGAATAAGGTCAAGGGCTTTCTCTCCTTTCAGGATAAATTCACCCATATGGCTTACATCAAAAACACCAACTCCGTTTCTTACCGTATTGTGTTCGGCATTAATGCCTTCGTACTGAACAGGCATATTGTATCCTGCAAATAGCACCATTTTAGCGCCCAATGAAATGTGTTTATCTGTTAATGCGGTATTATTCATACTTTTTATATAAAAATGGTGGCCAAAAGTACACAATTTTTACACATTTATAAGCCGCCTGTAGATATTCACCATTCCTTCTGTAATTGTAGAAATATCGTAATTACGTTCGGCAGTTTTACGTGCATTTTCTCCAATTTCACGCCATTTGTTAGGATTGGTAATACATTGTAAAATGGCCCGGTAAAACTCGTCAGGTGTATTTGCAATCAGGATATCCTTTCCATTTTCGCAGGTGATCCCTTCGGCAGCCATCGTTGTGGCGATAATACATTTTCTCATGGCCATCCCTTCTATGATCTTTACCCGCATCCCGCTTCCGGACAACAGAGGAACAATCATAATGGCTTTGGAATTGATAAATTCAACCGCATCGAGAATTTCTCCTTCTACCACCAGATTCTCTGAATCATAGTCAAAAAACTGTTGCTGCATATTCTTTCCTGCAATATAGAAACGCAGCTCACTGTTTAGTTTTTCAATATCCGGCCATATTTCGTCCAGGAACCATTCCAGTCCCTCCTTATTTGGCCGCCAATCCATTGCCCCCAAATGAAAAAGGGTAGCAAAGCTCGTCTTCGAAGGATCAGTAACATATTTATCAAAATCCAGCGCTACAGGAAACACATCAAGACTGGTTTCGCAACCAAACCGCAGAATACTCTGTCTATCCTGTTCACTGATGGCGAAAATCTGGTGAAACCTGTTCATCTGTTCCGTCTCGTAAGATTTCAGTCGCCTGGCCAAAAATTCCAGATAACGCCTTCTTGGTCTGAACCTTTCTGTATAGGCAATGCGTTCCCATACATCAAATACAATATTATGTGCACGGTAAATGATCTTTGCCTTGCTATAGGCCTTCACCGTATCCAGATAAGGAACCACAAAAAGCCCCTCAAACTGAATAATATCAAACTCTGTTTCTCTTAAAATATTCTCCAGCAACTTGGCTGCATTATCATCAAAATAACGGGAAACATTATAGGACTGGTTAGAAAATACGTTGAATATCGCTCCCCAGATATTAACCTCAGTATCGATATCATAAGAGTAAAATTTTACGCCGTCATAAATCGGGTCATAAATATCATCCACGTCCACCCGGTGTTTATTGGTGTTGATACTAAACAAGGTAACGTCTACGTCGTGCCTGAGCAATCCCTTTATCGTGTTGTAAACAACGATAGGATATCCACTATTGGGTGGAAACGGGACCCGGTATGTTAGCATCAATACTTTCAATAGTGTGAAAATACTAAATTAAGTGGACTAATTTCGTCACAGAAAGTAGTTTTTTAGCAATTTTAGAAGGAAAATACGGCCTTAAAGGGCAAATAAATCCAGTTGTGGGTGACTCACCGTAAAACTTTTGCGGTGGTATGGCGTTAAACCCAGTTCTAAAGATGCCGTACGATGAGCAATTGTAGGATATCCTTTATTCTGATGCCATTGATATAAAGGATATTCTTCCCCTATTTTAACCATGTATTCATCTCTATACGTTTTAGCCAATATAGAGGCGGCCGCAATATTTAAATATTTACCGTCCCCTTTGATGATGCAACTATGCGGAATCTCAGGATAAGCTTTAAACCTGTTCCCGTCGATACTTAAATACTTTGGCGCAATGTTTAACTTTTCAATTGCCCTGTGCATGGCAAGAAAGGAAGCATTCAGGATATTGATCCGGTCTATTTCTTCATTATCTACAGAAGCCACAGCCCAGGCAAGCGCCTCTTTTTCTATGATGTGCCTCAACCGCTCACGCTGTGAATGCTTCAGCATTTTGGAATCTGTCAGTTCACCAGCCACAAAATCTTTGGGCAAAATCACAGCTGCGGCAAATACCGGACCTGCCAGACAACCTCTTCCAGCTTCATCGCAGCCAGCTTCCAATAATTCTTCCTGATAACAATTCAATAACATTCCGCAAAGTTAATGATTCGAGTTTAAACTAGACCGTTACATTTTCTGACTTTACATCAAAGGCATCTCTTAAACCTATAGCCAGCAAATTGAAGGCATAAACCGTCAGCATAATAGCAAGACCTGGCAAAACAGCAAGGTAAGCCGCATCCATAATAATATAACCGTAATGCTCTTTAATCATTCCGCCCCAGCTCGGCATAGGTGCCTGCGCACCAAAGCCCAGAAAACTAAGTCCGGATTCCAGCAATATCGCAGACGCAAAATTAGCAGAGGCCACGACCAGAATTGGTCCGGCAATATTGGGCAAAATATGTCTCATAATCGTTCTGGATGTAGAGAACCCCAAAGCTTTGGATGCCTCTACAAATTCAACTTCTTTTAGAGCAAGCACTTGTCCTCTAACCAAACGAGCCACGTCTACCCATGTGGATAAGCCAACGGCAATGAAGATCTGCCAGAAGCCCTTTCCTAATGCAAAAGATATAGCAATAACCAACAATAACGAAGGTAGCGACCAGATCACATTCATAAACCAACTGATGAGCGCATCTACCTTGCCACCAAAATATCCGGCCAGAGCTCCAAGGCTAAGCCCAATGCAAAGAGAAATCAATACTGCGACCAGGCCCACCGACAGCGAAACCCGGATCCCCAGGATTAACCTGCTTAAAAGATCTCTGCCATACAGGTCTGTGCCCAGCCAAAAAGTCTGTGTATAACGGTTATTTCCCTGGACCAATGGATAAACAGTTTCTTCCGCACGTTCATCGTCGCCAATATATTCTCTTGCATATACTCTATTGCCCTTCTGACGGTACGTGGTTACGGGGATACTCATAAAATCCACCGGTTGTCCATACAGCATTTTTTCCAGAAAGTTTACTTTTTTCACATCTGTCTTTTTACTGATGATCAGAAAGTGAAAAGTCCTTCCTGGCTTTTTATTGCTCAGCTGCAGATGCATGGTATTGGCCATCGGGCTTTGGTCTGGTATAACCAGGTAACCTAAAATACCCAAAAGAATCAGCAGCCCTAAAAAGAATAATCCGCAAAAGGCCAGTTTGTTCCTTTTGAATTTTACCCAGATCTTTCCTGAAGGACTGTGTTTACTCATTTCACCATTCTTCCCTTCCAATTGTATTTTCCGGAATTACCGGCAACGCCAATAAAAATAATATAAAGGATATGCATCAGACTTAGTGCAGGCATAAGGGCAAGTAATTCTCTTCGTTTCGCAAATCTGGTTACGTCCCACAGAAACAAAAATTCAAAAACAATTTTAATCAGCAACTGAACGAGAGCAACTTTAAAAAACAGACCGACAAACAGGCCGGCAACAACATTGGCCAGGATGCTCAGGTTAAACAACCAGACAAATACACCAAGCACAATGATCGATTTATTTTTATACCGGGTACTCTTTGAAGCCCAACGTTTCCTTTGCTGGATAAATTCGGACATATTGGGCTTTGCAAAAGTATAGACCATGGCATCATAATTTCTAAGGAATCCAATCTTTTTTCCATATCTGGCCGCCATTTTATGGAGCAGCAATTCATCATCACCAGAAGCCAGATCGTCTATACCTTTAAATCCACCCACCTCATAAAATGCATCCCTTTCATAAGCCAGGTTCGCACCATTACAGGTAGAAGGTTTTCCATTTCCAATGGTGGAGGCGCCAAGGCCGATCAGATAAAGAAATTCCAGCGCCTGTGCACGCTCAAAAAAACTTTGTTCTTTGAAATAGACCACTGGCGAAGAGATCATTTTGTAATCATGCTCTTCATAATAACTTACAATTGTTTTTAGCCAGTCTGGACCCATCCTGCAGTCTGCATCGGTAGTTACAATCAGTTTTCCTGTTGCCCCGCTTATGGCCGTTTGTATGGCCTTTTTCTTATAGGAGTTTAAAGCCTTGTCTTCATTAAGAATGATTAGTTTTATATCCTTGTAACCAGTAATGATTTCTACGGTATTGTCTGTTGAATGGTCGTCTATAAAAATAATCTCCAGCAGGGCCCTGTCATAATCCTGCGCCAGCAAATCTTCAATGGTATGAGATATGCTTCCGGCCTCATTCCTGGCAGCAACAATAACAGATACCGGGGTAGTACATTTCTTTGTGGATACTTTGTAGGGCATTAATTTATGCCAGCCCCGAATAAAAGTAACAACGACCAGGACATAATTGATGGTCAGAATAGCAGAAAAATAATTAGGTACGTTGAGTATTTCCAAAAAAATTGAGTTTAAAAACGAAATAAGAGCCTAATATAGCAGGAATTATAATATTTATAAGCCAAATGCTCGCAGTACACGCTACCACTGCTGTATTTTGATCTGTAATATACTTAAAGAAAAACAATGCCGTAACACTTCTTATTCCGATATCAAAGAGATCAAGTGAGGGTAAGGAAGACTGAACAAAGAACAATATACAAACCATCATCATGATGTCCGCATAATGCAAACCAGGAATCAACCAAAAGAACATCACAAAATATTGGGTGCTGAACACCAGATAACGTGCAAGACAGAATAGTAAGATTTTTAAAAGTTCCAGTTTTTTATACCGGGCAAGCACTTTATAAAATCTTTTATACTTTCTTGTAAAACGAATAGATAGTAAAATACCATTCAGCCACCTGATGTTAAAGAAGAAAACCAGAAAAAACAAACTGAAAGTACCTGCCAAGGCACAAAGGGCAAAAAACAAACGGTAATCAAGAAGATTAAATTTATAAATAAATGCACAAATGGCAATAGAACCAAAAACATTCGTGAGCACCAGCTGACCGATATTTCCTACAGCCATCGCCACCACGCCAATGATCCTTCTTTTGGGTGAGAGAAAAAAGACACGTCCTCCATACTCACCGATCCTGTTGGGGGTAAATACAGCCCAGGTCAGGCCACAGAACACAGATTCTATTGCTTTCCAAAGGCTTATCTTTTCTATACTGCTCACTAGTCTTTTCCACTTTAAAGCCTCAAGGCCCCAATTTACCAGCATAAGCAGCACCACCACAGCCAGAATAATTTCCATTTGATGTTCGGGCATGCCCTTGATCAACCTGCCAAAACTTTTCAGGTCATTATTCGTGGTCAGCTTAATATAAATGAACCAAAATGCAAAAACAACAATTGCAATTTTAATGAGGTAAGAGAATATTTTTTTATACTTCGATGTCAAACTTTTTATTTTACTGTCTGCAAATATGCTTAATATTGTTCTATGTTGGTGGAAAAAAAGGAAAGGGTTATATTAGGGATTGATCCCGGAACGGCTGTAATGGGTTACGGGGCGATTCTGGAAAAAGGCAGTAAAATGGAACTGATTACGATGGGCATTGTGCGCATGGAACACCTTGATGATCATTTCTTAAAGCTCCAGCGCATTTTCGAGAAAACCATTCATTTGATAGATGAATATAAGCCTGATGTACTGGCTATTGAGGCCCCCTTTTATGGAAAGAATATACAAGTTATGTTAAAATTGGGCCGGGCTCAGGGTGTTGCCATGGCTGCAGCGCTATCCAGAAATATTCCGGTTACAGAATACGCACCCAGAAAGATCAAACAATCCATTACAGGAAATGGAAGTTCTGGCAAAGAACAGGTGGCTGCTATGCTGCAGAGACTCTTAAATTTCAAAGAAACACCCGAATTCCTGGATGCAACTGATGGATTGGCTGTGGCTGTTTGTCACTCTTTTCAAAGAGTGCCTAGTGGAGGTAGCGGCAAAGCTAAATCTTATTCGGGATGGGCCTCTTTTGTTCAGGACAATAAAAAGAGAGTAAAATAAAATGCCCCCAATCATTTAGACATTGATTAGAGGCATTTTAAACTTGCTTTTTTAAACTAAGCACTCATTAGTTTTTTCTTCCGGCGGTAATGTCTGAACACAAAATACCCGGCCCCAGCCAAAAGGATCAGTACCCATAAATTGGTCAGAATCAAAATAAACTCCTTAAAGATTAGCCAGCCATTCTGGATTCCCAGCCAAAACCGGTTCATGAATGCCGGACGGTAATCATATAAATCATCATTTCCAACCACCAGCCTCTGCACTGTATTGTCCTGATAAAAGTTTAAGGTAATTGTACTGTACTTTACCCGACTGTCAATCGTCTGATTCTGGATCTTTTTATCCACATAATCATCTTTAATTTCTAAGGCAGTTTCTACATTATTGCTTTTCTTATTTGCATGCTTATTCAACTGCTGAACAGCTTCCACCCTATTCCTGTTTTTTAAAGCATTAGATAGATAATTCATGCTCTGATCGTCTAGTTTGAGCGATTGCTGATCAACAAATACCGCCATTTTAACCACTTTATTGGTAAAATCATCGAGCTTATCCGAAGGAACTTTAGCAACAACCTGTCCTTCTTTTCTGTAAGAAGTTAATTCCAGAAGAGAATCGGCTGAATACTTCGCTTTTTCTGTGCGCATGATATTGCTCTGAACAGTAAATTCCACAATCATACCACCTTCTTCTTTTACGGAATTACTGAGTTTCTCTTTTACCGTCTGTACATCTTTCACCCGGAAACGCATATCGGCGGTTTTTATGATCTTATCACTCGCAACAGTATCTGCCGAACTTTCTTTTAAAGCTTCTGTTGTATCCGCTGATTCCATTTTATTACTCCTGTTACAGCTCCAGATGGCTATGGTGATCACTGCAAAAAACAAATACTTTTTCATAATTATAAAGGTTAGATTTCCCCTTAATACCCCGATACAGAAAAAGTAACCTATACCTCATCAGAGACTACAAACGTCTGAAAACAAAAAATCCTCACTGGTGTGTAAACCAATGAGGACTTCCTGTTAAAAAATGCCTGATATGGTTAGGCAGCTAATATTTTAAATACTGCTTTGCAGCAGATAAATGCACCTACAAATAAGATTACCCATGAAATGATGGATAAGGTTGAAGAATCACCAGCAAAACGAAGGTATACGCCTAGGATACTGACAATGATACCCACCACCAACAATTGATATATTGATGTCTGGTTCGCTGTTTTCATGCTTTCTGTATTGTGTTTTGGTGTTTGCTCCATGTTAAGTTTTATTTAATGCACAAAAATAAAGATTAATTCATTAAAATAAAGCACATTCCTTAATAAGTTTTTAATCCGTCCATCCTTTGTTTGGAACGATCATTTTCTTTAAGGTCTTTTCCTCTATAAAACTGTTTCTCCCAATCGCCATACATTGGATTAGGCAATACAATATATTTCGTTCCAAATAGTGGCCGGGCACGATCTACTTCTTCTTTGGTGTCTTTATTCTCCCGGTAAAACACATTCGAAAAATCACTCAGGTTGTCTCCGCAAAGCAAAAGTATGTTATATGTTTCCATTACCTTTTGTCTTCGTGGTTCCTTATCAGAAGTACCGCTTTTCAATACCAGATGTGCATCATCAGCATAAGGAAAACCATGGTCCTGCAGATTTTTAAGCGTTCCGTTGTGCTCTGTTACTTCCCGGTTGGTGATATAAAATACCTCTACATTTTTAGATGCTGCATATTTTAAAAAACCCAATGCTCCAGGAACCGTGTCTGCAGCTCCCTTACTCGTCCAGTTTGACCAGTCAGCAGCATTATAGCTAATACCACGCTTTAATTCTGTGCCTTGAAAAGGAGAATTATCCAGCACCGTCTCATCTATATCGACAACCACACAATTCTTCTTAGTCGTATCGGCAAGTTTCATTTGCTCCGAAAGAGACAAACGGGCAAAATTATATGCCTGGAAAGCAAGTGCCCGGTATTCACCGGAACGTTGCTGCCATAAAATTGACGTGGTGTAATCACGGGCACCCCCAGCAGGATTTTGCTGAGCCAGCAGGGCCAGCGGCAATAAGAAGAGCGCAGTTATAGAAATCAATCGTCTTTTCATCTATTTATTTTATTTTTCCAAAATTAACCAATATCGGCAAGTAGACTATAATTAAAACAAAAAAGCCCCTATCAGATCGATAAGGGCTTAATACTATGGTCGGTTAAACTTATCCGTTTAATGCAGCTGCACCACTCACGATCTCTGTAAGCTCTGTCGTAATAGCAGCCTGACGGGCCTGGTTGTAAGAAAGTTTTAAGGCTTTCAGCAAGTCACCGGCATTTTCTGTTGCTTTATCCATAGAAGTCATACGTGCACCATGTTCCGAAGCATGTGAATCAAGTACAGCTTTGTACAGCTGGATCTTAATCGACTTAGGGATCAATTGTGCCACAATTTCTTCTTGAGAAGGCTCCAGGATATAATCTACATTTGAAGCTTTTACCTCAGTTGTATCTGCTTTAGGAAGCGGTAATAATTGTTCTGTAGTTACAAATTGAACAGCGGCATTTTTAAAGCGGTTATAGATCACCTCTACTCTGTCGTATTCCCCTTTTTTGAAACCATTCATGATGGAATCTGTAATTTTAGTTACGTTCTCAAAGGTCAGGGCAGAATAAACATCATTATTATTACCAATAACGTTATAGCCACGCTTTTCGTAAAAATCCTGAGATTTCTTACCAATAGCAACGATGCTCACATTGCCGTTTTTGTATTGCTCACTGTACTTCTCTGCGATCAGGTTATTGGTGGCTTTAATCACATTCATGTTAAAAGCTCCCGCAAGACCACGGTTGGAAGATACCACAACAATTAAAACTTTGTTAGGCTCACGTTCCTGTATAAAAGGCGACGAAGATCCTTCCAGACTCGCTGAAAGATTTCCTAAGATCTCTTTTAGCTTTGTAGCATAGGGACGTAATTGTATAATAGCATTGGTCGCACGCTTCAGCTTTGCAGCCGAAACCATTTTCATAGCTTTGGTGATCTGCTGTGTAGACTGTACCGATGATATGCGTATTCTTACTTCTTTTAAATTAGCCATTCTTTTTTATCTTCTGCAGCGCAATTTTAGTATTTACCTGCTAATTCCTTAGCTACTGTTTCTAATACACCAGTGATCTGATCATCCAGTTTACCAGCTTTTAAAGCTTTTAAAGTATCTGCATGACGTTGCTCCAGCTGTTGTAAAAATTCTGCTTCAAATTCTCTGATTTTGTTTACAGGAACTGTACGCATTAAGTTTTTAGTACCAATATAGATAATAGCAACTTGTTTCTCTACAGTCATTGGAGAGAACTGTCCTTGCTTAAGGATTTCCACGTTACGGGCACCTTTATCTAAAACAGATTTCGTTGCCGCATCCAGGTCAGATCCGAATTTAGAGAAAGCCTCCAATTCACGATATTGTGCCTGATCCAATTTCAATGTACCAGCTACTTTCTTCATAGACTTGATCTGAGCGTTACCACCCACACGAGATACCGAAATACCTACGTTGATCGCCGGACGAACCCCTGCGTTAAACAAGTTAGATTCTAAGAAGATCTGACCATCAGTAATTGAAATTACGTTGGTTGGGATATAGGCAGAAACGTCACCAGCCTGAGTTTCGATAATTGGAAGTGCAGTTAAAGAACCACCACCTTTTACTTTACCTTTTAACGACTCAGGCAAATCGTTCATGGCTTGTGCAATATCATCATTCGCGTTGATCTTTGCAGCACGCTCTAACAAACGACTGTGCAGATAGAACACGTCTCCAGGATAAGCCTCACGGCCCGGTGGACGACGAAGTAACAAAGAAACCTCACGGTAAGCTACAGCTTGTTTAGACAA
>NZ_DATMRL010000449.1:0-10716 GCF_035566355.1 Pedobacter sp.
CTATGAAATTCTAATGCTGGTGGCAGGTCTTCTGACTTACTTCCGGTGGTCTTGCCTTCCCATTTAAACCTATGTTTAAACAGTGGCGGAGAATTAGACCCCCGTTTTGAAGCTTACAGCTGCGGGACAGTTATGGATTTACACCATATTCCCTTTTAATCCTGAAATTCTACAATACCAGGAACCAAAAGCGCTGCAAAGGTATCAAATTTGTGAGCCTTCGCAAATAAATCTCATTTTGTTATCTTTAAAGGATCAATAGACCTTCAATATGTTTAAAAACATCACCTTTTTACTCGGCATACTTAGCCTGAATACCATGGCACAGCGAACAGACACTGTATTTTTAAAAAAAATGATGGAATCCAAACCAGAATTGTTTTCAACTGTTCTGGATCATCCGCAAAAGCACGAAGTTCAGGTACTGTATACTCAGATCAATAGGAATAAAAACAACAAACCTACTTTTAAGTCCTTTAGTTATAACCTCAATGCACACCATTATTTCTATCCGGCCAGTACAGTTAAACTCGCCGCAGTGATATTCGCGTTAGAGAAACTGAACGATTTGAAGATAAAAGGTCTAACTGTACAAAGTACGATGTTTACAGACAGCAGTTACCAGGGCCAAACCAAAGTACGCCAAGATCTGACGGCTGAAAACGGATTGCCCTCTTTGGAACATTATATCAAAAAAATTCTGCTCACCAGTGATAATGATGCTTTTAACCGACTGTTTGAATTTATTGGCAGAGCAGAAATCAATGCCAAATTAAAGAAGTATGGATTAAAGAACAGCCGGATATTAAACCGGCTGGCTATAGGAGATTCAGGAGAACCTGCCAAGCACACCAATCCCATCCGGTTCTATAACGGAGAACAGCTGGTCTACAGTCAGCCAGCGCAATATGACCCTAAAGAATATCCACTGCAGCTCGGTAACACGCTCATGGGAAAAGCCTATTTAGACAGCAGTGAGCACCTGGTCAATAAGCCATTCAGCCTTGAAAACAAAAACGCCTTCTCTGTTGCTGATCAACAATCTTTAATGAAAAGGCTGATTGCACCGGAAGCCTATCCGGCAAATGAACGTTTTCACCTTAGCCCTTCAAATTATAAGCTGATCTATACTTATATGAGTAAACTGCCTACAGAAAGTGATTACCCCAAATATGATCCGAAAGAATTTTGGCCAACCTATGCTAAAATGTTGTATTACGGACGAGAAAAAGATGCGCAACTCCAGCCCGATCTCAAAATCTTTAATAAATATGGCGATTCGTACGGCTTCATCATCGACAATGCTTATTTCAAAGACACCAAACATCAGGTCGAATTCTTTTTGACAGCAGTGGTTCAATCTAATGAAGACGGCATCTTCAACGATGGAAAATACGAGTATGAGACCATCTGTTATCCTTTCATGAAAAACCTGGGCAAAATGATTTACGCCTATGAACTGGGCAGAAAATAAATCACTTATTTCTCCTCCAGTAAACGTTTTTCTATGTCTTTCAACTTTTCGGTCTTGTCTTTTGGCAAGACCGGAAATTCAAGCTTCATTTTCTCCAGGGTATCAACAATAATCTGACTGATGGCCAAACGGGTATACCACTTTTTATCTGCAGGAATAATGAACCAGGGTGCTTCTTTTGTAGAGGTTTCCTGGATTGCCTCTTCATAAGCTTCCATATATTTATCCCAATACTGACGCTCTACAATATCCCCCTCTGAAAACTTCCAGTTCTTTGTACGGTCTTTAATCCTGTCCAGAAAACGTGCTTTCTGCTCATCTTTAGAAACATACAGGAAGAATTTCAGGATCACAGTTCCATTCCTGCTCACATGTTGTTCAAAATTCCGGATGCTTTCGTAACGTTTCTTCCAGAAATCTTTATCTATATTTTTGACATCGGTATAACCAGGAATATTCTCTGCAAGGATATACTCGGGATGAACTTTGCATACCAGTACATTTTCGTAATGAGAACGGTTATGGATGCCAATTTTTCCGCTTTGAGGCAAGGCCTTATAATGCCTCCATAAAAAATCGTGACTGTACTCTTCTGCACTTGGTGTTTTAAAGCTGTAGACCTGACAACCCTGTGGGTTTAATCCAGACATCACATGCTCTATAGCACTGTCCTTTCCTGCAGCATCCATCGCCTGAAAAATAACAAGCAGGGAATGGGAATTTGCCGCATATAAGGTTTCCTGAAAATCGTCCAGTTTATCTTTTACCTCCTGAAGCTCCATTAATCCGTCCTCCTTATCTAATTTTCCGGAATAACTGGTTGAATAGTTTTTAAGAGATATCTTAGTTCCAGGCTCTGCGAGATATTTTTCAATGTCTTTCTTCATAGGGTAGAATTTAAATCTTTTATATTTTAAAAGATGATGCGCTTTTAAAACAAAAGGATGCTCATCTCAATAATACTAAAATTTCAGTAATTAATTCAAAAGACCAGGGGTAACTTGATGAAATAAAAGGCCAGCAAAACGATTCGTTCTACCGGCCTCTTATTAACGAGAGCAATCCGTTTTTCTAAATTAGTTTTTCTGACCTGTAAAAGTAATTACGCTCTGCGCGGGGATAGTTAAAGTAAAGCTGCCATCTGACGCCACTGTAAGTGGGCTGCCTTGCTGCCAATGCGCGCTACTGGTTCCTGTCGTTTGATAACTGTTTAATGTTCCGGCCGAAAATCCCTGAAGGTGCAGGGTGGTCGTTATGCTTTGTGTACCAGGATTAATAGCGACCAGGCTGAATTTACCTGTTGCCGGATCTTTGTAAGCAGAGACCTTAAGGTCTGAATTGTTCTGCACCGTTGCCCCGAACCGGAAATATCCGGCATGTACATAGCGGGAGAATTGCCCCATGACATCGTAGGTCTTTGGAAAATCCAGAGAACCATCACCATTGGTACAAATTAAAGATTCATTGTTTCTGATGGCCAGCATGCCCAACCAGTAGATAAAGGCATTTACGTTGCATTCTGACATAAACTTATGCATACTCGTCGCAAATTTCAGCCCACCTGTAATCGTGTTATCATAATTACCACTATCATCAGATGTTTCTGTCATCCAGACCGGTCTGTTTCCAGTTGCATAATTCCAGGTCACCGGGTTCTGGTTCAGCCCCCGTTTACCTAAAATCAGATCCCCCATTTCGACGTAACCATGTCCGGCGAGAATATCCACATTACTTTTATCCATACCAGCGAGGAAAGAATTAGCCGTTCCCCATGCTGCATTTTCTGAAGAGATGATCTTTGTACCGTTTAATCCTTGCTGATTCAAGGCTGGTCTGAGGTTATTGGTTACAAATTGACCGAGATGGCTGGAATTCCAGTAAGACGCATCCCAGTCTGAAAATACATTCTCAGGCTCATTACAAGGAGATATTCCATAAAAGTTCACACCTTCAGTTTGAAACGCTTTTGCAAAACCCGCCAGGTAATTTGCAAAATCAGTAGAACTGGTGTTAAAATTTAATCCATTAAATCCTTTAGCACTCTCACTGCTGGTATTGGTCTTCATCGACAATGGCGGAGTCCAGGTACTGGCAATAGTGATTGGGACCTGGTACCTTTCCTTTATTTTTTTCAGGATCCATAATTGTCCCAATTGTTCTTTCTGAACATCTGTAAGAGAAGTATAAGCACTGCTGGTTACATCAACATTGATATCTGTCCCTGCAGGCTTAATAGTGACTACACCTGTTTGCTTATTAAAAGCATACGTGTGCAGTACTTTACCCCGGACAATGTTTAACTGTAAGCCCTGTTGGCCCCATAGATACCCCATAATGCTATCCCGTTTTGAAGATTCAAAAAATGGGACGATACGACCTCCAAATGCTCCAAAACCATCAATACGCTGGTAGGTTTGGTCCCAGTTCAAAGTAATGTCTGCGCCACCTGCAAGAGCAGCCGTTGTTGATGTCTTTGCAGACATTTTAAGACGCTGTTCCTTTGAGATCAGCTCCTCTGCAGAATTCTTTTTGCAGCTTGCAGCCCCAAGCGCAATCATCGCAAGCAAGGAGATGTTAATTGTTTTAAACGTCATAGAAATTGATTTTTTAGTTAATTTATATTTAGAAAAAAATTAGCTACTCTAACCAACCAGTCTATGGAATTAAATCTCCAGCTCCAGGTTTGACATAAAATTAGTGGAAGGCAAAGTATCTTTTGAATGGTTTTTTCTCCTATTCTGATACTTTTTCTTCCACTATTTCATATCATCTAAACTTTTAGAAAATACTCAAATTTTCAATCGGGTGAGAAAATCACCTTTGCTCATGCCATACATCTATCTTTTGTTTTCCATTCCTTGTAATCTCAAAAGGACCTGGCGAAGGATTGGCCAGGTTTCTTTGATTACCCAAAAAATCCGTGTCAATTTTTATTTTTGAGCCATCTGTATTTTCAAACAACAAATTGGGAACAACTGCCTTGCCTAATAATGCTGTGGTAACCAGTTTCCTTTTTTGTTGACTTAGCCAGCTTTTATCCAATCTGATTTCCAAAAACACGTTATGACCTTCTGTTGTCAGTTTTGTACCTGCATCAAAATTTTCATCAGCAATAAAATTCTTTTCCTCCGCATCCTTATCTCTTACGTTTTTCATCTTCTCTTTAGCCTCGGCACTGATCTCACCAAAACTTCTTTGTTTATCACCCGAAATTGCCCTTATTGCACCTTTTACATAGACATTTCCATCAAAAGTTACCGGCAGGATGTTCTTTTTGTATTGACCGGCGTTCCCACCATCCACAAATAAATTGTTCACAAACTGAATATCGCCAGCAGGGTTATCATGCAGTGCAACCACGTAGGTGGAATGGGGCTTATGATAAGGCGTTAACCGACTATCATAGGAAATAACATCCATTTTTCCAGCAAATATATTATGCACAAATGCAGCGCCACTGGAGTTCATCAGCAAACTGGTTTTAGACAATAGAATATTATTGCTCACCAGCATAGGTCCGTGGTCTACTTCCAAAAAGATATCCAACCCGTTTTCGTGCATTAAATTGCTTTTCACCTGCACACCCTGTGCCATCCAATCCAGCCATATACCCATATTGGTACGATAAATATGATTGTTGCGGATCTGCACATCTATTGCACCGTGAAATTTTATGCCCGCCATTTCCGCACCATCAAATAATTTCCTGACATGAATATCATGAATAGTATTCCCCTCTACGATACTAAACGCACAACCCATACTCCCCACAATGCCTGTTTGTTCGCAATAGGCTATTGTATTGTTGCGCACCAGATGTCCGCCAATTGTCCCTTTGTTCCACCCAAATTTTAATGCCCTGTTGATGGTACCCACATAACCTTCTGCCGATTCGGTTTCTTTATTATCGAAAGCGTCTCCGTATTTACCTAATGCAATACCCACACATTTTGAATATTGGATAATATTATTTTCAATAACCCAGCCCCGGCTCCAATTCGTACCAATCAGGCCCATCTGTTCTGCTGTAGGTGGTGCCCAATTGGTGGCTGCATGTTCCATGGTAAAGCCTCTAACAGTGATGAAATTGGTAAAGGGCTTTTCAGGATAAAAAATCTTTTGACGAACATTGATCTCGACAGTTTCTTTGTTGGGATCTACATTCTTAAACCGGGCCCAGATGGTGGTATTTTCCGCATCTACATTTGCCCACCAGAGGGGTTTCTTTTCCTCAGCTGTTTGGTCTACTTCTTCCTTCGACAGGGCTTCCATCAACCAATCGCCGTTAAGATACACGGCTCCGGTATGAAACCTGCTACCCTTAGGTGGCCAGTACCAATCGCCATGGATTAAATCACTATAGGGGTTAAAATTCCCGAAGAAACTATTCGGTATTTTCACCACCCAGGTATCATTCTCTGCCTTTTTCCAACCTTTTACAATCTCCGAGCCCTTAATTTCAACCTTCTCTCCTTTTTCGGTCTGATAAACAATTCGGTTCTCTTCTGAATTGCCACCACGCGGGGGAGTAATTTGCTCACGATAAACTCCGGTATGAACCGTAATCACGTCACCTGCCATCGCTACATTGGCGGCAGCTGAAATGGTCTTAAATGGCTTTGCTTTGCTCCCGTCGTTTGTATCATTGCCACTTACCGATACATGATATTCTTTACCCCGTTCGGATAATTTTGTTGCAGCCGGAATTTGCGCCAGCAAACTCAAAGTTGCAAACACAAAAAATAGAAACAGTAAATTTCGCATATCAGAATCTTAAGTTTATATGTTGTTATTTTGAAATAGTTTCTGCATTACCAAGCATTTTAACAATGAACCGGTTGGATAATTCCTTTTCCTCAGGAAATCCGCAATCAAATTTCAGGACATGTTTTCCGGTTTTAAGACTTGGGATCGCTTGTTTCAAGGCAATATCTCTTACAAAACCACCTTTTTTGTTGTACAGTTTAATCTGCGTTCCATCGCAAACAACTGAATTTCCGACTTCATATTCACCGGGTAATTCCAATTTGAAATATCCGTCAATTTCTATCCATGGATTGCTAATACTTCCTTCTTTACCCATAAAAGTTAACGTGAAATTGAGTGGTTGTTCAACATCATTATTTGCAAATTCCCATTGCGAAAAAGTTGGTTCTCCTGGTTGAAGGACTTTTTTCTCGTGTTCAAATTTGTATTTCTTAAATGGGTACAATTTCCATCCCTGTTGATTTCTTTCCAGATGAAAATCATTTTCCGGATTTTTCAATCGGACAATCTGATCTTCCGAGAAAATTTTTGATCTGTAGGCCTCCTGCCAAAGCTTAACTAAAGCCAGTAATTGGCTGGTATTTGGATTTTTTTGAAGATTTTTATATCTGGCAACCAAGGCAAAACCAGCATTGTAACCGGCCGCACGAGCCATCATCCATTCGATATCTTCTGCTGTAGTTGTAGAAGAAAGTAAAAACCATCCCAACATATTAGGCATATAATTGCGCTCCAGAAAGGGTTGGTTTTCTAAACGAAAATCACCCTGAGACTCACGAAATCCCCCATACCATGGCTCTCCCCAATTCCAATAGTGACAAAGATGCCAATAATAATGACTGGACCGGCTGGTTCCATTAACCAGGGTATGCTTCGTATCTTTAATCACTTTATCGGCAAAAATCTGTATCCCGTAATCCCCTTCTCCCGATGATAAACAACCCTCATGCCCATCGAAATCCATCTGTGAAACACCGGTCTGGTTAAAGAAACGGCCCAAATTGCCTGCTATTTCCTGCTGCAATTCGAAATTTGGAAAAAGGGTATTATAAGGATAATCGAACAACATCCCTGCCTTTTCCCCTTTAGAATGATCAGACGCCTTTGTACCAAATACCCCGCGCTGACAATCCAATAACTTATAAGGAGCTTGTGCAGAAACCGCTCTAAAACGAATGATTTCATCTCCAATTTTAACCGCATGCAGTGTGCTGGATTTGATATCCCTGAAGTATTGGTCGGAAGCCACCGGCATTTCACCTGCTGTAGTACTTATATTTTCGGTCAGAACTGATGAACCGGTTATCGAAAGGCGCTGATCAGGAATGGGGGATACATAAGGGTCATTGGTATTGATAAAGGTACTCAAGGTATGTACCCCAATCCGGATGCCCTTTTTTGTCGCTTTATCCACACACATTTTCATACCGGCAATGCCATTCGGAAAAGACTTTGGATCCAAAATAAAATGGCCCCAGGACTGGAATGGCCCTTCGTGGTAAAGTGAAGCAAGGCCCGCTTGTTGCGTATAATCCAACATCGCATCTACCGTCTTTTCATCAAAATCAGAAATCAGGTAAGCCCTTCCGGTTTCAGGCGACTGCTTAAACCAAACACCATTGATCAGTGCATGAGGAAGACCTTCTGCCAATTCAACTGCACCTATACGCGACAAAACCTCTGGCTCAGCACAGCCAAACAGTGCAATTTTTGAGCCCAATGTTGTTTCATTGGGAATTGCCTGTACAGGCATTTCCGGACGCCCCCAGACGGTTAGTTTTCTATCCACTGAACGATCCAAACTAAAAGCCTGCAAACTACTCCCATAGGTTTGCGCTACAGCTGTAGAGCCACGGGATCCGGTTGTTTCTACAGATCCTTCAGAATTTTTCAAAACACCACCAAGGGTTTTTGGGTTCAAGGCCTGGATACCGACAGCGTATACACCATCACGAACTACACCTACAACTTCGCCAATAGTTTTACTGATTATTGTTGGATAAGGTCCCCATATAACAGCATTCACTTTATCATTCGCGTCGATTTTAATCAGTTCAAAAGTTAAATGTGTTTTTTTCTGAACCACCTTTACCTGAGCCGTAATTTTTACAGGCAGATAAAGAAGTGAAATAATTCCCGACTTAAAAGTCGCATCTGTGGGTTCATACCAATTATCACCAACCCTGATTTTAAGCAAAGGAGCTTTCTCACCCATTGCTAAATAATTTTTACCCGAAACAGGATTCGACAATGTAGTCAGTTGCCCCCTGGCAGACAAACTCAGGTTCAGACCTGCGCTCTTCAGACCTATTTCTTGTGCCGAAACGCTGAGGTATTGGATCAGGATGATAAAAAGAAAGCCAATTTTTTTCATATTATTTTTGGTTTACAACTATTTTTTGAACATCAGATCCATAACCCCCATCCCAGTTAAAGTGATCGTTTCATTCGCTTGAAATACTTTTCCACTATTTCTATCCACAAGTTGCGATGGCTTTATACTATGCCATTGAATTCTGGTTTGTTGAGGTAGTGTTTCGGGATTGTAAAGTCGAATCATAAAGCCTCCATCCTGCTGAGGCGTTACACTGGTCACCACAATATGATTATCGGTCAGTTCAAATAACCCTCCGTTAACGAACACAGATTCATTGACTGGCAATGCCAATAAGGGTTGAGTAAATTCCATTCCCATTTTTTCAGTTTCAGAATAGCTAAACTGACCATGTGGTCTTAATGCATAGCTAAAACGAGCTGTCCCCTCCTGATCGGCTTTGTAATTGGTATGCCAATAGTTATTCATTACATAACTGAACCAATTTGAAGTTGGGGCACCTTCTTTTTTCCATTCTTTATGACCTGGAGGTACTGTATGCCGTTCATCGATCATAGCACCAGGTTCAACCAGGGGCGCCTCAAGCAGCATCCACTGGACACCTTTATCTGATGAATTTACATCCAGCCATCTCCTCCCGTACAAATAATCCATGTTTGAGCCAGGCAACTGATCGGTCAGGTAGCGCATACTACCATAACCGGCATCGACTACTGTTTGATCAAAAGATGCATGGAAAGGAAATCCGAAATGAACAGCTTCTTTATTACGGATCGATTTTTTGTCCACTATATTTTCAACTTCAATTTCACTGCTTCCTGCGTACAAGTTGATTCTTCGCTCAAGTTTATTGGTACCTGGGGCTGAGGCCACCATGCTGACAGACTTCAGCACCGGACCATTTTCCACTACCTTTACCTGCACATCAGCATTTGTAGCCGCATCAGCAGGGTTTAGGCCTGCTACGTACCAGTAACTGTTTAATCCCTGACGGTTAAAAACACCGGCATAATTAAAATCATCATTGAGGTTTAGCTTCAGCAAGCTACCATTTGTTTTATCCCATTGCACGCTTACATTCCCGTTGGAAAGCGTTTGATCAGTTAGCCGAAGTTTAGAGGTTGCCCCTGGCACCCCTGCATCCGAGAGCTCATAAAATGCTGTTCCTAAAGATGGAACATCCTGCGCAATAAACACATAACTTCCATTGCTCAATTTTTGGATCGGGTGTAATTTACCAGCTGCGTCCTTGACTGCGTTAGCCTTAGTGCCAGCCGGCAAGACAACAGGCCCGCTTCGCTTCCATGACAAGGTATTGAAAACAGCGATTTTTCTTGACTTGGTAGTGTTGAAGGCTTGCAACAAATCCTTCTCCAGGGAATGAATCTCTTCATCTGCATCGAGCATAAATTGCTTCTTAATGCGCCATTGTTCAGTTACAAAAGGAACATCGGGCTCCGTGATACTGTTATGGGCGCCCCAGGTATGTTCATGAAACATAATGATATTTTTCCAGGCCTCATAAAACCTCTCATTGCTATATTGCTTTGGATTTAACATGGAATAGAGTGTGGTCAGCTGTTGCAAACGCAAACTATTTACTCTGTTTTTTCCTTCTTCTGCGGCCGTAGACGCTGCTCCATCTTCCCAATATGGAGTAATGTCTCCTTTTACTACCTGAAGCTGAGATCCATACTTCTGCTCAAACTCCTTAAACATTTTGTCTGTTGTGTTCAATACAATTTTAGGAGAGGAATATTTTTGATTCCATTGATCGACAAAACGAGAAATTGCCGTATCAATTGGCCCGTTATCTGCAACCACATTATAGCGCCATTGCACCATTTCATAAGGATAATTATTCTTATCCAGTTCATTCAGATAAGCTGCAATTTTACCAGGACCCCGTTTAAATATACCCCCGGGAGCCGTTCCATGCCACGATGAATAGCCTTTCGCACCTGTCCAGAACAGAACCTTTTCTTCGCCAGAAGGGGACGCCCACCAAACCGGCTTATCTCCCCAGGTTTTAACAAAATACCCGGCCCTATCTCCCAGATATGGATGATTTTCGCCCATAAAATTAGGACCACTCGAAAAATACCGAACCCCGCCTTTAGACAAAGCCGTTACTGTTGTC
>NZ_DATMRL010000450.1:0-7870 GCF_035566355.1 Pedobacter sp.
CGGCGCAGGGACAGGTTTTTCTGGTGCTTTTGGAGCGCTACCTGCAGGTTGAACAACAGCAGGCATGTCAGTTTTTACATCAGTTTTTTTTTTAATCTGATCGTTATCAGTTAGAGAATTGGATGTTGGTAATTGAGCCAATTGCAATACTGAGGGGATGTGACACATTTTAATCAGCGCCAACTCCACTTGAAGTCGTTGGTTTTTGCTGTTCTTGTACGAGAGATCACATTGATTGGCCAGATTCAGTGCTGTCAGAATAAAAGAAACTGAGGTTTGCTGGCTTTGGCTAATATATTTTTGTTTGATATTCTCGCTGACTTCAAGAAGCTTAACCGTCTGTGGGTCTTTACCCACCAATAGGTTTCTGAGATGGCTGGCCAATCCGTTAATAAAATTGTTGCCATCAAAACCATTGTTTAAGATCTCATCAAACAACACCAGAGACTGGCTTACATTTGCAGAGGTCAGGTATTCTGTAAGTTTAAAGTAGTAATCGTAATCCAGGATGTTTAAATTATCGATAACAGATTTGTAGGTGAGGTTTTTATTGGTATAACTCACAATCTGATCGAACATAGATAAGGCATCCCTCAATCCACCATCTGCTTTCTGCGCAATAATATGGAGACCATCTGCTTCTACTGCAATATGCTCCCGCTGAGCGATTTTATTCAGATGACTGGCAATATCTTCTACCTGAATGCGATTGAAATCGAAGATTTGGCAGCGGGACAATATGGTAGGCAGGATTTTATGCTTTTCTGTTGTTGCCAGGATGAATATGGCATAAGATGGGGGTTCTTCCAGCGTTTTTAGGAAAGCGTTAAACGCATTTGCCGAGAGCATATGTACCTCATCTATAATATAGATTTTGTATTTTCCTGCCTGTGGCGGTATCCTTACCTGGTCAATCAGGCTTCTGATGTCATCAACCGAATTATTTGAAGCTGCATCAAGCTCATGAAAGTTAAAGGAATGTCCGGTCTGGAAGGAAATACAGGATTCACAGGTGCCGCATGCCTCTTGTTCCGCCGTTAAATTGGTGCAATTGATGGTTTTTGCCAGGATACGGGCGCAGGTCGTTTTTCCTACCCCCCTTGGCCCGCAGAATAAAAAGGCCTGGGCCAGCTGGTTATTCTTAATAGCATTTTTTAAAGTTCCGGTGATGTGGTGCTGTCCTACAACGGTTTCAAACGTTGCCGGGCGATATTTGCGGGCCGATACTATAAAATTCTCCATTCGCCAACGAAATTATAAAATTTTTACCGAGCAAAAGATTTTTGTGGAAAATAAACGCATTCCTGTGCAAAATGTAATTTTGATTAGGAAATAGGAGAAGAAAAAGTATTTTTGCCCAAAAATCAGATATGAAACGCTTTCTTTTCGGCCTTTTTATGGCTGTCCCTGTGCTTTCTTTTGCGCAATCCAATTTTCAAAAAGGCTACCTGGTTACCAATAACCAGGATACTATCAGAGGATTTGTTGATTATAAAGAGAGAAGTGCAAACCCCACTTCTTTTAACTTCAAGACAGATTTAAATGGCGAAACAAAGGGCTATAGTCTTAAAGAATGCTCAGCCTACGGCATTGACGGAATGGAATCCAGTCAGCGTTACACGGTCAGGATCAGTCAAAGCAAAACAAATTTCAGCGATCTTTCCAACGGTCTGGATACCAGTTCAAAAACAGATACGGTATTCCTGAAAGTTCTTCAGTCTGGAAAAAACATGACTTTGTTTTCTTATGAGGATAAGATCAAAAAGAGATTCTTTGTCAAGGAAGGCGGGATGTCTGTACCTTATGAACTGATTCAGAATCTCTTTCTGGCACCGAATAAAGAGAGTGTATTTATTACAGATAATAAATATATACGGCAACTCATGGAAATCATTACAAAACTCAATATTGATATTTCCGAAGACAAACTAAAATCACTGCGGTACTCAGGACCTGAGTTGGTGAAGCTGTCTTTCCGGATCAATGGAGAAACTGAGGTTAAGAGCAAATATAAATTCATCCGGTTTTATGCAGGGGCTGGTTTGAGTTCCAGTAAGGCTTCCTTTCAGGGACAAAATGATCTGGCTTCAAAAGAAGCAACTCATAAAAGTTCAGTGATGCCTACGCTTCAGGCGGGAATTGATATGTTTCTCAACCCGGCTATTGGAAAATTTATTTTCAGAACAGACTTTGCCTTTTTTAGCAGTAAGAATAAAGTTTCGCTTGCTGAATCGGGTAACGAATATATTTCTGATCAAAGCCAGGCTTTTGACCAGTTGTCGCTGACCCTGACTCCACAGTTTATTTACAATTTTTATAATACCAGCGCCTGGAAGGTTTTTCTGGGTGCAGGTCTGGGATGTAATTTCTCCAAATATTCGAATATTGTCTATTCAAGGTACAATTCGTTCAGGAAAGAATACGAAACCCAGGAAGATACATTCAAGCCAGAGAATTTTAATTTTTCCTTTCCGGTTTCTGCGGGGATAGTTTTGAATAAAAAGATAGAACTTTCCGTAATGTACAGCATGCCTACGTCCATTACAACCTATACGATGTTCAGCGCATCTATGCAAAGATGGAAGTTTGGGGTCAATTACCTGTTCGGGAAGTACTAAATCTTTTGATACTCTTTGTATTAATGGAAAATAATTAATACATTTGCAGCCCCGTTCGTAGCGGGAAATTAAATTAAAAAACAAATAACAATGAATCAGTACGAAACTGTTATCGTTCTAACCCCGTTGTTATCAGAAGAAGTAGCTAAAGAAACCATCGCGAAATTTAGCAAAATCATTTCTGATAGCGGAGCCGAAATTGTTCAAGAGGACAATTGGGGTTTGAGAAAATTAGCATATCCGATTGAAAAGAAAGCAAGCGGATTTTTCCACCTTACAGAATACAAATCTTCAGGTGAATTAATTAACAAGTTAGAGTTGGAGCTTAAACGCGATGAGCGTGTTTTACGTTTCTTAACTGTAAGATTAGACCGTCACGCGGTTGCTTACAACGAGAAAAAACGTAGCGGAGCTTTTAACAAAAAACCTAAAACGGAGGCTGCAGTATAATGGCAAAGGATCAAATACAATATGTTACCGCTCCAAAAGTGGACGATAACAGAAAAAAATATTGCCGTTTCAGAAAGAATGGTATTAAATATATCGATTACAAAGACGCAAACTTTTTGTTAAAATTCATCAATGATCAAGGTAAAATTTTACCTCGCCGTTTAACTGGTACTTCATTGAAATTCCAACGTAAAGTAGCTCAGGCTGTAAAACGTGCTCGTCACATCGGTTTGTTACCTTTTGTTGCTGACCAATTAAAATAGGAACTGAGAGATGGAAATTATTTTAAAACAAGATATCAAATCCCTAGGGGAGAAAGATGATATCGTTACAGTAAAGCCAGGTTATGGTCGTAACTACCTGATCCCTCAGGGATTTGGTCAGTTGGCTACACCTTCAGCTAAAAAAGTATTAGCTGAAAACCTGAAGCAAGCTGCTTTTAAACAAGATAAAATTAAGAAAGATGCTGAAGGCATTGCTGAGCGTTTAACTGAGGTTAAATTGACAATTGGTGCTAAAGCTGGTGAGACAGGTAAGATTTTTGGTGCTGTAAACACGATTATGATTGCTGATGCATTGAAACAACAAGGTTTTGATGTTGACCGTCGCCGTATCACTTTCGAAACTGAGCCTAAATTTGTTGGCGAATATGTGGCCAACTTAAACTTACACAAAGAAGTGAAAGTTAAGGTTCCTTTCGAAGTTGTAGCTGAGTAATCTTTATACAACATAAAAAAAGCTTCCTGATTTTCAGGAAGCTTTTTTTATGTCTTTATTTTAGGATCTATCTCCGTCTTTTGGCTCTTGCTTCATCGATCATTTGTCTGATCTTTTTGATGTCGCTCTTAGAAAAGCCGCTTACTTCTACCTTATTTCCGTTCAGGAAAAGCCTTAGTGTTGAAAAACCAATCATAGGCGTGTCTACCTCAATGGAAGTAATGTCTTCGTAGTTGAGGTATTTGGAATCTCCGCTGAATAATCCCGGTGATTTAATCTCAATACTGTTTTCTTCTAAATAAATCTCAGTTGGAAAAACCTTGTTGCCTTCTGAAAGACGGGATGCTGTAAACTTCATATCAATTTGTTGTCAGTTAAGACCTGGTTAACGGGGTCTGTGCAAAGGCAAATTTAGAGAATTATTTAGGAACTTAGAGCGGAGTGAAGAAGGATTTATAAAGCGGATTGATGTTTTTATTACCTTTGGGCAATGGCACAAAAAAAACGTTCAGCGACAAAGACTAAATCACCTCTTTTAAAAAAAATAACTTCAATACTGAGCCGGATACTGATCTGGTTTTTAAGTGTGAGCATTTTATGGGTGCTGGCTTACCGCTTTATCAATCCGCCAATTACCTTGCTGATGATTGAACGTAATATTGAGCGGAAGGCCGATGGAAAGACCTTCAAAACCGATAAAAAATGGATGCGCTTCGAGGATATCTCAGACAATATGAAAAGGGCAGCTGTATCGGCCGAAGATCAGCTTTTTTTGAAGCATATGGGTTTTGATATTAAAGCAATTGAAAAGGCTTATGAAAGCAATGAAAAAGGAAAAAAGGTAAAAGGAGGAAGTACCATTTCTCAGCAGACAGCAAAAAATGTATTTCTCTGGCCTGGCCGTTCCTGGATCCGTAAAGGTTTTGAAGCTTATTTTACCTTGCTGATTGAGATGCTGTGGAGCAAAGAACGCATATTGGAAGTTTATCTGAACGTGATAGAAATGGGAGATGGAATCTATGGGGCTGAGGCTGCTTCCCAGGCTTACTATGGTAAATCCTGCAGTTCGTTAAGCCGTGCCGAGGCCGCATTGATCGCAGCTTGTTTTCCAAATCCTTTGCGCTGGACACCTGCACACCCAACCCGTTACATTCAGCATCGTCAATACCTGATTATGCGAAATATGCGAAGATTGGGGCCGCTTGACTTCTAATTTATTAATAAACATTTACAATTTTTTTGAACTAGTCCTGCGGACTGCGACGGTTGTATATTAAGATGTACATCTTCGGATCCATGGTGTCTTTTCATATTTCTTTCTTTAAGGAGTAAGGGTAAAATGGATGCAAGTTGTCCTATTGTAAATGCATTATTATATTAAATTTCTTTTATGTTCCTGTTCTTAAGGTTGCTGTTCCTACCCCGGTTTTTTTATGCCATTTCATATTGTTGTTATCTGTTAAGCATTATAGGTTACCGATCTGTCCTTCTGTTGTTGTTCTTTTGCGCTGCGGCGAAAGTTAACGGACAAGTCTCTATGGTGACAGGCACGGTTAAAGATAAGATCACAAAGCAACCTATTCCATCTGTGAATGTCGTTTTCGCGGGGATTCCCGGCGGCGTGGTATCCGATCCTGATGGACATTTTAAAATCAGAACGGCTAAGGCAGCAAAAGTCATCAGGTTTTCTGCTGTCGGATTTAAAACACAGGAGCATCATTTGGAGCGTTTGATCGTGGAGAATCTACTGATCGAGCTGGAAGAAAATGCCCAGCAGCTCGAAGGTGTAAGTATCCGGGCCAGTCAACGTCCCCGTTATAAAAACCGGGGCAATGAAGCTGTAGAGTTGATTCGAAAAGTGATTGCACATCAAGAGCAGAATATTGGTCCTTCAAACCAGAGAATAAGTTTCAGACAGTATGAGAAACTGAATTTATCGGTCAGTATACCTAATGAATTGAGGTCAAAATCCTCCCTTTTACGTAAATTTCCCTTTTTGGCGAAAACGGCAGATACTATTCTTCAGCCTGGAAAAACGCTGGTTCCTGTTTTTATGCAGGAAAAGTTAAGTCTGCATATCCGCAAGGAACTAGCAGATAAGGATAAGGTGAAGTTTTTAGACAGTAAGGAGTCCAGGATTGATCAATATCTTGACGAAGACGGCATTGACCAGTACCTGGAAAGGATTTATCAACCCATAGATATTTATGACCACGATATTGGCCTTGGGGGGCAGAAATTTTTAAGCCCGGTAGCTTCACTGGCACCTGAGTTCTATAAATATTTCATTATAGATACGCTGAAACGTGATGCAGGGTCTGTGGTGCACCTTATGTTTAGTCCTAGAAATAAACAGGACATTCTGTTTATGGGAGAACTTTATATTAGCCTGGATGGCCGTTATGCTGTTCAGCACGCGATCCTGTCTGTCAACAAGGAGATTAATCTCAATTGGGTTAAGGATCTTCAGATTAAAGTTAGTTATGGGCTTGCGTCAGATGATAAATATCACATTTCTAAAAGCGTAATGGCTATGGATCTTGGTCTTTTTAAAGGGAAGTACAGCATTTTTGGAGAAAAGACCATTCTGAACAATGATTACCTGACCGGGGTAGCGGTACCTGATGTGGGAGATTCTCCTGCGCCAGAAATAAAGGAAGGAAAAAAACTGCCTTTTAGCCGCCCAGAAGAATTGTCTCCCCTGGAAAAAAATGCCTATAAGAATATTGACAGCTTAAAGCAATCTTCCAGGTTTAAGACCATTATGGGATTTACCGCCTTTGTCTTGTCGGGATATCAGAAGGTTGGCTTTATTGATATCGGTCCTGTTGGGTCTTTTTATAGTTTTAATCATGTAGAAGGCCGGCGGTTCAGAATCAGCGGGAGGACCAATGATGATTTTAGTCAGAAAGTGGTGTTGGAGGGACATCTTGCTTACGGCTTACGGGATGAGCAATGGAAATATGCTTTGGGCGCCACCTATTCTTTTAAGCCTTCTGGTGTCTACCAGTTTCCCGTCAGTACTTTTACACTGAGGTATAGCTATGAGACGCAAATTCCGGGTCAGGATCTGAATTTTATAGAAGATGATAACTTTTTACTGTCGTTTAAAAGAGGCTTAAATGATAAATGGTTGTATAACCGGAAATGGTCTGCAGAATATTTTCAGGAAACCAAAGATCATTTTTCTTTGCGTGCTGGTTACAGGAATCAGGAACTTGACCCCGCAGGAGGATTGGTCTTCAGAACAGGTCATCCCGAAGAACGAATCATTAAAGATATTCATCTCTCCGAATTTGTGACAGAGCTGCGATGGGCACCCCATGAGCAGTTTTACCAGGGCAAGCGTTTTCGCAGACCCATAAGAAATGAATTTCCCATATTTACCCTAAGAGCTGGCGCTGGATTTAAAGGTTTCCTTGGCGGTGATTACAACTATCAGAACGTTTCTCTGAATATTTTTAAGAGGTTATATCTGGCTCCATTTGGACATTCGGATCTGATGCTGGAAGGTGGTGCCGTTTTTGGTAAGGTGCCCTTTCCTTTGCTGGTGATCCACAGGGCGAATCAAACCTATGCCTACCAGCCACAATCCTATAACCTGATGAATTTTATGGAGTTTATGAGCGATCGCTATACCAGTTTGCATATTGACCATGCCTTTAATGGGTTCTTTTTAAACAAAATCCCTCTGGTAAAAAAACTACAGCTGCGTGAGGTTGCTTCATTCAAAGTTCTGTACGGTGGAATTTCAGCCAAAAACCTTCCACAGAATGATCCTGATCTTTTTCGTTTTCAGCATGACCGTGAAAACAGGCAAACGTCTTTTGCACTGGATAAAACACCTTACATGGAGGGTAGTGTTGGTATTTCAAACATCTTTAAAATTCTTCGTGTAGACTATGTGAGAAGATTTACTTACCTGGATCACCCGAATGTACCCAAATGGGGAATTAGGGCCAGGATACATGTGGATTTCTGATCCGGTTTTCCTATCTTCAAAAGCAAATATGCTTTTTGAAGAGGATGACCGTAATTTCTGGGAACAAATGCGACTGGGTGACAAGCAGGCGCTTTTTGAACTG
>NZ_DATMRL010000451.1:0-3832 GCF_035566355.1 Pedobacter sp.
TGAAGTTTTCAGACACAAATTCAATTAAATCCTATACATTTTCATTTTTGTCCTACTCATTAACACAGTCCAGAAACTACCTTTGATTCGTCAAAACAATAAAAAAACAGATGGACAATACATGGAACGAAGCCTACAAGCAAATGTGGGAAGACCGTTATCAGACAGAAGAATATGCTTACGGAAAAGAACCAAATAACTTTTTTGCATCCTGTTTGCAAAAGCTCAAACCAGGAGCTCTACTGATGCCTGCAGATGGTGAAGGAAGAAATGGAGTATTCGCTGCAAATTGGGGCTGGGAAGTCACTTCATTTGACCTTAGCTTCGCAGGAAAAGCAAAGGCCCTTGAACTCGCTGCATCACAGAACGTAAAACTGAACTACCTGGTCGGAGATGCGCAAGCCCTGGAATTTATACCAGAGTCATTTGATGCCATTGGATTGATCTATGCTCATTTTGCAGGAGAAAAAAAATCCCTGTTTCATCAGAAGCTATCGCAATCCCTCAAGCCTGGTGGCTATATCTTATTTGAAGCCTTCAGTAAAAATCATTTAAGCCTGGTCTTACAAAATCCTAAAGTTGGTGGACCAAAGGACATCAGCCAACTCTTCTCCACTGAAGAACTGACTGCAGATTTTAAAGGTTACAAATTCCTGATCCTCGAGGAAGCCATCATTGATTTGAATGAAGGAAAATGCCACATAGGAAAGGGCTCTGTAGTGCGAATGCTTGCTACAAAGCCTTTTAACCCTTAAATAACTTTAGTATTTACCATTCTCCAACCGTAAGCACATCGGCCTGGCGTGGGAATACTTTAGTTGTCAATACTTGGTGTACTTCTTCATCTCCATCTGCGCAACAGTCGGACAATACAGTTAAGCGATAGTCCTTATCTGCAGCCTCCCGCAAGGTAGATAGAACCACGCCGCTGGTAGAAATACCGGTTAACACCAAATGCTGCGCACCATAAGCCCTTAATACCACTTCCAAATCGCTTCCCGTAAATGCACTAAAGCGTCTCTTGGTTACCACAACTTCATTATCCTGTGGTTTTAAGCCCTCATGAACCTTAATGAATTCAGCCATATCAACGCTTTCAAAGCGTTCCTTACCAGCGGCAAAAGATTTATTATTCATACTGATTTCCGGTGAACCCTGACGAAAACCAACGACTACAAAGATCACAGGAATCTTCTGATCGCGTGCTTTGGCAATAGCTCTGGCTGTATTATCGACAATAGTAGCTGCCTGAGGCAACATCGCTACGATACCGGCTTGCATGTCCATGACAAGAAGAGCCGTGTTTGAGGTGTTTTGTTCCATCTTCTATTTTATTTATTCATTGTTATAACTGTACTTTATTACTATGCTCAGATCTAGCTTTCGGTATTAATTTATAAAACAACGCCGAAATTAAAAGCGCAATAATTCCCTGGCAAAGCATGGTGAAGGGAGCGCCTATTTTTTGGGAAACCGTGCCGATCAGTAAACTCCCCAGAGGCAGCATACCAAAATAGGCCATAGCCACATAACTCATTACCCTCCCTCTCATATGAGTAGCCGCCTCCATCTGTATGATGGTAATACTGGTAGACATTGGTGTGATAGACCCTAATCCTAATATCACCGCAAAGGGCAAGGCAAGTGCAAAATGACTCATCCGGGAAAACAGAATCAGCCCCATACCCAATACAACAATGCTCATCAGCATGATCATTCTGAAATTAGTTCCCTTTTTTGCCGAAGCCAGCAAAAAGCTGCCAATCAATGCGCCCAAACCAATGCAACCACTCAGGTAACCATAAGTGGCCGCATTTCCCTTAAAAACAACCTTTGCAAAAACCGGCTCCATGGTATCATAAGGTATAACCAGCAGGCTCAAGCAAATGATCAGGAAAATGAGCATACTGATGGATGGGGTTTGCTTCAGATAACGGAGCCCCTCAGCCAGTTCGGAAGAAATTTTTTTCCGAATAGCCGGTCGCTCAAATTCAGGAAACTTCATCAGCGAGAGCGAAATAATAACTGCAATGAAACTCACAGCGTTAATACTAAAGCAAATACCTGCACCAAACTGCTGTAATACCATACCAGACAGAGCAGGTCCTATTAGCCTGGCCATATTCACCATCGCCGAATTCAGTGAAATGGCATTTGCCACGTCGGCCTTGTCATTGACCATATCGTGCACCATTGGTTGTCTTGCGGGGGTATCAAAGGCATTAATGATCCCTAATACCGCACTAAGGGTCAGTATCTCCCAAATTACATAATGTCCGGTTAGAATTAATACCGTTAACAATATGGCTTGTATCATTGATGCTGCCTGGGTAACCAGTAGTATTTTATGCCGGTTATACCTGTCAGCAATCACTCCTCCAAACAAGGAAAGCAAAAAAGAAGGAAATTGTTGTGCGAATACGGCAAAACCAATCATTGACGCAGAATGGGTTATGGAGTAAATCACCCATATAACCGCCGTACGTTGCATCCAGGTACCAATCTGCGAAACGGATTGTCCAGCAAAAAAAAGTGCGTAATTACGGTTGCGAAAAGCACGGAAGGTATTATTGGTTACGTCTATGTTCATTTAATATGATTTTAATCAATTCGACACTTTATGTCTTTTTGTCTAATAACAGGTAAATTTTTTTATTTATATAAGCCTTGCATAGCCATACGGGTAAACATATCTACTGCAGACACTAATCTTTGTGCATCATTATCCAGGTCTAGTTCTCGTTTTAATCCACGCAGACAACTTAAAAGTACATAGATGAGCATCTCCAACTCCGAAGCCGACAGATTACGCACTTCACCTTTGTCCATCCCTTCAGTAAGCAAAGCTTCTAATAACTTACTTTCCTGTCTTATAATCAGATTATGATGAACGATCTTTGTTTTATTGAAATCAGATAAGGCATTTGCATCCATCCCTACATCAAGCATCTTAAAAAACGCTCTTTTTTCATGAAGTACTTCAAGCTTAGTTAAAAAAAAGGCACGAAACTTTTGCTCCACACCAGAAACCCGATTAACCGCATTGGTCATAGCCAACAACATTTCGCGGATCTCGATCATGATAACCGCATCAAAAATTTCATCCTTACTTTTATAGTAGTAATAAAGCGAACTACGGCCTTTCCCAATGGCTTTAGCCACATCATCCATTGTTACCTTGGCCAAACCATACGTCTGAAATAAGCCTTTAGCCGCCATCAGGATCTGCTCCTGCATTAAATCTTCTTTGGTAGAATTGCTCGCCGACATGTATGAAAAAGTTTTATCGCCGTAAAATTAAAAAATTTTTAGACAATCAGACATAAAATGTTTAAATGTTACAAAACAATCATTTGTTCTTTAACATCCATTGCAAACCCTTAATAAAGGTAGGCAACTGTGTATCCATATGGCCCAGATTGGAAAATAAATCTACTTTGTAATCCAAGGCCTTGCTCTGTGTGTTGAGTACCTCAGCTAAATCAGAACTCAGATCTTTCAATTTCATCATACCAGGTTCACGGTCACCATCCTCCAGTCCACCAAAAGTAATATATGCTTTAAGTTTCGAGGCCTTATCTAAAGGCTGTGAAAGCTCTTTGAATTTACTCAGCAAGTAATATTTATTATAGTGTAACGATGGGCTGGCCGCAATAAAACCATTAAAAGCAGCGCCCTTGCGGGTCAACGTATTCAACAAGGCAAAAGAAGTGAAATACCCTCCGAGCGAATGCCCCATTAAAATGCGATTTATGTGATCTGTTTTATACTTATTGTCCATTTTCGGCACTAATTCCTTGTTCAGAAAAGATAAAAACTTATCGCCCCCTCC
>NZ_DATMRL010000452.1:0-6157 GCF_035566355.1 Pedobacter sp.
TATCAAACTTACCCGGCCAATCCGAATGGATCTGACTACAATACGGCAATGATGTGCGACAACACAGGAAGACACCTGGTGATGATGCCGCATATTGAACGTTCATTATTCCAGTGGCACTGGGCAAACTATCCTGGGGGCCGTAAAGACGAAGTATCTCCGTGGATGGAAGCCTTTGTTAATGCCCGGAAGTGGGTGGAAGAGAACCAGGCCTAAGAAACCTGTTCAATTTATACCAAAAGGGGTTTATGAAAATATTCATAAACCCCTTTTTGATTTTTAATCTTCTTCTTCCAGATAAATTTCGTGCACAAGGAACTTAACCTTATTGCTCGGTTCAAGAAGCTCGGTCACATCTTCTGAATGAATGCTATAAATCGTTTCTGCTGCATCTGGTATTTCTGAATTGGGAATAAGTTCAAAAAATTTAACCACCATTCCTGCATCCAGTTCCACTACTTTTACATAGTTCACGCCGTTATCCTTCCAGTCTTTTAGTATTTGAGCCGTAAAGAGTACATAAGGGTTTTTATCCTCGTTTTCCATACCGTAAAAGTAAGACAAATTTACGGGTACAAAAAAAAGGGGCTTAACCAGAGCCCCTTTTCAACCTAAACCAAATATACTAACCAAAATTATTTTGCTGCCTTAGAGAAATTCATGACCACATAAGCGGTGGTATTTCCATACTCTATAGGTGATTTTATCACTAAATTGTTATCTGATGTCGAAGCCAGTACCATCCTGTAGCCTGAAGTCACATTTTTTGCTTTATCGCCTTCATATATTTTTTTGAACTGAAAAGTCTGATCGCCAGTACTAACTGACCAGAATATGGTCTGTGTCTTCGCGGCACATTCATTTCCTCCTGGCAAAGAATAACTTCCATTACCACTATTGGTTAAACGCCATGTACTTCCAATAAAGCATTTATAAGAAGGCTCATCAAACAGAGACCTTACCGCAATAGATGGAATACCTTCAAAAGTTATATCATTTAATACCCAGTTACCTGTTACGTTTCCTCTTTTCAGATTAGCAGAAGCGGAACTGTTTTTGGTGGTTGAGCAACTTTGCAAAACCATTAATGAACTGCACAAAATGGCTGCTATAACTAATATTCTTTTCATGTTCTTTATTTTGATTGGAACAATGCATAAATCTTGCCAAAAAAACTGCAGTTCTCATTTTATCCTATAAATTTGTTGTATCTATACGAATCAACCTAAATTCTTCATATAATGAAACCTGAAACCCTGGCTATACATAGTGGAAACCTCATAAAAAGCGCGACTGGCGATGTTACTTCTCCGATCAGCTTGTCTACAACCTTTCTTCGGGATGAGCACGGGAATTATCCAGGCGGTCATATGTACAGTCGTGTCAGTAATCCGAACAGAAATGCACTGGAAAAAGTGCTTACTGAATTGGAAAAAGGTCAGGATGCATGTGCATTTTCTTCTGGAAATACAGCTGGAATGGCCGTTTTCCAGGCTTTAAAGCCTGGAAGCCACATTATTGCACCCGATGATATGTACTGGGGTTTTAAGAAACAGTTACAGTCCATTTTTGCAGACACTTTGACCTTTGATTTTATCGATCTGACAGACACAGCACAGATTGAAGCCTATATAAAACCAAATACTGTACTGATCTGGGCAGAAACACCTTCTAATCCCCTGCTAAAAATTACAGATATTGCGGTCCTTGCTGAGATTTCAACAAAGCATGGGCTAATTTTTGCCTGCGACAGTACCTTTGCATCTCCTTCCCTGCAAAATCCACTGTTACTCGGCGCTGATCTGGTGATGCATTCCACTACAAAATATATTGGCGGACACAGTGATGTTTTGGGCGGGGCCCTAATCACTGCAAAAAAAGATGCATTTTGGGAAAAGATTAGAAATATTCAGCAAATAGGTGGTGCGGTTCCCTCGCCATTTGATTGCTTCCTCCTACTCAGAAGTCTTAAAACTCTGGCGTATCGTATGCAGGGTCATTCGTCCAATGGCCTGACATTGGCCAGATTTCTGGAAAAACATCCAAATGTTGAAGCTGTCTATTATCCTGGTCTTTCCTCGCACCCGGATCACAAGATTGCCAGTAAACAAATGAGTGCTTTTGGAGGCATGCTATCTATTTTGGTAAAAGGAGGAGCAGAACAAGCCAGAGCTATGGTTAATAAAGTCAGGTTATTTGCTCAGGCCACAAGTTTAGGTGGTGTAGAGAGTTTGATTGAGCACCGGGCTTCTGTAGAAGGTCCGGACACCAAGACGCCACAAAACCTGGTGCGCATCTCTGCAGGGCTCGAACATATTGATGATTTAATCGCAGATTTAGAACAGGCACTGGCCTAAGGAATAATATTAAGTTGCCTATTTAATATTAACCTAATTTAATTGTCTATACCGGCATTATTTATAAAATTTTCAGAATTTTATTTTGCATGTAATTTTTTATTACTACATTTGACGCATAATCAGCGAATAGCTGACAAAGTCAATACCTCTATAAGTGAAGGTTTGATTTATAAAGAAGTGGCGAGAGACAGGCTCCCTGACCCACTGGCAACCCTACCTAATGGAAGAAGGTGCCAATTCCTGACCAGATAACAGGTGTTATCATGGAAAGATAAATTTGAACTAAGATGAACATTAACAACATTAAAATCCGCAATAGCGAATATCAGAAGTCTCCCAATCCAACTGTTGAAGTAAATTCAAACAGAGCTTCTATTTGTTGTAATTCAATGCCTGCTATTTGTATGTGCTGCTGCATATACTAGAATCAAAAAATCTTCCTTTTTGTAGCTCTATCAAATCCGGAAGGCCTTCCAACAGAAGGTACGCTTTAATCCTGTACTTTAGAAATTCCTAAAGTCTGTTCAACAAACAATAGCAATACACTTAACTTAAGATTACATGTCAACATCATATAAATTTGAAACCCTACAATTGCACGCTGGACAAGAAATAGATCCTACAACTGGTTCCAGAGCAGTCCCTATTTATCAAACTACTTCATACGGTTTTAAAAACTCTGAACACGGCGCAAATCTCTTTGCCCTGAAAGAATTTGGAAACATCTATACCCGGATTATGAATCCAACAACAGATGTTTTCGAAAAACGTGTAGCGGCATTGGAAGGCGGAGTAGCTGCTCTGGCCGTAGCTTCCGGGCAAGCAGCACAATTTATTGCTTTGAATAATATACTACAGGCCGGAGACAATTTTGTATCTTCTTCACATTTATATGGAGGATCCTATAATCAGTTCAAGGTGGCCTTTAAACGATTAGGCATAGAAGTCCGCTTTGCAAATGTGGATCACCCTGAAGAATTTATTCCTTTAATTGACAAGAATACAAAAGCCATTTATCTGGAGACCATCGGCAATCCTTCATTCAGTATTCCAGATTTTGAGAAGATTGCAGGTATAGCAAGCAAACACGATCTTCCTCTGATTGTAGATAATACATTTGGAGCTGCCGGCTATTTGTTCCGTCCTTTGGAACATGGAGCTCATGTTGTTGTTGAATCTGCAACAAAATGGATTGGGGGTCATGGTACCAGCATTGGCGGCGTAATAGTTGACGGAGGAAACTACAACTGGGGCAATGGAAAGTTCCCTCAGTTTACAGAACCCTCTGAAGGTTACCACGGCCTTGTATTTAACGATGTATTTGGCAGCAATGGTCCTTTTGGAAATATCCAGTTCGCCATCCGTGCCCGGGTAGAAGGATTAAGAGACTTTGGTCCGGCCCTATCTCCTTTCAATTCATTTCTATTAATTCAGGGACTTGAAACTTTATCCCTTCGGGTACAGCGTCATGTAGACAATACCTTAGCTTTAGCTGCCTGGCTGGAAAATCACCCTTCAGTAGCCAAGGTGAATTACCCGGGACTGGAAAGCAGCCCTTATCATGTCAATGCAAAAAAATACCTTAAACATGGGTTTGGCGCAGTACTTTCTTTTGAGCTAAAAGGCAGTAAAGAAGATGTAACAGCGGTGGTAGACAATCTTAAACTGGTAAGTCATCTGGCAAATGTTGGAGACGCAAAAACATTAATCATACAACCCTCTGCAACCACTCACCAACAATTAAGTGAGGCTGAACAGGAAGCTGCAGGTGTAAGTGCTACACTCTTGCGTGTTTCTGTAGGTATAGAGCACATAGATGATATCAAAGCCGATTTTGAGCAGGCTTTCAGTAAAATTAATCCGTAATACCCTGCTTAAAATCAACAAACAAAACAAAATGAGTACGACGAACACCTATAATTATACAAAGCTTTTTAAACTGGAGAGTGGTAAAAAGCTCCGCGGTTTACAGATCGCCTATCATACTTATGGCAAATTAAATGCGAAGAAAGATAACGTGATCTGGGCTTGCCATGCCCTTACTGCGAATGCAGATGTGCTGGACTGGTGGAAGGGTTTATTTGGAAGTAATGCACTGTTTAATCCTGAAGAACACTTTATTGTTTGTGCAAATGTAATCGGCTCTCATTACGGCACTACAAACCCTTTAAGTACCAATCCTGCAACCGGCCTGCCCTATTATCTGGCATTTCCGGAATTTACCATACGGGATTTCGTAAAAGCTCACCAGCTTCTGGCTGATCATCTGGGAATTCATGAACTGAAAGTACTGATTGGTGGTTCATTGGGTGGACAGCAAGCATTGGAGTGGGCAATTTCAGAACCTAATAAAATAGAAAACCTGATCCTGGTAGCCACCAATGCCGTACACTCACCATGGGGAATCGCCTTTAATGAAAGTCAGCGCCTGGCCATTAGTGCAGACCGTACTTTTTACGCACAACAGCCAGAAGGTGGACTAAAAGGCCTCAAAGTAGCAAGAAGTATTGCTTTATTATCTTACAGGACTTATGATGCCTACGCTTCTACTCAATTGGAAAGCGTAAATGATAAAACAACTGGTTTCAGGGCTTCCTCTTACCAAAACTATCAGGGAGAAAAACTTTGTAAACGTTTCAATGCCTATAGTTACTGGTACCTGAGCAAAGCCATGGACAGCCATAATGTTGGCCGTGGCAGAAAGAGCATTACCGACGCCTTAAACGATGTAAAGGCAAACACATTGGTTATTGGTGTGGAAAATGACGTATTGTTTCCGGTCAATGAACAGAAATTCCTTGGTGATCATATTAAAGGAGCAGAATTTCACAGCATTAATTCAGCATATGGCCATGATGGCTTTTTAATAGAGACCGATACTTTAACAAATGTTATCGGCAATTTTTTAAAGGAAAGTATAAATAAAAAAATAATTAAACTACATAAAACAGCATAGATGAGTAAGAAGCTTAAAATTGGATTATTTGGTTTTGGAGTGGTTGGGCAGGGACTGCACGACATTATTAAAGGACAAGACCTTAATCTGGAAATTATAAAAATTGCCATTAAAAACCCGGACAAAAAAAGGAATCTGGATGCCCGCCTGTTTACAACAGACCACAATGAATTACTGGACAATCCGGAAATCAATACTATAGTTGAATTAATTGATGATGCAGAAGTTGCTTTCAATATTGTGAAGAGAGCATTAACCTCTGGAAAACACGTCGTTTCAGCCAATAAAAAAATGATTGCCAATAACCTGGCAGAACTGGTTGAACTACAGGAAAAATACGGAGCATCTTTGTTGTATGAAGGTGCTGTATGCGGAAGTATCCCAATCATCAGAAACCTGGAAGAATATTATGACAATGAATTACTACATGGCATCAGTGGTATTTTCAATGGCTCATCTAACTATATTCTATCCAAGATCTTTAATGAAGGATTGGATTACAATGTTGCTTTAAAGCAAGCGCAGGATCTTGGTTTTGCTGAAACTGATCCAATTCTGGACGTAGGAGGTTATGATCCTAAGTTTAAACTGGCTATTGCCACAGCACATGCTTATGGCTTGTTCATTGATCCGGATAAAATATTAAACGTAGGTATTCAGCACCTTTCTGCCAATGATATTAATTACGCAAGGGAAAAGAATTTCAAAATAAAATTAGTCCCTACTGCAAGAAAGATCAGCACACGTCAAATCATAACTTATGTATTGCCAAAATTTGTAAAGTCTGACGATTTCCTGTTTAACGTAGAGAATGAATACAACGGAGTAACTGTACAAGCGG
>NZ_DATMRL010000453.1:0-3902 GCF_035566355.1 Pedobacter sp.
TATTTAGAATTATTTTAAATAACTTGAAATTTCAAAATGCATCTATTACTTTTGTCTTATTCTTAATTAATCCAAATAACCAACATGTTTAAAAAACTACTCATACTAACAGCAGTGATGTTGTTTAGCAGCCTGATTACATTCGCGCAGCAGCCAGCAATCATAAAAGGCAGCGTTAGAATATCTAATGGAAAGGCCGCACCTCAAATCTCTATTACTCTAAAAGGCAAAAGCATAGGCACCACAACTGATGAAAAAGGAGAATTTACTATTAAACATGTCAAATCTGGAAACTACATTATTAAAGCCTCAGCAGTAGGTATTCGATCTTCTGAAAAGAATATTATAATCAATCCAGGAGAAACCAAAACTGTCGATTTTGTTCTAGCCGAAAATGATGAAGCACTACAGGAAGTAAAAATTGCAGCTATCAAAAACAAGTACAAAGTTAGCTTACCCTCGGCCACATTAAGGCTAAATGAACCTTTACTGGAAGCTCCTCAAAACATTCAGATTGTTAGTGAACAAGTACTTAAAGACCAGCAAATTACCAGCATGAGTGATGGTGTGATCAGAAATGTTAGCGGCGCCATACGTACCCAGCACTGGGCAGACATGTATGCTAACATCAAAATGCGTGGCTCACAGATCCAGGCTTTTAGAAATGGTTTTAATGTGGTCAATTCATTCTGGGGCCCACTCACCGAGGATATGAGTTTTGTAGACCACATTGAATTTGTTAAAGGACCGGCAGGATTTATGCTCGGTAGCGGTGATCCAAGTGGTTTATACAACGTCGTTACCAAAAAACCTACAGGAATCAATAAAGGAGAAGTCTCTTTTACAACTGGAAGTTATGGTCTTTATCGTACAACCGTAGATTTTGACAGAAAACTCACTGACGATGGCAAGTTACTGTTCAGACTCAATGCAGCAGCGCAGAATAAAAAATCCCACCGTGACTTTGAGTACAACGACCGCTATAGCATCGCCCCTGTCCTCTCCTATCAAACCGGTAATACCAAAATAACAGCGGAATATACTTTACAACAGGCAAAAACCAGCCAGGTAGGGTCTTCCTATGTTTTTGGCGTAAATGGTTATGGTACTTTGCCTGTCAATTTCTCTCAATCTGACCCATTAATCCCACCAACTGTTATTAATGATCAGAGTTTTACATTAAACGTACAGCAAAAGATTGATGAGCATTGGAAACTCACAGCCCAAGGAGCATATTACAAATATAACATGAATGGTAACAGCGCATGGCCGTCTAAAGTAAATGAGGATGGAACAATTATTCGTAACATAGGAATCTGGGACGCAAGCAGCAGCATGAAACTCGCCCAGGTATTTTTAAATGGAAACTTCAATACGGGCAGCATTCAGCACAGAATCCTGGCTGGTTTTGATGCAGGAGACAAAAAATATGAAGCCGATTGGAATGCGAGCGTTAACCTGGATACGGATACCAATCCATTTAACAGTGCACGCCCTGTTTATGGTACCAATCCTATAGCTTATTATGCCTTTGACACTAGAAGGTTGACCCCTTTAAAAACACGTGCCATTGAGGCCGGAGGATTAATAGGCTCTAAATATCATTCCTTTTATCTGCAGGAAGAACTGGGCTTCTTCAGCAACAAGTTAAGACTAACTCTTGCCGGCAGGTATACCAGTTTAAGTGAGTACAGTTGGGGCACAACACCCGAAAATCCCAACAAAGCCAGCCAGTTTACCCCAAGATTTGGCCTGAGCTATTCAATTGACAACAATACCTCTATATATGCTGTTTACGACAAAGCTTTTATTCCTCAAAGCGGCATACTTACCGGCGGTGGTAAGATCAAGCCTATTACTGGTGTAAATACAGAATTCGGCATCAAAAAAGACTGGTTTGACGGTCGATTCAATACCACTTTGTCAGTTTACCGCATCATAAAACAAAACGAACTAACATCCGATCCGACCGACGCAACAAGAACACATAGCATTGTATTAGGTGAAAAAAGAGTACAAGGCATTGAGTTGGACTTGAGAGGAGAACTTGCTAAAGGATTGCAACTCATTGCCAATTATGCTTATACAGACGGGAAAGTAACCAAAGTAACCCCAGGTGTTAACACTATTCAAGTCGGGGATGTTGTTCCGGGTTTCGCAAAACATACAATCAACAACTGGCTAACTTATACCCTTCAAGACGGTCTACTAAAGGGTGCTGGAGTTTCTACAGGTTTTTCATGGCAGATTGGCCGCGTTCCAGGTAGTTGGAGCAGAACCGACAATAAGCCCTTGCCAGATTATTTCCGCCTGGATGGCGGATTGTTCTGGGGATCTGGCAATATCAAAATCACCGGTAATGTATTTAACATTTTAAATAAATACCTATATGACGGTGAAGTCTATAATTATGGCGCAGTTACCGCCTATGCATGGCAAACAGAGCCGCTACGGAATTACAGAATAGGTATTGCTTATAAGTTTTAATATATGTACCCTGGCCAGAGATGGCTGGGGTACATATATTTAAGGGGATATAAGCCTATTCCCGAACTAGCTTTCACTCAGGTCTTCACCGCGGAAGAAAAAAAGATTGAATATTTCCATTGGTATACTTATCTAAGTATCTAAAAATTATTTTATACTGAAATAAGCCAAAATCACAATTAAAATTGGCAATTCTATGCCAAAATAGCACAATATTATACTCAATAACCTGATCATTTGACTTCAAATAATGGCCACATTGCAAGCCTACTTTGCGGAATAGCTAGCTTTTCGCAGAGGGCTATATAACCATTTATAAATTTTAATGTATGAAAAAGGGATTTTCTACTAATTCTGCACCTGTTCCTCTAAAAAAACCAGGTAGCATACGGTATGCGCTCACGACCATCTTCCTCTTACTCATCTTTGGACAACACGTACAGGCACAAAGTACAGTGACCATTTCAGGTGTAGTCAAGGAGAGCTCAGGGCAAAGCATTCCAGGAGTAGGTGTAAAGTTAAAAGGTTCAACAACCGGAACTGTTACAGATATTTCCGGAAAATATGTATTAAAAGTACCAGGTCCAGGGGCAGTACTTTTATTTTCTTCTATTGGTTATAATACTGTCGAAGAGATAGTAGGTAACCGCCAAATCATCAATATCACGCTAAAAAGTGCACAAACAGACCTCGAAACCGTAGTTGTAGTAGGTTATGGAACGCAAAAGAAAGCTAATCTTACAGGAGCCGTAGCTACCGTTTCTGGTGCAGATCTAACCAAAAGGGTAGCTACAAATCCAACTCAGCTGCTACAAGGTAAACTACCAGGTTTATCTGTAACCCAAGCCTCCGGGGAAGCAGGAAATGAAGGAAATGTACTCAGAGTACGTGGTTTAGGCACTTATAGTGGTGCTGGAAACGAACCCTTGGTTATTATCGATGGAATACCTGGTAATCTTACCCAGCTAAATCCGGAGAATATTGAAAGCGTCACCGTTCTTAAGGATGCGGCGTCTGCATCTATATATGGTTCACGTGCAGCAAACGGAGTTATCCTGGTTACGACCAAACAAGGAAAAGCAGGTAAAATGCAAGTTTCTTATAGCTATAACTTTGGGATCTCCAAGGCCACCAGTCTACCGGATCTGGTATATAACTCAGCACAATATATGCAAATGTACAATCAGGCTGCAGTGAATTCTGGTGCACCAACCAGTAACAGATTTACCCAAGACCAAATCGATGCCTATGCAAATAGTACTGACAGGAATTTGTATCCAAATTATAATTGGCTCAATACGGTGATACAGCCAGCACATGTTCAAACCCATAACCTGAACTTAACCGGGGGCAGCGAAACAACAACCTATAATGTCGGTTTGGGCATTGTTGATCAACCCGATATTATGTTGGGT
>NZ_DATMRL010000454.1:0-2588 GCF_035566355.1 Pedobacter sp.
ACAGAACTTATAATTGTTAATGGTTAATTGTTAATTGTTAACGGAAATCTTAAAAAATCAAATTAAATTAATCATGCGAACGCACTCCAACGTTAACAATTAACAATTGACAATTAACAATTAAATTGCGCTTTGTAAAATATGTGGTTTGAGATACCTGCGCGCTGTCAATAAATACTTTTGGAAATACAAATGGAGACTTTTGCTCGGCTTGATCTTCGTCTTTCTCTCCAACTATTTTCGAATACTTGCACCGCAGGTTACCGGTTATGTAGTGAACACTGTGGAGAAGGAATTATCCGTACAGGCACGCTCAAAATCTTCTGTTCCTGTTTCTACAGATGTTAAAATGCATAACGCCGGAAATCAGAAAGCTGATACTTCCAATTATGATATACTGGTAAAAAAATTCATCCGGAAATTAAATACCACTCAGAGAACATTCGGACAGAAAGTGGCAATTTCAGGCGTCACTTTATTGCTGCTTGCGATCATCGGCGGATTATTTATGTTTTTAATGAGGCAGACCATTATCGTTATGAGCCGCCATATTGAATTTGATCAGAAAAATGAAATCTTTCAGCACTATCAGCAACTGGATACTGCTTTTTATAAAACCCATAGCACGGGAGACCTGATGAGCCGCATGGCTGAAGACGTGAGCCGGGTACGCATGTATACCGGGCCGGCCATTATGTATCTAGCAAACCTGGTGGCTACCATAAGTTTTAGTCTCTACTTCATGATACGCAAAGACGCGCTGCTTACCTTATATGTGCTGGCGCCCCTGCCTGTATTGGCCGTGACCATTTATATGGTCAATAACCTGATCCACAGGAAAAGCGAAAGGATACAGGCTTTGCTTAGCAATCTCACCACCAATGCCCAGGAATCTTACAGTGGGATTCGCGTAATCAAATCTTTTGTTCAGGAATCAGCTATGCTTCGTTTCTTCAGTTCAAATAGTGAAGAATACAGAAAAAATGCGATCGGCCTCGCCAAAGTTGAAGCTATTTATTTTCCATCAATGGGTTTGATAATTGGTTTAAGCACCCTCTTAACTATTATGATCGGCGGTTTTTATGTAATACGAGGAACACATCATACTGACCTGGGGACCATCACTGAATTCGTGATTTATATTACCATGCTTACTTTTCCGGTTAGTGCGATCGGATGGGTAGCCAGCATGATTCAGCGTGCCTCTGCCTCTCAGAAAAGACTGAATGAATTCCTGGAAACCTCACCTGCAATTCAGAATGTTCCAGTGGCAACCAGTCAGAAGTTAAGCGGTAACATTTCTTTCGATCATGTAGATTTTATCTATCCACAGACCGGAATTCACGCCTTGAAAGGCTTCAGCCTTGAAGTTCGTAAAGGTGAAAAAATTGCAGTTATTGGAAGGACAGGCAGTGGCAAAACAACGCTGGCCCAATTGATATTGCGATTTTATGATCCGACCCGAGGAACCATATCCATGGATGGCATAAACCTTAAAAACCTTGACCTTCCAGGATACAGAAACCAGATCGGGTATGTTCCGCAGGATGTTTTTCTGTTCAGTGATACAGTTACAGCCAATATACTCTTTGGTATGGACCGCAAATCTGAGGCTGAAGCTAGGAAAGCAGCCGAATATGCCAGTATTGACAAAGAGATCGCGCATTTCCCTTCCGGTTACAATACCCTGATAGGTGAAAGAGGCGTTACACTAAGCGGAGGGCAGAAACAAAGAATTTCCATCGCCCGTGCCCTGGCTGGCAACCATGAATTAGTAATTTTCGATGACTGTCTTAGTGCAGTAGATGCCAGGACAGAAAAGGAAATAATTACAAGGCTCTACGATTATCTTCAAAATAAAACCGCCTTTATAATTACACACAGGATTTTCTCTCTGTTTGAATTTGACCGGATCATTGTCCTGGATCAAGGAAAAATGGTTGAAACCGGCACCCATTTAGAATTGCTTGAAAGAAACGGGCATTATACCCGGCTCTACGAGCAGCAACAAAAAACAGGAGGGGAGCGCGAAACCCGCGACTGACGGGATTTGCGTAAAAACACGCTTGTCCCGATAAATTGGTGAATTTTTTGACGGTTCTATAACAATATTATATTTTTATGCGCTTGCTTTAATTTTTTACCTAAAACAACAACCGTGGCGTACGAGAACAATGACAAAAGAATGGAGAGTGTTTACAGCAAACGAATCAGGGCCGGTAAGCGAAGGACTTATTTTTTTGATGTACGTGCTACCAGGAGCAATGATTATTATCTAACGATTACTGAAAGCCGTAAAAAATTTAATGAAGAAGGTTATGACAGGCATAAAATCTTCCTTTACAAAGAAGACTTCAATAAGTTTATCAAGGCCCTCACCGAAGCTGTAGATTATGTTAAGACTGATTTGATGCCTGATTTTGATTTCGATGCTTTTAATCATGATCAGGTTTCTGAAAATGGCGAAGGACATCATGACCACCATGAAAATCACGTAGCGGTTCCAAATCCCGTTGCACAGGTTCCAGAAGTTAATGAAGTGGAAGCCGTAAAAGTGGAAACGGTTTCAACAACACCTGAACCTACTT
>NZ_DATMRL010000455.1:0-3708 GCF_035566355.1 Pedobacter sp.
TTTGAAGATGGATACATTGTCAAGTATTCAGAAGGAATCAATATCACCGGAGAAAATCCGATGACACTGAAATTCCAGATCTCTGCCAGAAAGTTAAAACTTGGCAATGCCGAGCATATAAATGACTGGCCAAAAGCGTAACTTTAGGTACGTAACCAATTAACCAACATTATTTAATTTTTAAAAGAATACTATCATGGCATTCAAAACCAGATTAACTCTTGGGTCCAAAGAATTTGATGTACTACAGTGCAGCTTTTCATTAAACAGAGATGTAGACGCTAAAGGCCGTCCATCATCTGGCGTATATGGCGGAACCATTCATATTGAAGTAGAATCTACCGAAGATACTTCAGTGATCGAATCAATGGTCAATAATCAGTACAAACCATTATCAGGTAATATCGTTTTCAAAAAGGGCGAGGAAGATGCAAAGATGAAAGAATTGTCTTTTGAAGATGGTTATATCATCCAGTATAACGAAGGTATTGCTGTAAACGACAATACGCCAATGACTTTAAGTTTTGTGCTTTCTGCGCGCAAATTGAAGCTGGGTAATGCCGAGCATACCAACGATTGGCCAAAAGCATAATTGTAAAGGGAGAGCCCCTGATCATATAGGGGCTCCTATCTAAATTTCCGTTCTTACTAACATCTACCTATGTTAATTTACAGAAAAGAAACCCCTTATTTTGCCATTACGCTCGATCTTGGCAGAAATGAGCTTAAGATATTGCAACGCTGGAAATACAGCTGGGCAATAGCTCCAGGCTCAGGTAAGTGGACTTATGCAGAAACCAAAAATTTTCACCACAAAGTAGACAGACTGATCTGGTCTGTCTGGGGGAGCCGTTTTGAGCTTAAATTGGCTCAAGGATCCAAAATACCAGCAAATTATAAAGTTGGACCAGTTAAAACTTATTTTGATGTAAAGTGGGTGTTGGACAACAGTGCGCACTGGAAAGTTACCGTCACTAAGATTAAACGAGGTGCCTTTCAACAAAGTTATATTCGATGGAATACCAGGGAAATCAGCCTGGATACAGAAGATACAACGAAAACACTGAAATATATCAATGGCCCTGTGAGGTCTTATCAATATGGTCTTACCCATGAATTTGGGCATACACTTGGAAACGTTGCTTATACACCCTCCGGACATGGCGATGAATATGCCTCAGGAAGTGCTTATCTGGCCGATTTTCCAAGCATTATGAATTCAGGAAATGAGCTGAGACAGCGGCACCTGGATTTTATAAAACAGACCTTAAATAGTATGATCCCGGGCGTAAAATTTGACATCAGCCATGTTCGCTAGATCTATATATTGCCTGTTGGGTCTTGGCCTTACTTTGTTCATTTCCTGTATGAACCAATCCTCTGACGGGCAAAGTAAATCACCTGCTGCGGCAATAAAAAAGGAAAACCAAATGGGAAAAACCGAAAAGATCGATACTGCGGCTTTAAAAAAGCTGTCTCCGGAACAAGCAGTCGCTAAGTTCGGAAAACCCATCAAAAGCGAGGATTTTAATTTGTCCAGCCCTTTGTCTGAGTTTAGAATAGAAATTTATAATCATGTACCTGAAAAGGATCGGTATTCACCTGAAGTGAAGATCCGGGAATATACATGGACTTACAATAAAGAAGAAAATATTACAGTCTGGTATCAGCTTAAACAAGATAAATGGCGGTTCCTGCACTTTAATACCTGGCCAAAAGATGCCGAATTTTAAGTTTTAACAGCAAAGCTTCCTACGATGGAAAAGAAAATAAATCTGGAAATACAAATTGACGGTCAGGAGATCACACATTTTAATTCACTGAGGATCACCCAGGCCTTTAACCGTCACCACGAGTTTGAACTGATCATTAACCAGGATGTGATTGAGCAGACCCAGTCTTTTAAGATCGATCAATCTAAAGCCTGGGTTGGAAAAAGCTTCATTGTCAGTATCGATCATGGGAGCATGGATTTTAAAGGGATTGTCTGCGAGGTCAACTTATCCCAAAGCCATGGACTCAGGGGGAACCTCATTATCAAGGGGTATTCACCAACCATTCTTCTGGAAACAGGGCCACACCTGGAATCTTTCAGAGATATGCAGCTGGGGGACATTGTAAAGAAAAAGACTTCGTCTCTGGCCTCAAATGATATGGAATATGCCATTGCACCGGCTTACAGCGAAAACCTTAAATATATTACTCAATTTAAAGAAAGCAATTACAGCTTTATCAACCGCCTTAGTGCAGAATATGGAGAGTTTTTTTATTATGATGGAAAAACCCTGCATTTTGGAAAACCTAATTCACCAAAGACCGTAACGCTGATACATGGTCAGAACCTGAATTTTATGAATATGGCGGTTCGCATCCTGCCTATGAATTTTTCTTATTACTCTTACAGATCACAAGAAAACGGGCGACTGGATGCACAGGCACCGGGTTCAGTAAAGGGTTTGAATGATTATGCGCAACATGCCCTGTCCCAGTCTTCCTCTGTGTACGATCATGAAATCAATACGACGATTAAACCCAGAGTGGAAAATAAAAGCCAGCTGGATAAACTTGCCGATAAACATAAAGCCGCAATGGCTTCCAACCTTTCAGATATTACCGGGGAGAGCACCAGCACAGCGCTGAATATTGGCTGCATTGCTGATGTACAGGTATCCCGTAAAGATGGTTTGTCCTTTAACAAGGATTCATTGAGTAAATTTTTGATCACAGAGATTTCTCACTATATCGATGGTCTTAGCAGGTATAACAACGCTTTTAAAGGTGTTCCTGCTGATACGGAGGCCGTTTCTGTAGAGCAAGTGCATACCCCTCAGGCAGAATCTCAAATCGCAACCGTAATAGATAACGCTGATCCATCTCAAACGGGTAGGGTCCGAGTACAAATGTTATGGCAAAAAGACAATGCAACTACAGATTGGATCCGGGTTTTAACACCTGATGGGGGAAGCAGCGAACCCTTTGCAAAAAACAGAGGCTATGTTTTTATTCCGGAAATAGGAGACCAGGTTGTGGTTGGCTTTAGGTATAATGACCCTGACCGGCCTTTCGTCATGGGCAGTATCTTTCATGGCAGTACAGGTGCTGGCGGACAGGATGCCAACCATATGAAAAGTATCGCAACCCGAAGCGGGCACCTTATTGAATTTAACGATGGGCCATCAGGACATGGAATCACCATTACAGATATCAATAAAAACCTCATCCATATTGATACCACAGGCAATAATATTACCATTACGGCCAATGAGAACATGACCTTGAATGCAAAGAACATGCAACTCAATGTGGCTGAAAATCTGGATATCCACGTAGGGAAAGACATCAGCACCCTTGCTGGAAATAATATGAATACCCAGGTGAGTGTTAATAACCAGGTGAGTATTGGTGCAGATTATATCTTGAACGCAGCAAATATCACCGAAATCGCTGCGAATGCTTACCAGAGTGAGGCCACCAATATCACAAAAACGGCGACAGGAGAACTCACCTATAACAGTGCCGAAGGGAGCGTAATCAAACACGCTGCAAAAACCATTCACAACAACAGCGGAGAGAAAAGTAATCTGTTTTAAAGGCTAAACTTATGATCAATAAAGGCAACATTATAAAAATCTCCAGTGGAACCCTGAGAGAAAGTGCAGCCCAGGATTATACGGCTTATGCCAATAATATCCATACCAATGCCGCGAA
>NZ_DATMRL010000456.1:0-8828 GCF_035566355.1 Pedobacter sp.
TTCAGAATGGCATGGAAGTAGAGCATGAAAAGTTTGGTTTTGGTAAAATTGTTAATCTGGAAGGTCATTTGCCAGACGTAAAAGCAACAGTTTTCTTTCAGGGCTTGGGTAATAAGCAGTTATTACTAAAATTTGCTAAATTGCGGATTGTTAGATAAGAATTTAACTTTAGAGGACACATCTTTGGTGTACTCGTAAAAGTTATATAGATTTAAATAAAAACAAAAGGCACCAGATTCCATATCCGGATGCCTATAGAGAAAATAGAACATGAAATTCGATTATAATACCACAAGAAACGAATTGATCCTGGCAGAATATGGTCGCAATGTGCAGAACATGGTGAAGTATATTTGTGAACTGGAAGATCGCCAGGAACGCAACAGATATGCCCAGGCAGTAATCGATCTGATGGGATTTTTAAACCCGCACCTTCGTGACGTAGCGGACTTTAAGCATAAATTATGGGATCACCTGCACATTATTTCCGGTTATAAGATCGATGTAGACAGCCCCTACCCAAAGCCAACGCCTGAAGCGGCAATGGTCAGACCTAAACATATTGGCTATCCACAGCAGAAGATCAGGTATAAACATTACGGAAAAACCGTTGAAGTTCTGATTGAAAAAGCAAAAGCCCTGGAAGAACCAGAACGCAAAGCAGCTATGGTTCAAGGAATTGCAAATTTCATGAAGATGGCCTATGTGACCTGGAACAAGGACAATGTAGCCGACGAAACCATATTAAAGAACTTAGCCGAACTTTCCGGAGGAGAACTTCAGCTGGAAGAAAATGTAAACCTGGCCAAGGTAGAATTTAAACCAGTGAGCAACAGACCTGCCAATAACAACAACAGAGGCAGGAACAACAACAACGGAAAAAACCGTCAAAATAACAACAACAATAATAATCGTCAGCAAAGGAACAACAATCCGAAACAAAGACATTAATTACCATCAGCATTAAGACAGGAACAGAGAGTATATGAACGCATTTGAAATTATTGGTGGCAAAAAACTAAAAGGCGAAATCCAGCCTCAGGGCGCAAAAAACGAAGCTTTACAAATCTTATCTGCCGTTTTATTAACGGAAGAGAAGATCACCATAAGCAATATCCCCGACATCAAAGATGTCAACAAACTGATCGAATTACTGGGCGACCTCGGCGTAAAAGTAGAGCGTTTATCTAAAGACACCTATACTTTTGAAGCCAAAGACATCAATCTGGACTACTTCCAGTCGGATATATTCAAAGCTAAAGGAGGCGGTCTAAGAGGCTCCATTATGATTGTAGGCCCTCTTCTTGCCCGCTTTGGTAAAGCCGCTATCCCTAAACCAGGGGGCGACAAAATAGGAAGAAGACGCCTTGACACCCACTTTTTAGGTTTTGAGAAACTGGGTGCCAAATTTGTTTACGACAACAAAAAAGAGTTTTTTAACGTAGATGCTACCGATCTGAAAGGCGCATATATCCTGTTGGATGAAGCTTCAGTAACCGGAACAGCTAATATTGTGATGACCGCAGTACTGGCCAAAGGCACTACAACCATCTATAACGCAGCCTGCGAGCCATATTTACAGCAACTTTGTAAAATGCTGAACCGCATGGGCGCTAAAATAAGTGGCATAGGTTCTAACCTGCTCACTATTGAAGGCGTCGGCAAACTTGGTGGAACTGAACACAGAATGCTGCCGGATATGATAGAAATTGGTTCATTTATCGGCCTTGCTGCCATGACTGAATCTGAGATCACCATCAAAAATGTATGCTATAACGAACTTGGTGTCATTCCTGATACATTTAAAAAACTGGGTATCAAGTTTGAACTGCGGGGTGACGATATTTATATCCCATCTCAAAAACATTATGTAATAGAGTCATTTATAGACGGTTCTATGCTTACGATTGCAGATTCTCCATGGCCTGGATTTACGCCAGATCTGCTGAGCATTGTATTAGTAGTCGCTACACAAGCAAAAGGATCTGTATTGATCCATCAGAAAATGTTTGAAAGCAGACTTTTCTTCGTAGATAAATTGATCGATATGGGTGCACAAATTATCCTTTGTGATCCACACCGTGCCAGTGTAAACGGTATCGATAAGCAATATAAACTCAGAGGTATCAGTATGACCTCACCCGATATACGGGCCGGAGTTTCCCTTCTTATCGCTGCTTTATCTGCAGAAGGAACCTCTACCATCTATAATATTGAACAGATTGAGCGTGGTTATCAGGACATTGATATCCGCTTGCGCGCATTAGGCGCACAGATCAAACGTGTAGAGGGTAACGGCCCAAGCCATTAAAACGGAATCAAAAGACATAAAAAAGCCCCGTTTGGGGTTTTTTTATGTCTTAAAAACAAGTAAATCTCTTAACCAGAAATCGCATTAATAATATCATACTGGGTAATAATTTCAATTTTTCCCTGTTCATCTTCTACCAGTACCGCACTATTTTCCTTGTTGATCAGTGCAGAAATCCGGTCTATTGACGTATTCATATCTACAAAAGGGAAAGTTGCCGTCATAATCTCGCTCACCGGAGCAGATTTTAAAGATGGATTTTCCAATAAAGCTTTAAGGATATCTCCCTCTGCCAGTTTACCAACCACCATCCCCTTCTGGGTCACCGGAATCTGAGAAATATTCAGGGTATTCATATTGTTAATAGCCTCCAAAATGGTCTTTTCGCAGTCAATCGTAATGATCTCTGACTGATCCTTTTTAGCCAAAATAGCACGTGCTGTAAGTTTCTCATCCTGTAAAAAGCCGCGCTCTCTTAACCAGTCCTCGTTATACATTTTACCCATATACCGACTTCCATGATCATGAAAAATCACCACCACTACATCCTCAGGTTTTAGTCTGTCTTTCAACTGCAACAAGCCCGCAATAGCAGAACCTGCAGAATTTCCTACAAAAATCCCCTCTTTACGGGCAATATCACGGGTCATTAAGGCCGCATCTTTATCGGTTACTTTTTCAAAAAGATCAATCAGATCAAAATCGACATTCTTAGGAAGAAAATCCTCTCCTATACCCTCCGTTATATATGGGTAGATCTCATTTTTATCCATGATCCCGGTTTCCTTATACTTTTTAAACACAGAACCATAGGTATCAATACCCCAGATCTGAATATTGGGGTTTTGTTCTTTTAAATACTTACCGGTTCCCGAAATCGTACCGCCAGTTCCTACCCCCACCACCAGGTGAGTGATCTTACCTTCTGTCTGCGCCCAGATTTCCGGACCAGTCTGCTCATAATGTGCCAGAGAATTGGCCAGATTATCATACTGATTTGGTTTCCAGGAGTTTGGAACCTCACGCTCCAGACGAGAAGAAACAGAATAATAAGAACGCGGATCTTCCGGTTCAACATTCGTAGGGCACACAATCACCTCCGCACCAAAGGCACGCAAAGCATCTACTTTTTCTTTTGACTGCTTATCTGTTGTTGTAAAGATACACTTGTACCCTTTAATGATCGCTGCCATGGCCAGTCCCATACCTGTATTGCCAGAGGTACCCTCAATAATGGTCCCTCCTGGTTTAAGCAGACCACTTTGTTCTGCCACCTCAATCATTTTTACCGCCATACGGTCTTTGATCGAGTTTCCGGGATTGGTAGATTCCACTTTAGCTAAAACAGTAGCCTCAATTTCCTTCGTAATATTGTTCAGTTTAACCAGCGGCGTATTGCCGATCGTTTCTAATATATTGTTGTACCACATGATACAAAAATACAATTTGACCCTTAGAATTCTATTTACAAATAGAAATTTAAAATATAATTTTACATAACAAAAATAAATAAAATATAATTTTAATCTAGTACTCCAATAGACTTACAAACCTTTATTTTTATAGGTGAATCAAAATTTCTTAATTGAGCTGATAACGTTTTCCTGGCAAAACAGTAACGATACCCAACATCTCCAGGTTGAACATGAGGACACTTAACCTGTTTTGCGGCAGCGCAGTCTTCAGTCCTATGTCGTCAATCAAAGCAGTCCCGGTTTTCAGGATTTCAATAATTTTACGTTCCTCGGCAGAAAGGTCTGGAAACAGGCTCGCCTGATGAAATATCTTTTTCTTCCCGAGGCTTTCCCAGCCCAGATTGACCAGCAAATCATCAGCACTACTGATCAGCGCAGCACGGTTTGTCTTCACCAGATAATTACAGCCTTGCGAGCACAAGTCATTTACCCTGCCAGGAAAAGTATATACGTCTTTATGATAGGAATTGGCCAGCTCTGCTGTGATCAGCGCCCCGCCCTTTAAAGTGGCTTCAACCACCAAGGTGGCATCTGAGATCCCTGCAATAATCCGGTTTCTTCTGGGAAAATTACCTTTTTCAGGTTTTGTATGTATCGGAAATTCGGTTAATAAGCCGCCGTTTTTAAGCATATTATAGGCCGTTTCTTTATGAAGATGCGGGTAAATCCGGTCTAAACCATGCCCCAGTACGCCTACTGTAGGAATCTGATGCTTCAAACTCTCTCTATGCGCAGCCACATCAATACCATAGGCAAGCCCGCTCACCACCAACACATTATAAGGTCGCAATGCTTCCGCCAGTTCCGCACAAAGGTTCTTCCCGTAAGCGGTAGCCATCCTTGTACCCACTACACTTAACATCCTTTCATGGTTAAGGCTGGCAGTGCCTTTATAATAGAGCAATACAGGTGCATCATGACACTGTTTTAAACGTGCAGGATACTCAGGATCTGTAAAAAACAGCGGTCTGATCTTGTTTTTCTCGATAAATTTAAGTTGCTGTTCTGCAGCAAGCAATGCTTTGCCACTCAGAATCTGGGCAGTCATTACCGCCCCGATGCCTTCTATAGCAAGCAGGTCATTTTTTCCTGCACCAAATACGGCTTCAGCAGTACCAAAATGTTCCAGAAGAATTTTCGACGATACAGGGCCTACTGTATCAATAAAAGAAAGGCCTATTTGATGGATTATACTCATAGGCTAAATTAGAATTCAGCTTTTGAAAAATCACCATCAACAGGCGCTAAAAGAAAAATTATTGTGGGATATACACCACATATTTAGTTTCAAAGAAATCTTCCTCAAAGTATTCCGCTAATGGATACAACTCTGCCTTCAGCTTCGACTCTTTAATCTCCTCCTGTAATTCCCCACCTTTTAAATATAAAATACCGTTTGGAATTGCATTTTTAGAGTCCTTTTTAAACTTCCCTTTCACCCATGGATAGAAATCTATTAAACGCGTTACCGCCCTGGACACCACAAAATCATACTGATCCGTGATCTGTTCTGCACGCAAATGACTTGCTTTTACATTTTTTAACCCCAATGCCGAAGCCACTTCTGTAACCACTTTAATCTTTTTCCCTATAGAATCTACCAAATGGAACTCCGTATCCGGAAAAAGAATAGCCAGGGGGATGCCAGGAAAACCACCGCCTGTACCCACGTCCAGAACCTTTTCTCCCTTTTTAAAGCTGCAGAACTTAGCTATTCCCAGTGAATGGAGGATATGTCGTTCGTACAACTCGTCAATATCTTTCCTGGAGATCACATTGATCTGAGCATTCCAGAAACTGTATAAAGGATAGAGCTGATCCAGCTGTGCGATTTGCGTTTCAGTCAGATCTTTAAAATATTTTTGAATGATTGTTGATTTTATTTCCACTGGGCTTTTTTAACAAATATAGACAGAATGCCGTTAAAGATTAGAAAAATGAACAGGAGTATATCCAGAACCGGGAACCACCAGGCCAGGCCAGGATAGTTTAAACGCCTTAACAATTTAGGGTACACAAAGCATCTGATCAGGATACTCAGGCCAAAAATACCTGCCGCAGGATACCATAATGCCTTAAAGAAACAGGCCGTAATAAGCATCATATAGAATAAAAACTGGATCAATGCCTGAGCCGTCAAAATAAAGCGGTGTTTACCTTTATACATTTTGCCGGCGCCAAAATGCCTCTTTTTCTGTCTCAGATAAGCTGTAAAACTGGTCTTTGGTAAACTCCAAACCTGCGTATCCGGGTGGATACGGATGGCTGTATTTCTTGCGGTTGCATGTGCATTTACAAAAAGATCATCATCACCAGAAGGAATATGCATATGGGCAGCAAAGCCTTTATTTCTAAAAAAAAGAGATTTTTTATAAGCCATATTACGGCCTACCCCCATATAAGGCATACCTTTTAAAGCAAAAGAAAGGTAATTTACGGCCGTAAAAAAAGTTTCAAAACGGATCAGCGCATTCAATAAACCTCTTCTTCTGGTGTAAGGTGAATAGCCCAGCAGGATCTCTTTATGGTCTTCCGGGGGTTGTTGCATGCCCATCAACCAATTTGGAGAAGCCGGATAACAATCCGCATCCGTAAAAACAAGCCAGTCATTTTTCGCGGCCTTAATACCCATGGTCACCGCAAATTTCTTTCCTGCAATAAATTTTCCGCCATCAGCAACCGTTACGACCTTCAGCTTTTCATACTTTTCTGAAAATTCTTCCAGAACAATCCTTGTACCATCCCAGGACCGGTCATTGACCACAATCACTTCAAAATCAGGATAATTCTGATCCATGATTGCCGGCAAAAAGGTTTTCAGATTCTCCGCTTCATTACGGGCGCAAATCACGACACTTAAGGGCCTTATGCCATTTGGGAGCGGTTCTTCGATAGAGACAGAGGCTAATTTCTGATGTACAAAAAGCGTAAAATACAGCTGTACGACGAAACAAAAAACTAATACGCCGAGCAGGCAGATTTCAATTAAGGTTAATTCCACGATGGTATTTCTAAAAGCTGTCAAATTTCTGGTTTTTAATCTGTAATGCCTCTGTATGTTGATAAAAAATTTAGCGCTTAAATCCCTCCTTTTTTTGCTATTTTTGACGAGATTTTTTGGGAAGCTATCAAAACAGCGCACAGGCGCAATTATTTGAGCGCCGTTTGACCCCAAGGGAATAAAAAAAAATAGATGAAATTTACTTTAGAGGCTCAGGACGCGCAGTCGAAAGCAAGAGCAGGTGTGGTAAGCACTGCACACGGAGACATCCAAACCCCCATATTTATGCCGGTAGGCACCGCAGGAACGGTTAAAGCAGTTCATCAGCGGGAATTGAAAAACGATATTGATGCACAGATCATCCTTGGCAATACCTATCATTTATATCTTCGCCCGGGTCTTGGTATCCTGGAGCAAGCCGGCGGCCTGCACAAATTCATTGGCTGGGACCGTCCTATTTTAACCGACAGTGGAGGTTACCAGGTCTATTCACTGAGCAAAGTACGCAAAATTAAAGAAGAAGGTGTCACCTTCAGGTCGCATATAGATGGTTCCAAACACCTCTTCACGCCAGAATACGCCATGGACATCCAGCGGACTATTGGGGCAGATATTATTATGGCCTTCGATGAATGCACTCCTTATCCATGTGATTATAAATACGCTGCAGCATCCATCAACATGACACATCGCTGGTTAAAGCGCTGCTGCACCCGTTTTGATACCACAGAACCTAAATATGGCTTTGATCAAACCCTCTTCCCTATCGTTCAGGGTTCGGTATACAAAGACCTGAGGGTAAAATCGGCAGAATTCATCGCCTCTATGGACAGAGAAGGAAACGCCATTGGCGGCCTTTCTGTTGGAGAACCAGCCGAAGAAATGTATGCCATGACGGAAGTTGTTTGCGATATTTTACCAGAAGACAAACCCCGTTACCTGATGGGTGTGGGTACACCTGTTAATATCCTGGAAAACATAGCCCTTGGGATAGATATGTTTGACTGTGTTATGCCGACAAGAAATGCCAGAAACGGCATGCTTTTCACCAAAAACGGCATTATCAACATTGGAAATAAGAAATGGGAAAATGACTTCTCTCCTATTGAAGCCGATAGTGACCTGTTTGCAGATCAGGTTTATACCAAAGCCTATCTAAGACACTTAATGCATTCCAAAGAAATCCTTGGCGCACAGATTGCCACCCTGCACAACCTCCATTTCTACCTGTGGCTGGTAAAAGAAGCCCGCGAAAAGATCATCAGCGGTGAATTTTATGCCTGGAAAAACAAAATGGTCACTATCTTAGGCAATAAATTATAGATGAAGTTCCTCAGAAACAGATTTAAGATCATTGACTGGTATATTATCAGTAAATACCTCGGTACATTTATTTATACCCTAACGGTATTTATTGTCATCATCATTATATTTGACCTTTCTGAGAAACTCGATGATTTCCTGGGTAACCACCTCACCATCTGGCAGGTATTCACTTTATATTACGCAGGATCAATTCCTTTTTACGTGAACATGCTCTCCCCGCTGATCAACTTTATTGCCGTGATCTTTTTCACCGCAAAAATGGCCGATCAGACGGAGATTGTGCCGATATTGAGTGGCGGAGTAAGCTTCAACCGCTTTCTGCGCCCTTATTTTATTTCCGCATCCTTTATATTTGCGGCCAATTTGCTGTCCAATTTATTTATTCTTCCCTACACCAATCAGATCAAAAACAACTTTGAGAACGTGTACATGAAGAAAAATGACCCCACCAGCAAACAAAACATACACATGAAGCTGGATGACAACACTTATATCTATATAGAAAGCTTCGACAGTAAGAGCAAATCCGGCTTCCGTTTTATGCTGGACAATTTTAAAGGCGACGTACTGGCTAAAAAACTGGTAGCAGATGAGATCAAATGGGATTCTGTAAAACGCTCCTGGAAACTCACCAATTATACCGTAAGAGACATCAACGGCCTCAAAGAAACCTTTAAAAGTGGTGCCGGCGCCACTAAAGATACCATTCTTGACA
>NZ_DATMRL010000457.1:0-13386 GCF_035566355.1 Pedobacter sp.
AAAAGATGCATTGTCTTTTAACTGAATCAAGGTCGTACAAAAATTATTTCCCCAGTCGGAAGTTTTAACCCAGGGATTTTGCTCTGCAAAAAGATCCCATGGCATCAGGTAATCAAATTGAAAGCTGCTGTTTTTTGGTACATCTGCAATAACGGCTTCTACATTTAATACATACTTGCTATCTAACTTTACAGTCTTATTAAGCGGATCTTCATTTCCAAATAAATTTCTGGCCATCGTTTCTGTTAAAATAATAGAATTGATGTCCTTCAGTACTTTATCTGGATTTCCCCTAATAAATTTATAGTCCAGGATCTTAAGAAATTCAGGATCAGCATACACTGCATCTTTTTTAAACCTGTTTTCGTTATAGCTCACCAGCTGCGGGCTTGGAAAAGAAGAACGGGATACATAGGTTATACCCGGAACTTTACTTCGGACCTCCTTGGCCATCACTCCTGGTGTACCCGCCCAGGTAAACGTTTTTGCTGTTGTTTTAGAATTATGATAGGCAATATAAGTCTTATCGTAATTTTTAAACTGTTTATCATAGCCCCATTCGTATGCTACATAAAGCAGCAGTACCATGCAACTAGCCAATCCGATAGCCAAACCACCCACATTAATGAAGGTATAACCTTTATTTTTCCAGAGGTTCCGCAAAGCGATTTTCAAATTCAGTTTAAACATAGGAGGTTATTTTTGGGTTATTCATATTTAAGTGCATCCACCGGATTCGCTTTTGCTACTTTAAACGACTGTATGCTGACCGTAAGCAGCGCAATCAACACGGACAACAGAAAGGCCACTGCAAAAGGAAGAACAGATATACCAATCCTGAAGTCGTAACCAGAAAGCCATTTATTCACAATTACGTAACCCAGCGGAAAAGCAATCAGGTTTGCAATAAGAACCAGTTTAATGAAATCAGCATTCAGCAGAATCAGGATATTAAGGGAATCTGCCCCGAGCACTTTCCGGATACTGATCTCTCTTTTCCGCTGTTCAGCCATATACAGAGCCAGCCCCAGTAAACCCAGGCAGGAGATAAATATAGCAAAGCCTCCAAACCAGTTTGATATCGTACCCAAAAGTTTTTCATTCTGGAATTTCATTTCAAAATCCTCATTTACAAAATGCTTATCTACAGGATACTCGGGATTCAATGTTTTGATTTTATCTTCAATAAACTGAACGGCTTTACTCAGGTTCTGATCTGGCGATACTCTGATCAGCATCGCCGATCCAATATATTTAGTGTGAGACATGATCAGTGCACTGGTTTTTTGATAAGGAGATTCAAACACATAATCCTTTACCACACCAATAATAGTCACCGGAGTATCGTCCCAGGTAATCTTCGATCCTACCGGCTCCTTTATCCCCATAATCTTGGCCAATGTTTCATTGATAATTACACTAGTCGAATCCGCATGACTTATAGAAAAATCCCGTCCGGCAGTCAATTCCATTCCTGCTGTTTTGATCATATCATAACCTGTATTCCTATAGTTCACCAATATTTTTTCTTCCGGATTCTTTCCCGGCCATGACACACCATAACCGTTATTTCCCCCACCTGTAATCGTCCTGGAAGAATAACTTACCCCACTCGCATATCCGGATTTCAGCAGCTCGTCTTTAAGCACCTGAAATTTACCTGCATCCTTCAGGTTTCCCTGAACCGGAATCTCAATCAGGTTATTTTTATCGTAGCCAATTGGCTTGTTCTTAATATAATTCAGTTGTTGATAAATAACAGTAATACAAATGATCAGGCAGGCAGCAAATACAAACTGAAAGACCACAAGTAATTTCCGGATAGATAAAGAAGAATTTCCAGGTAAGGTAAAGCCCTTCAAAACCTTTATCGGATCAAAAGAAGAAAGATAAAAAGCAGGATAACTGCCCGCTATAATCCCAGTAAACAATGCCAGCAAAAGCAGAACCGTCCAGAACTGCCAGGAACTGTATTCAATCACAAGCGCTATTCCAAGCAGACCATTAAAATAAGGTAATGCAATTTCCAGCAAAATAAAGGCGAATACCATACTAATTAAAGAAAGCAAAACAGACTCCATCAAAAACTGGCGGATCAGATCCTTCCGGGAAGAACCGATAGCCTTACGTACGCCCACTTCCTTAGACCTCTTTTCAGACCTGGCCGTAGACAAGTTCATAAAATTCACACAGGCAATGAGCAGTATACAGAAGGCCAGCATAAAAAAGATCTGCAGCTGCTGTATTTTTCCACCAACAGATTTTCCACCTTCAAAAGTGCTGTACAAATGCCACTTGGATAAGGGATGGAGAAAAGGTTCGCCATTGCTGCCTTTTTCTTTGGCCTTGATCATACCATGGATCTGGGTATTGGCTTTATCAAAAAAGCTGTTGTCTTTTAGCTGAACAAAGGTCGTACAAAAGTTACTGCCCCATATATTTCCCTTTGCCCAGGGATTGATTTTTTCAAACATGGTCCAGCTGAGCAAATAATCGAAACTGATACTGCAGTTTTTTGGTGCATCAGCAACCACGCCTTCCACCTTTAAAACCTCTGTATTGTCCAGTTTAATAGTTTTATTAACCGGGTCTTCATTTCCAAACAACGCCTTAGCCATAGACTGAGAAAGCACCACCCCATCCGGATTTTTTAACAACGCAGCAGGATTTCCTTTCAGTACCTTAAAATCAAATATTTTAAAAAAATCTGGCCCGGTAAACAAAGCCGTCTTTTTAAAACTATTCCGGTTATAGGTCAGCAATCTTTCATCAGGATATGACACATGAACCGCATGCTCTACACCTGGAATCTCTGCTTTAACCGCCTCGGCCAATACTCCCGGGGTGGCATTAAAGCTAAGAATCGTTCCATTTGCAGTTTGATTATTGTAGGTCACATAAGTAGTCTTGTAATTGGAAAACTGTTTGTCATAGCCCCATTCATAAGCCACATACAGCAACAACAACATACAGCTGGCCAACCCAAGTGCCAGACCGCCCACATTGATCAGGGTATACCCCTTATGTTTCCATAAGCTTCGAAGGGCTATGCTCAAATTCAGTTTAAACATCTTATATCAATTCTTCAGTACGTCCTTTATTGATTTTCTCAGAGATCACATGGCCATCTTTCAAGTTGATGATCCGGTTAGAAAAACTCGCATCATGCGAAGAGTGGGTCACCATCACAATCGTAGTCCCGGTTTCGTTCAACTCACACAAAAGCTCCATCACCTCATTACCATGAGAACTGTCAAGATTACCCGTAGGCTCATCCGCCAGCACCAGTTTTGGTTTGGTGACCAGCGCCCTGGCCACCGCTACACGTTGCTGCTGTCCCCCGGAAAGCTGCTGTGGAAAGTGACCGCTCCGGTTCACAATATTCATTCTTTCAATGATCTCATTAACCAGTCTTTTACGCTCTGCAGCTGGAATTTTATTATAAATAAGAGGCAGCTCAATATTTTCGAAAACAGTAAGTTCATCGATCAGGTTGAAATTCTGAAAAACAAAACCCATATGTTTCTTCCTGAAATTAGAACGTTCCCGGTCATTCAGCTTCAGCAGCTCTGTTTCCATAAACTTATAACTTCCGCTTTCTGGTTTATCCAGTAATCCCATTACATTTAGCAAGGTAGATTTACCGCATCCCGATGGCCCCATGATAGAAACGAATTCCCCTTCTTTCACATGCAGGTTGATTCCATTTAAAGCTGTCGTTTCAATTTCTTCAGTTTTATAAACTTTTTCGAGGTTTTCAATTCTTATCATAGCCTTTGTTTAATAGCATTTTGAGATAAAGCAGTGTTCAGCACTGTATTTTTATTTATTAATTTGAATAATATCGTATTGATTATATTGATCGTAAGAAGAAGTAATTACCTCCTCGTCTTTTTGCAAGCCTTCCATAACTTCGTAATATTTAAAATTCTTACGACCTACTTTTATATTTCTTTTGGTCGCCTGTCCATCTTTAACCACAAATACCCAACTTCCCCCCGTACTTTGAAAGAACTGCCCTTGTGCCAGCAACAGCGATTTACTATTATCAGACAAGGTGAGTTTCACCTGTAAAGATAAACCCCTTCTCAATTCATCGGGCGATTTACCTTCAAATACCAGTTCTATCTGAAATTGTCCGGCAGTTACTTCCGGGATCACTTTTCTGACCGAAAGCTGATAGGTCTTTCCGTCAAACTCACAAGTCGCCTTTTGCCCTTCCTTTACCCGGTTAATATAATATTCATCTACACCGGCCTGTAGCTTATACCCCTGCATCACATCAATCTTTCCTAACATTTCATTGGAGTTATAGGATTTTCCAATCACAGGGTCATAAGAAGATAATCGACCAGCCACTGGTGCTTTAATGGTCATATTTTCAATATTCTGACGAATGGTTTCCAAACTTTCATTCATTCTGCTTACAGAAATATCAATTTGCTTCAATTGCATTACCCGGCTTTGATTTTCCTGTTTTATGGCTTGTTTCAGGATATCCTTCCGCCCCATATAGTACTCATAATCCTGGCTGGATGCACTGAATTCTTCTCTGGTGATGATCTTTTTAGCATATAGAATACTATCAGTTTTATATTTTCTTGTAGCCGATCTTAAACTATTTTCAATCACCATCATGTCCTGGCTCATCACCCGCTGGTTCTGCTCCAGATCCAGTCTTACCTTCCGCAATTGATTGATTTGTTCGGTAATGCTGGTTTCACTGCTGGTGTAATTGGAAAGCGCGTTGGGATTTGCTATCCTCAACAAGGGCGTTCCTTTTACCACAGACGCCCCATTTTCGGTAAAGATCTCCGCTACAGTTCCACCTTCAGAAGAACTTACGATAACTGAAGTTAAAGGCACCACACTCGCATTTAATAAGGCCACATCTTCAAAATCACCGTAAATAACCTTACTGATTGTAATTTTATCTGCATCTGCTTTATATACCTTATGAAGCGACAAACTGTATCCATAAGCCACCAGGCCTAAAAACACAAGGCCACCAACCATCATCAGTATCGTTTTTTTATTGAATCTCTTTTTTTCTATTTTCTTGTCCATGTGATCTATCACCTTATTGTCCGGAGAATAGCCAAGGGTATGCCAAAGCAAAAAACAATAATTATAACCCTAATTATCAATAAGTTAAAATCAATAACAAAGTATAACTGTTCATAAGCGGACAGTTGTTGTACATCATCGAACACTTTATGTATTTTTGATCACATTAAACCAAATTTAACCATAATTAATTTCCTGAAAATGATAGATGCCAACGTTTTAGTAATAGATGATGATGATGACATCCTGCTCAGCGCTAAGCTTTTCCTGAAGCAGCATTTTAAACAAGTGATCATCTGTAAATCGCCCAAAGAAATTAATGTACTGCTGAGCCGCAACGAAATTGACATCATTCTGCTCGACATGAACTACCAGAAAGGTGCAAGCGATGGACGGGAAGGCTTATACTGGCTGGAGCATATTCTCTCGATAGACAAAGACTATGTCGTGATCTTAATGACTGCCTATGGGAATGTGGAGCTGGCAGTTCAGGCCATAAAAAAAGGAGCTACAGACTTTATCCTCAAACCCTGGGAAAACGATAAGCTTTTTGCAACCCTGTCTTCCGCATCCAGGTTAAGGCAATCTACCAAAAAAGTTAAAAAACTGGAGAAGATCCACAGTTCCATGCAAAAAGACATGGCGCGGGCTTTTGAACATATCGTAGGCAACTCAGAACCCGTGAAGAGACTCCAAGGTACGCTGGTCAAGGTTGCGCCAACAGATGCCAATGTACTCATCCTTGGAGAAAACGGAACTGGAAAACAGGTATTTGCCTATGAGTTGCACAAACACTCTTTGCGTAAAAACAACATCTTTATGCATGTAGATCTGGGCTCCCTCAATGAAAACCTTTTTGAGAGTGAACTTTTTGGTTATGCCAAGGGTGCTTTTACAGATGCAAAAGAAGACAAACCCGGCCGTTTTGAACTGGCCGAGGGTGGCACCATTTTTCTAGATGAAATTGGTAACCTGACCTTGCCCCTGCAAGCCAAACTTTTAAGTGTGATTCAAAACAGAACAGTAAACCGACTCGGAGAAAGCAAGGAAAGAAAAATCAATGTACGTTTAATTACCGCAACCAATATGCCTTTAAATGAGATGGTCGGTAAAGGTACTTTCCGTCAGGATTTGCTATTCAGGATCAATACCGTAGAACTGGTCTTGCCGCCGCTTTCTCATCGCGGAGACGATATTTTGCTGCTCGCCGAGCACTTTCTGCAGAGTTTCAACGTAAAATACCACAAGAACCTTCAAAAATTTGATTCTAAAGCAGAACAGATGCTGTTGAGTTACCAATGGCCCGGAAATGTGCGCGAACTGCAACATGTCATTGAAAGAGCGGTCATCATGTCTGACGGTCTGCACATCAGTACAGACGATCTGCAGCTCAGTCCGCAGAAATTTGGGGGTGCCCCCGTTATGCAAGCCGATATGGCCCTGGAAGACATGGAGAAACTCATGGTCCAGAAGGCCATAGATAAACATAAAGGCAATATCTCCAGGGCTGCATCAGAACTGGGACTAACCCGCGCAGCATTATACAGACGCATAGAAAAATTCGACCTGTAATGTTTAAAAGTTTCACCTTCCAGCTACTCATCCGGTTATTGTTTATCAATATGCTGGCTATACTCCTGGTTTATCTCGTCAGAAATACAGAACTCTGGTTTACCATTTCAGGCATTGGCCTTATTCTCCTGACCAGCATCATTTCCCTTTACTATTACATTAACCAAATGAGGGAAGACATTAAGCGCTTCATTCTGGCGGTTAAGATGCAGGACAACACCATTAACTTTAAAAATAAAGTGACCAGAGGCAGTTTTCCGGAACTGTATGAATCTTTCAACGATATCATTAAAATCCATAAAGACATCCACCTGGAAAAAGATTCCATGTTCCAGCTGATAAAAACCATTCTGGAACAAGTTCCTGTTGGTGTTATTGTAGTGAAAGACAAAGAAATAGATACGGTCCAATCGGAAATTGTTTTCTTTAATATGGCTGCTACAAATCTGCTCCAGGTCCCTGCCTATAAATACTGGCACCGTTTAAAAAAGCACTTGCCTTTCTTCACAACAGAAATCAACAATATTAAAGAAGGTGGTAAAAAATTTATAGAGCTGAAAATACAGGATAAGCTGACACAACTGTCAACAGAAGTAATTCCTTTAAACTTGTACCATACGGATTATATCATTATCTGCTTCCAGAACATTAAAGACGAGATAGAGCAAAAAGAAGCAGAAGCCTGGAACAGACTGATCGGCGTAATTTCCCACGAAATTCTGAATTCCATAACCCCCATCAGTTCCTTATCAGACACAGTACACCGTATGGTGGCCAATAAAGAAACTTTGGATGCTGAAGATCTGGAAGACCTGAAGCCTGCATTACAAACCATAAAAAGACGGTCCGAAGGTCTCCTTGACTTTGTTAAAGATTACCGCTTAATTGCAGAATTACCTACCCCTGACCTGCAGAGTCATACCATTGGCGAGATCCTTCAACACATTAAGGTCCTGATGCAGCCTTTTGCTTCTGGCAAGAACATCCAGCTAAAAATTGAACAAACCTCTTCAAAGATAACCATCAAACTAGACCTTAAACTCATAGAACAAGCCTTGATTAACCTGGTCACCAATAGTATTCATGCTGTTGAAGGCTGTGAACTTCCCGTCATTGAAATCAATTACCGTTTAGAACAAAACCGGCTTTTCCTGGATGTATCTGACAATGGTAAAGGTGTAGATCCTGAACTGATCGATAAGATATTTGTACCCTTCTTTACCACAAGGAAAAATGGCTCGGGTATTGGATTAACCATTACCCGAAACATTATGAAAATGCACCAGGGAAGTTTGGAAGTCAATTCCATTCCTTTCGAAAAGACTGTTTTCTCCCTGGTGTTTAAATATCAATAATTAAATTTTAGTGCCATTAGGAATAATTGCGCCCTTTTTAACAACGACAATACCATCCTTAACAGCATAAGTACCAAAATCACCGTTTGCAAGGTGCGTACCTCCTATAATCTGAACATCATTACCGATCTTACAGTTTTTATCCAGGATCGCATTCGAAATCACACATCTTTCCCCAATACCGATCAATGGATGGCCACGGTCGGTTTCCTCCTGGATCTCTTCCAGGGTCTGGTACCGATCACTGCCCATAATATAAGCGTGCTCTACTTTAGTCCCCTTTCCTATCCTGGAACGGATGCCAATTACGGTATGCTTAATGTCGTCTGCCTGCAGGATACATCCCTCGGCAATCACAGCCTTATCCAATGTTGTTCCTAAAATTTTAGATGGTGGAAGCATCCTTGGGCGGGTAAAAATACTGTGCTGGCTGTCGAACAAATTAAACTTAGGAATATCATCTGTCAGACCAAGATTGGCCTCAAAGAAAGAGGAAATATTACCAATATCAGTCCAGTAGCCTTCATATTGAAAGCTTAGGACACGGTGTTCTTCAATCACACGAGGAATAATCTCCTTCCCAAAGTCTTTCTCATCCGGGTTTTCTGCAAAAATCTTAATCAGCAAATCCTTATTAAAGATATAAATACCCATGGAAGCCAAAAAATCTCTTCCTTCGGCATGCATCGCCTCACCAGTATCCGAAGACCAGTCTTTCAATAATTCTGCAGCCGGTTTTTCTATAAAAGAAGTAATAATATTTTCTTCATTGGCTTTCAGTATCCCAAAATCTGTTGCATCTTTTGCAGTAACCGGAATCGTTGCCAGGGAAATCTCTGCCTCACTTTTAATGTGCGCTTCCAGCATTTCATTAAAGTCCATCTGGTACAACTGGTCTCCCGAAAGGATCAGTACATATTCAAATTCATGATTCAGCAAATGGTGCATGGTTTGTCTTACAGCATCTGCCGTACCCTGGAACCAGGTTGGGTTCTCCGGTGTTTGCTCTGCAGCCAGAATGTCTACAAAAGCATCACTGAAATGACTGAAATGATAGGTATTCTTAATATGCTTGTTTAAAGATGCCGAATTAAATTGTGTCAGTACAAACATGCGGTGTATGCCCGAATTTAAACAATTTGATATAGGAATATCAACTAAACGGTACTTACCGGCAATAGGCACCGCTGGTTTGGAGCGGGTTTGGGTAAGCGGAGACAAGCGGGAACCCTGGCCACCGCCAAGGATAACACCCAAAACTTTTTCGGTCATAACTCTTAATTTTACATTTGGTATAAATCTATATATTGTTGTGCAGCCCTATCCCAGGAGTGATCCAGCTGCATCATGTATTTCCGGATCTCTTTCATCCTTATTTTCTCTTTATAAAGCTCATAGGCTCTTCCTATGGCGTGGCCTACATCCCAGATACTGGTCTGGTCATGACATATGCCGAATCCGCCATCTCCAATATCAATCACGGTATCCTTTAATCCTCCGATCCTTCTCACAACAGGTACTGTACCGTAACGCAGGGCATACATTTGGTTTAACCCGCAAGGTTCTACTCTGGAAGGCATTAACAGAAAGTCTGCACCCGCATAGATCTGGTGAGACAATTGTTCGTTATACCCTATATAGGCATTATAATTCTTTGGAAATAAATTTTTCAAATGCATTAATCTTCCTTCTACCTGCGGATCGCCAGAACCTAAAACCAATATATTAACCTCTCCCTCAAAATGATTTAAAGCATTGTAAAAAATATCAGGAAGCAAATCTGCGCCCTTTTCTCCAACCAGCCTGCCAATAAAGGTAAATAGCGGCTTTGCCGGATTCAAGCCAAAAACATCACAAAGCGCAGCTTTGTTTGCCGTTTTTCCACTTTCTGCAGTTTTTATGGTAAAGTTTTTATTCAACATGGGGTCTTTTGCCGGATCCCAGACTTCATTATCAATGCCATTGAGGATACCTACAGACTTCCCACGTTCCTGGGCAAGTAATTCTTCAAGGCCATTGGCATTGTAACGGATCTCGTCCAAATAGCTTGGTGATACCGTCGTTACCCTCCAGGCACATTTAATTGCAGCCGCAAGCGGATTAATCGCACCTTTCCAGTCCAGTTGCCCTGATTTCCAGGTATCAAATGCGGGTATATAGTGGAGCTTGTCCCATCCGAATTGACCCTGGTATTGTGCATTGTGAATGGTCAAAATGCTGGGTACCCTGCTGAGTTTCCTGTAGCGAACGCAGTGTGACATCATAAAAGGAATTAAACCTGTATGATGATCATGGCAGTGGACCACATCCGGCTGGTGTTCCCATTGTTCTATCCAGTCCAGAATGGCAATCTGAAAAGCAAGGAAACGTTCCGTATCGTCGTCATAACCATACACCTGAGGGCGGTCTGTCAGCCCGGCAATATGGACAAGGAAAAGGTCAAACCCGAGTTTATTGGTCTTCTCCCTGAATATCCGTACCGTAAAATCACGAAAGCCCAGTTTGCCCCAGCCATCATACACCACTTCAAATTCATTTTCCTGCATAAACCGGGTTTCATAGGCCGGCATCACTACTTTTGCAAAATGCCCAAGCTTATTCTGATATTTGGGTAAAGCACCAACTACATCTCCCAATCCCCCTACTTTTGCAACGGGATAACACTCGGCACTTACATGTATAATCTCCATAATTTAACGGTTTCAAAAACTATCTCAAATTAGGGATTAGAATACGTAAAGCAAATATTTAGGCCAAAATAATTTTGTTTGGCCCGATTTGATCTAATTTCGAAAATAGACCATCTGAAAGTATGTGGGGTTTTACGAAGATTAAAGTTCAGATCGTCACAAGAAAGGAAGTGAATGATGTCGGAAAATTCTGTACAGCTACTTCAAGACTAACGATATCAGGCGGCTGAAGAAGCCGCAGATCTCTGAGGTCTTTCCGCAGCGTACGAGAATTTTCCGCAGCAAATTGCAGAAGAAGGAGGCGACCGGGTACTTTGCTTACTGAAGTTCTACGGGGTACGTGTTTTTTCCATTACTCCAGATCCCGGTCATCTTGCCATTAGAAGGCAAAGAAAGCTGAAAAGTGGCAGAAGAATTATTTTCCTTACCGTCCATATTGTCTTCTTTCATTTTTAATTGTCCTTTCTCCATACTGCATCTGAGGTTGATCTCCTTTCCAACCTTGTCATAGTAATAGGAAGCATAAATCCGGTCTTTGTAAATACGGTCAATCACTAAAGTAATCGCATATTGATGATTGATCTTTCCAGTATAAAGCCCTTCATGAAAACCTTTTGCAATAGTTGGAGTACAGTTCGCATTTTTAGTCAGTAGCAGGCATTTACCATACGCGTTCAGATATGGCTCCAGAGACTTTAAAGTTAAGCGGTTATTGTAAACATCGGCTTTGTCTTCCAGTGCCTGGAAATAATGCTGCCCCGAACAGGACCTCCTGATGAGCAGCAGCCCCTCCTTTTGGAATTTCAGGTCATCGTCATTGAGCTCATCCCCCTCCATATCCCGAAGACATTCTGAATAGGTCGTATAAACAGCTTTATACCCCCCGGTAACATCTTTCATGTTTTTGAGATATGCACTCAACCGTTTCTTACGATTGGAAATCACGATCTTATTTATGGCTTCATACCCAGCATCCGTAAGCAAGTCCCTGAATTTGATCAGTTTCCCGGTAGAAGCATCAAAATTATAGACATGTCCATATTCATTGAGAGAAGCAGAACTGTATTCTCCGTTCACCTCCACCGAAAAGATCTGGCTGGTATTGTTCAGCACGGTATACCTCAATCCAGTTACCCCTTGATTGGAACCAGCGGCCGGCCGTATAGATTCAAAAGGACTTTGCTTATACTTACCAGGAAGACTATGCAGTTCAGCTCCGTGCAAAAAAGTATTGATTTGCTTTTCAGCAGGCGTTTTTCCTGTTAAAAGGAAAAAATCCAGATCTTCCTCACTAAATTTTTTTAGCTTAAAATGCTGCGCCCGAACGGACACAGAAAGCGTCATAAACGCCAAGACAATCCCCACTCTTTGCAGACAGATGTTTAAATTCATGTTGTTTTCTTAGGTAAACAAAGATTAGAAATTTCTTTGGTTTAAAAGGAAATGAATTATGTCGGAAAATTCTGTACAGCTGCTTCAAGACTAACGATATCAGGTCCGCTGAAGGAGCGGACAGATCTCTGAGGTCTTTCCGCAGCGTACGAGAATTTTCCTTAGCAAATTGCAGAGGAGGGTGGTGACAGGTAAGACGTATCAACTCCTATACGCCCAGCCCGGACTCTCCCCCCAGCTAAGCGCCCAGAAAAAATCGATATTACTCAGAGGAGACCTCAGCTTTCGAAGCAGGCCGCAAAGCGGCGCGCAGAAAGCGTAGTCTCCGAAGAGTATATCGATTTTTTACTTAATAGCTTACATTTCTAAACATCAATGCAGCCACGGTCAGATTTGTCCTGCTGTCCACCAATATCGCCGCACCATTTGCCTTATTCTCGGTATACAAGTCAAAAGGCAATTCATCCGCCGTTTTCAAAACCACACGTCCAATATCGTTCAGCTTAAAATCATGCGCATCCTGTTTTTCAAGTGTATTGATATCCACTTTATACACAATCTCCCTGATCTTACATTTAGTAATCTTACTATTGTGCTGCAACAAATACGTAATACTGTCATCCAGCGGACGCGCATCCATCCAGCATAAATCCGCCTCTATCACCTGCGAACGCTGTGGCAAATGATCAGAATTCACCAATACATCACCCCTGCTGACGTCAATATTATCTTTCAGGTGAATCGTAACCGACTGCCCGGCAAAAGCCTCCACAGGTCTCTGATCAAAAATCTCTATCCGGTCAATCACAGAACTGTGTCCCGAAGGCAACACCGTTACCCTATCATTAACGTTAAAAGAACCACTTAGAATACGACCTGCATAACCACGGTAATCGTGTAATTCATCTGTCTGAGGGCGGATCACCCACTGTACCGGCATCCTGGCCAGGTTATAAGGCAACGCATCCTCCACATCCACACTCTCCAGAAAGTGCAGCAAACTTCTGCCCTGATACCATTGCATATGCTCAGACTCATTGACAACATTATCCCCTTTCAGGGCACTCACCGGAATGAAGGTCACCTCCTTCAGGTTAAGTTCTGCCGCCAAAGCTTTATATTTTTCCGTAATCGCATGAAATACCGTCTCACTGTAGCCCACCATATCCATTTTATTTAAGCAGACCACTACATGTTCTATCCCAAGTAAAGAAACCAGGTAAGAATGCCGGATGGTTTGTTCCACCACACCATTACGGGCGTCAATCAGGATAATAGCCAGTTTCGCTGTAGAAGCACCCGTAACCATG
>NZ_DATMRL010000458.1:0-14065 GCF_035566355.1 Pedobacter sp.
ACCGTGCTTTGGCTTATCTGAATAAAGGAAAAGTGGAACTCCTGTCTAGGAATAAGAAAAGTTTTAACGATAAGTTTTACCCAATCTATGAGTTGCTGGAGGGCTGGAAGATGAATGCCGTACTGGATGGTGAGGTTTTGGTCTTAAATGATAAAGGGGTTTCTAATTTTGGAGATCTTCAGAATTGGAGAAGTGAGGCGGACGGAGAACTGGTTTATTACGTGTTTGATCTGCTGTGGTACGAGGGTAAGGACCTGAGAGAACTGCCTTTGTACCAGCGACAGGATATTTTGAAGACTATTCTACCGCAACAGGATGACCGGGTACGTTTGAGCAAAGTGTTTGATGCCAGTGGCATAGATTTCTATGCGGCTGCAGAAAGAATGGGGCTGGAAGGAATTATTGCAAAGAAAAAAGACAGTACTTATTCCTACAACTACCGTTCAAAGGAGTGGGTCAAAATTAAGGTGCATAAAAGGCAGGAAGTGGTGATTGCAGGTTACACAAAGAATGCAGATACCCCTAAAGCATTCAGTTCCTTGCTGCTGGGTGTGTACGAAAATGCTAAGCTTCAGTATGTTGGGAAGGTGGGTACAGGGTTCAACGATCAGGTGCAAAAGGAAATGATGGCTCAATTTAAACCTTTAATTACAGATAAAAGCCCTTTTGAAGAACTCCCTGATGTCAATAAACCTTCCAGGTTCAGGCCAAATCCTCCAAAAGCCAAAGCCATCTGGTTAAAGCCGGAACTGGTTTGTGAGGTTGCTTTTTCAGAAGTAACTGCTGACGGCGTATTCCGGCATCCTTCTTTTAAAGGGATGCGTATAGATAAGAAAGCCAAAGAGGTGCTGCGGGAAACTGCTGCACCGAAAGAAGATATTTTGGAAAAGACTGAAAAGATTGTGAAAAAAGAAGCTGCAGAACGGCATCAGGAGGCCATAACACCGCCGAAAAACAAAGAAAGAAAAACACTGCTAAACCCTAAAGATGAAACGCAGGTTCGAAAAGTTTGCGGGCATGAATTGAAGTTCACACATCTGAGCAAACTTTACTGGCCCGAAGATAAGGTGAGCAAACGAGATCTGTTTAATTATTATTACCAGGTTGCGGAATATATTTTACCCTATCTGAAAGACCGGCCTATGTCACTGAATCGCTTTCCGGGAGGAATTCACGGAAAAGGATTTTACCAGAAAGATGTGACCAATACGGCACCAGAATGGGCTAAGACCTTTCCCTATACCACCAGTGAAGGAGAAGAAAAAGAGTATCTGGTCGGTGCTGATGAGGCAACGTTATTGTGGATGGCTTCGCTGGGTTGTATTGAAATGAATCCCTGGTTCAGCCGGGTTGAATCTCCGGATCAACCTGACTACTGTGTCATAGATCTGGATCCGGATAAGAATACCTTTGATCAGGTCGTTGCTGCAGCGCTCGAGGTGAAAAAGGTACTGGATGCTATCAATGTGCCTTCTTTCTGTAAAACATCCGGATCAACCGGCATGCATATTTATATTCCTTTAGGAGCCAGATACACCTACGATCAAAGTCAGATGTTTGCCCGGATCGTTGTGAATCTGGTCAATAAGCAGATACCGCAATATACCAGTCTGGAAAGAATGGTGGCTAACCGAAAAGGAAAGATGTATCTGGATTTTTTACAAAACCGGCCGGGAGCAACTATCGCAGGCCCATATTCTCTGCGCCCTAAACCAGGTGCCACCGTGTCTATGCCACTGGATTGGGATGAAGTAAAGCCTGGTTTAAAAATGCAGGATTTTACGATTTTCAATGCTGTAGACCGGTTGAAAGCAAAAGGAGACTTGTTTAAAGGCGTACTTGGTCAGGGAATTGATCTGGAGAAAGCCATTCAAAAAGCGAAATCTGTTTTCGGCTAAACGCCTTCTGCAGGGGCCTCATAGGCGTCGATCTGTTTGCCAATCAGGTTAATGATTTCCATCGGAATGGGTTCATCAGAACACCAGCAATTGTTGTTATCGGTGTCTTTATACACCACACCAAGACGGTTTTTGTCTTCATAAACCTCATAGATTGGCTCATAAGGGTCTGGAAACACCAGCAATGTGGTTGTATTTCCTGAAATGTTGATCTGGATATCAAATGGTTCCATAGTTTCTACATAACAATACTGTGCAAAAATGGTTTTACTGGATCAACACACCTGCTATTCCACAGCAGGCCTTCACTAAAATCAATCCATCAATGACGATCAGGTAAAAGAGGATGTTTTTTCGCTTGTTCATGGAATAGGCTACCATTGTGGTCAGTACAAAGGGGACAAGGTTTAAGACCACACTCATCAGCAGGAAGTGTTTGAGGTAGGCAAAAATGCATAAAGAAAGCATTCCAATCAGCAGCAAAGGAATCAATACATTAAAAATAGTTTTCCTTAAGCCCATTCTGACTGTAAAGGTTTTCAGTTCTCTATTGGCATCAATCGCATAGTCTTTCATGTCAAACATGATGGCATTAACCGTACAGAACATCCAGTTTTTAATAAAGAGCCATATCCAGAAAACACCTTCCGCACCATTGATACCTGTTTCGATTCTAAGCACCACCAGTGGTATAATATTGGCTGTACAGGCCCAAACAAAACCAATCACGAAAGGCTTTAACCAACCTGTGTTTCTCAGATTGAGGTTGAAAAAATAGGAAGGGAGCAAACCATAATATAATGCTGCCGCCAGCAAAAGGACGAATACAATGATCCAGTAAATGACTGGAAGATGAAAAATTGCGTAGAAATTATGGGCAAACAGATAGAGGAAGATCAATATACTGGCTGAGCCCAGGATCAATTGGCTCCATTTTACAGTAAACTGATGTTCTGAATACCATTTTGACCTTGGATTGAGATCTGAAGAAAACTTGTTGACCCCCATATAAGCATAGGTGTAGTACACCACGGGCACCAGGGAAATCAGGATATAGTACCATAAAGAGTTGAAGGGCAGTTTAAGCTGAAGGGTAGATTCAATGGTTAACGCGAGAGCAAGCAGGCCAACAAAGTAGTTTCCAAAAAAAATAAATTTTACAATTTTTAATCCCATTTTATTGGCAGCTGTGCATAATTCTCTTTTCGTAAAGAACCTTTGTAATTTAGGAACAAAGCGCCATTATATTGGAATGGAATCCATAAAATATTTTTCATCGCCTAAAAGCAGGTTGTAAAAACTGAATCTTTTGCCAATTTAATAGAGTGTTAAGATTGCACTTTGGTTAACTTTGATCTATGTTGAAGAGAAATTTACTTTTGATCTTACTGATCCTGTGCAGTCCGTTACTTCATGCGCAATCCTCCAAACGACTTATCCAAAACTGGGAATACCTTAAAGGAGATCTTGGGGGGATTTGGGAAGCTGTAAGGCCTGTTAAAGAAGGGAATCCGGAAAGTGTGCCTGTTTGGGAAAAAGTAACTCTGCCGCATTGTTTTAATGCACATGATGCTGTAGATCCCGATGTAAATTACTATCAGGGACCTGGCTGGTACCGCATCTTGCTGGACGTGAACAATCCTTATGCAAAAGGGCGGACCTTGCTTCATTTTGAAGGTGCGGGGCAGAAAACAAAAGTCTATCTCTATACGACTAAAGTAGCCGAGCATACGGGTGGCTATGATGAATGGACCGCCGATCTGACCGAGGCTGTTGATGCATTTAAAAAAAGACCAGAATTTCAGGCCCAGTTTAAAGGTAAGGTTCCGCTGATCATCCGTTGTGACAATTCGAGAGACCTGGAAATGATTCCTTCGAACCTGTCAGATTTTAATGTATACGGAGGTCTTTACAGGTATGTAAACCTGGTGTATACACCGGCCATATCTGTGGATAAACTGTTTGCTCATGCTGAGGTAGATGCAAAAGGGGGGAATGGTAAATTGGATATTAAAGCCAGATTATACCATCCTGATCAGATCGCTTCAGTAATGGTTAAGATTAATGTGAAGGATCCTTCAGGGAAAGTGGTTTATAATTTTAGCAAGCAATTGAACACCTTCAAAAGCGACTCTTTGCTGAGCAGTATCGAGGTCAAGTCACCAAAGCTTTGGTCGCCCGATGTTCCACAGCTGTATACGGTCAACTTGAGTATAACAGCAAACGGAGAAACGGTAAAAAAGGAGGAAAAGATAGGGTTCCGGAATTTTGAGTTTGTGAAAAAGGGACCATTCATGCTGAATGGCAAGCGACTGCTCCTGCGGGGAACGCATCGTCATGAAGATCACGCTGATGTCGCCGCTGCGATGACCGAAGATATGATCCGGACGGAAATCAAGATGATGAAAGAAATGGGCGTAAATTTTATCCGTCTGGGCCATTATCAGCAATCCAGAATTGTACTTAATCTGTGTGATAGCCTGGGGATCCTGGTCTGGGAAGAAATTCCATGGTGCAGGGGAGGCTTGGGTGGCCAGATCTATCAGGACCAAGCTAAAAGAATGCTGACCCATATGGTAGAACAACATTACAATCACCCTTCTATCATTATTTGGGGAATGGGAAATGAGAATGACTGGCCGGGCGATTTCCCGGAGTTTGATCAGCAGAAAATCAGGGCTTTTATGAAAGAACTCAACGATCTCTCACACCATCTGGACCCTTCCCGAAAAACAGCCATTCGCAGGTGCGATTTCTGCAGGGATATAGTGGATGTCTATTCTCCCTCTATCTGGGCAGGTTGGTACCGTGGAAATTACACAGAATATAAAGCGGTAAGTGAAGAAGAATTTAATAAAGTAGATCATTTTTTGCATGTGGAATGGGGAGGGGACAGCCATGCCAGACGGCATTCGGAGAATCCGGACAATGCCTTAAGCAAAATTAAAACTGGTGGTGGAGCAGATGAACGTGCCGGAGACGCTTCACTTTATGGTGGTGCAGCGAGGGTATCTAAAGATGGTGATTGGAGTGAAAGTTATATCAGCAATCTGATCGACTGGCATTTGAAGGAACAGGAAACCATGCCTTGGTTAAGTGGAGCAGCTTACTGGCCGTTTAAGGATTTCTCTACTCCGGTGAGGCCAGATAATCCGGTTCCTTACGTCAATCAGAAGGGGGTTATAGAAAGAGACTTCACAAAGAAAGAAGCTTTTTATGTTTTTCAGTCTTACTGGACAACCTTACCTATGGCACATATTTATGGCCACAGTTGGCCTGTGCGCTGGGGAGAGGAAGGAGAAGAGAAAATGGTTAAAGTATATTCGAATTGTGATGAGGCGGAACTATTTGTGAACGGCAAAAGTTACGGTGTTAAAAAGCGCAACAGTCAGAATTTTCCGGCTGCAGGTTTGCGCTGGCAAGTGCCCATGGTAAAAGGAAAATATACCTTTAAAGTGGTTGCTAAAAAAGGAAGAACAACAGTCACTGACCAGATTGAACAGGAATATCAAAGTGATAAATGGTCTAAACCAACGAAAATCGTTCTGCAAAAAACAGGTGAACAAGATGGAATAGCCACACTGGAGGTTAAAGCTTTTGACTCAAAAGGCATACTTTGCCTGGATGCGATAAACCTGGTGGAATTCTCTCTGACCGGCGATGGCAGTCTGATCCAGGATCAGGGAACATCAACCGGTTCCAGAAAAGTTCAGCTTTATAACGGCCGCGCCATTATCCGGGTAAAGACAAATGCAGGAAAGAGTGTGGCAGGTGTCAAATCTGCAGGTCTTCCAACCGCTTTTGTAAACTTATAAATCAGGGGAGGATTTTGTAGGTCAGGATAAAGGTGGTTGTCAGGCTTCCTTCCAATAAATTTAGTTTTGAGGGTTGGCTTTGTGAATTGTATTCATAGCTGCATGTATAGCCTTTCTCAGCGGATATAGCGGTTTTACTTAATAAATTGCCCGCGACCGAATAGAACAGGAATTTGTACTGGCTTTCTATACTAAACAGGAGCGCATTTGGAACAGCGTTGCACAAACCCTTTTTTTGATCATAATTGCAAATACTGATCTCGGATTTGAAAGAAGGCTTTTCAGTTTCGATACGGATCAGATGATCCTGCTGATCATAAGTATAGATCTTATGTTCCAGTAACTGATCATGCAGGTCAAAAGTGCTGACTTGTGCGACCCTGTTACCTGAGTCATATCCGATCAATAGGTGACCAATAGGCGTAAATGCCGGGCCGTTTACCTTAAATTGATTAATGATATTTACCTTGCCAGTGGCGTCCCGGAAATAATCGGATGAATAAACAAGCTGGTTGTTTTCATAGCTTTCAAAGCCGGAGGCCAATTTGTTCTTATTGTATTTGATCTGCTCTTTTCTGCCCGTATTGTCTTCTACAGTAAGGAGCAGATTCGAATTTTCAAGGTATTTCAGTTGTATTTGCTGTTTGGCAGATTCCAGCTTCACCGGAATAAATAGCTGACTATTATTTGCAGGGGGATTGATGATTGGTGTCTCTTCCGAAGATGTAATTTTTCTGCAACCTGTTTCCCAAAAAATGATCACCGTTAAGGCGAATAAAGTGGTTTTTATTCTAAAATTCATGATGAAAAGGATTAGTTCCTTTTAAATGTCTTCTTTGTTTTTACAAAAAAAAATTAATCACCTAAAAAAGAACGTAATTTCTCAAATAGGTATAAAATGTCCTTTAATGCAGGTGGTTTAATGCTTTTTTTCTAAAATTTGAAGCTATTTTATATCTTAACCAAAATAAACCGCACCTTGCCATGAACAGACTATTTGGTACATTATTGCTGATTTTTTTAACAACATCATTGTGGGCCGCAAAGGTAGACACCGCACTCACCTACAGTCCTTCGATGACAAAAACTATCAAAGCCGTAGTTATTTTGCCAGATGGGTATGAGGTGCAGTCCCATTTTCCGGTACTGTATCTCTTGCATGGACATGGGGGAAGTTATAAGGACTATACCAAGAATATTCCTGCCATTAAAGATGCTGCTGACCAGTATCAGATGATCGTGGTTTGTGCCGATGGAAATGTGTCCAGCTGGTACCTGGACAGCCCGGAAGACTCCAGCTGGAAATATGAAACCTATGTGAGCTCCGAATTGGTGGGCTGGATGGATCAGCATTACAAAACAATAGCCTCTCCAAAAGGAAGGGCTATTACCGGACTGAGTATGGGTGGCCATGGTGCACTTTCTCTGGCGATTAAACATCAGGATGTTTTTGGCGCTGCCGGAAGTATGAGTGGAGGGCTTGATCTGCGACCTTTCCCTGACAACTGGAACATCTCCAAACGTTTGGGTAATTATGCTCAATACCCGGAAAGGTGGGCTGCAAACAGTGTAACCGAGATGCTGCCCTTGCTCAGCAAACATCAACTGTCTTTGATCATAGATTGTGGAACAGACGATTTCTTTTATAAGGTTAACCTGAAATTTCATGAGAAGCTGCTCTATAATAATATCCCCCATGATTTTATTATCCGCCCGGGCAGCCACAACTGGGATTACTGGTCCAATGCCATCACTTATCAGCTGCTTTATTTCCATAAGTTTTTCCAAAGTTAGACACTGCCCGGTTTTTCTATTGTAAAATTCGGATGGCTTCCTTATCCTACAGTAGCCTGTAATATAGGTTTATAGCCCTTTCTGAAAAATATATAAAATAATTTCACCTACAAAGACTATATATTCTATATACTTTATATATTTGTACTATGAACAAAACAACCATGATTAAAAACGTTATGATGTTCCTGTGTTGTAAGCGCAGTGCTTAAGGCTGTTATGGGGTATAATATATAAGAACTTCTTCGGTCTAACCAACGGGGAAGTTTTTTTTTAATCAAAAACTTAGAATAAACATGCAAAGTTTTAGAACAGAACTTGAAAATCCTGTCGTAGAGCAGGATATCATTGATCTTGAAAAAAAGATCCGTCTCTTCAGGGAAGGTCTTATCCATGATGAAAAATTCAGGAGCCTGCGCCTGGCCAGAGGGATTTATGGCCAGAGACAACCTGGGGTGCAAATGATCCGCATTAAGCTCCCTTTTGGTAAAGTCACTTTCAGGCAACTGCTGAAAATAGCTGATGTAGCCGATGAATATGGAAGTGGTAACCTGCATTTGACCACGAGGCAGGATATCCAAATGCACTATGTAAGCCTGGACAGAACGCCAGAGCTTTGGGATCAGCTGGAAAGAGATGACATCACCTTGCGTGAAGCTTGTGGAAATACCGTCCGAAATGTAACCTCGTCACCAGATTCTGGTATTAATCCGGAAGAACCTTTTGATGTTTCACCCTATGCACATGCGGTATTTTCTTATTTCCTGAGGAATCCGATTTGCCAGGAAATGGGCCGGAAGATTAAAATTTCCTTTTCTTCTACAGAGAAAGATACTGCCTTCAGCTATATTCATGATCTGGGGTTTATTCCAAAGATTAATGAAAAAGGAGAACGCGGGTTTAAGGTGTTGTTTGCAGGAGGTTTAGGGGCACAACCATTTTTAGCCCATCCGGTACATGAGTTTCTTCCGGAAGATCAGATCATTCCTTATACAGAATCTGTATTGCGTGTATTTGACCGCTATGGAGAGCGAAACAACCGGAATAAAGCCCGTTTAAAATATCTGGTTCAGAAGCTTGGACTGGATGAAGTGTTGAGACTGGTAGATGAAGAACGTACCGCCAATAAATCCAAAAGTTTTAAAATTGATCTGAATACCGTTCCTCTACCTGAACCGCCACCAGTTTTAGAGGCTGAAGCAACAGAAGCAGAAGGCACACCAGCCTATCAGCATTGGCTGGCTACCAACGTGTTTGAGCAAAAACAAAGAGGTTTTTACGGGGTCTATATTAAAGTAAGGATTGGAGATATCCGCACCTTCATGGCCAGAGAACTCGTAGCTGCCATACAGCCGTATGTTGCCGACGAGATTCGAATTACGCAAAATCAAGGTTTGCTGCTGAAATTTGTACGCAAGGAAGCTTTGCCGGTTTTGTTTGAAAAGTTAAATGCACTGGGCTTTGCTGCTCCGGGTTTTGACAGCATTGCAGACATTACCACCTGCCCTGGAACAGATACCTGTAACCTGGGCATTTCCAACAGTATGTCGCTTGCGGCCACACTGGAAGAACTGGTTTATGAAGAATACCCTCATTTAATCTATGATAAAGACATCAAAGTGAAAATCAGTGGCTGTATGAATTCCTGCGGTCAGCATGGTCTGGCGCATATAGGTTTTCATGGCAGTTCAGTTAAAGCCAACGGCAAAGTGGTACCTGCCGTTCAGGTGATGTTGGGCGGTGGAACAGTAGGAGACGGTGAGGGTAGAGTATCGGAGCGTGTGATCAAAGTTCCTTCAAAAAGAGCAACCTCTGTTTTAAGAGTTGTATTGGACGATTATCACAGCAATGCGGAGGAAGGAGAAACTTTTCATCAGTATTACGATCGCTTAACCAAAGACCATTTTTATCAGTTACTGAAACCACTGGCTGATCTGACCAATCTGAAAGATGAGGAATATGTTGACTGGGGGCATGAAGAAACTTTTGAAACCGCTATTGGCGTAGGCGAATGTGCTGGTGTGGTGATCGACCTGGTTGCGACCCTTTTATTAGAAGGAGAAGAAAAACTGGGCTGGGCAAGAAGATCTTATGAGGCAGGTGCCTGGGCAGATGCCATTTACCATACGTACAGCGTTTTGGTGAATACTGCAAAAGCCTTGTTGCTGGACAAAGCAGTCAACAGTAGTACACAGGCCGGAGTGATCCGTGAGTTTGATGCCAATTATGTAGACAGCGGAGAAGTACAACTAAACGGCAGTTTCAGTGACCTGGTACTGCAAATCAATAAGAATGAACCGACTGAACAATTTGCAACCACTTATCTGGAGGCTGCAGAAAGATTCTATCTGGAAATGAAAGCAAAAAGAGAGGGGGCGTTTCAATAATGATCACACAAAAAACCGGGTTCAAAGAACCTAAAATTACTTTAGTTGGTGCAGGTCCGGGAGATCCGGAACTGATCACGATGAAAGGAGCCAATGCACTGAAATCAGCAGACGTGATCCTTTATGATGCTTTGGTAGATGAAGCGATTCTGGATTACGGACATGCAGATGCGATACGGATCTATGTTGGTAAAAGATCAGGAGAACATTCCTTATCCCAGGATAAGATCAATAAACTGATGGTCGACTATGCCTTGAATTACGGGCATGTGGTGCGTTTGAAAGGCGGAGATCCCTTTGTTTTTGGAAGAGGCTATGAAGAACTGGATTATGCAGCCGGATATAGTATTCCTGTACAGGTTATTCCTGGCCTTTCCAGCTCCATTTCCGTTCCAGGTCTTCAACAAATCCCGGTTACCCACAGGGGCTTAAGTGAGAGCTTTTGGGTGGTGACCGGTACTACAGCTTCTGGTGCCATTTCAAACGATCTTTATGAAGCGGCGAGAACAAAAGCGACAGTCGTGGTGCTGATGGGATTGGGGAAACTGAAAGAAATTGTAAAACTTTTTCAGAATGAAGGAAAAAACAAGCTTCCTGTAGCTGCCATTCAGAGTGGTTCAACCGAAGAGGAAAAACTGGCAATCGGAATTGTAGATACCATTGAAGAAATTGTTTTGGAAAAAGGGATCAAAGCACCGGCTTTACTTGTTTTTGGAGAGGTGGTTTCTTTACACCCTTCTTTCCAGCCCATCAAAGATTTTTACAAAGCATTAAAAGAAGAACTCTAAGCAACAGACAATTTGGAAGGTAACCAGTTATTTCCCGTTTTTATTAAGCTAGATACTCTACATACCCTGGTGGTTGGCGGTGGGCCGGTCGGATTGGAAAAATTATCTGCGCTGTTGAACAATAGCCCTTCGGCAAAGATCAGCCTGGTTGCGTTGGAAATCTTGCCGCAATTGAAAGAACTGGCCGTGAAATTTCCAAATGTGAGTCTCAACCAGAGGGCCTTCGAGCTTGGAGATCTGGATACCGCCGAACTGGTTATCGCTGCGACCAATAATGCAGATTTAAACGATCAGATTCGTGCAGCGGCCAAGGAACGTAAGATTCTGGCCAATTTTGCAGACAAACCCGAGCTGTGTGATTTTTATCTCGGCTCCATAGTTAAAAAAGGAGATTTAAAAATTGCGATATCCACCAATGGAAAATCGCCAACGATTGCAAAAAGACTGAAAGAAACTTTAAATGATGGTTTACCCGGCGAATTAAATATAACTCTTCAACAGATGCAGGAACTCAGAAATAAACTAGAAGGCGATTTTACAGACAAAGTTAAGAAACTCAATAAAGTCACTTCCTTATTGGTCGAAGACCAGAAAAGCAGGGCGATGAAGCTGAATTTTAAATGGCTGGTCTGGATCACCATTGTGTTGTCCATCTCTGTTGTCATTGCTGTTTTTTGGCACAAAGAACCAGAGTTTCAAAGCTTCCTGCTCAACCTGAACCCTGTATTCTACTGGTTTTTACTGGGCGGATTTGTTTTTGCGATGATTGACGGCGCTATAGGTATGTCTTACGGAGTAACCTCTACTTCTTTCTCTCTTGCCATGGGTATCCCACCTGCATCGGCCAGTATGGCGGTCCATTTGTCAGAAATCCTGAGTAATGGAATAGCGGGCTGGATGCATTATCGAATGGGTAATGTAAACTGGAAATTGTTCCGTTTGCTGATCATTCCTGGTATCCTGGGTGCTGTAACGGGAGCTTATCTACTGTCTTCACTGGAACATTACAGCCAGTATACCAAACCGCTGGTTTCCATTTACACTTTAATTCTGGGTGGGGTGATTTTATCTAAAGCCTATAAAACGGGTAAACCAACTGCAAAAGGAAAGATCAAAAAAATCTCTTTGCTGGGGCTGTCGGGTGGTTTTATTGATGCGGTAGGCGGAGGGGGCTGGGGCTCTATTGTGTTGTCCAGTTTAATCGCCGGAGGCAGAAATCCAAGATTTTCTTTAGGAACCGTAAAAATCACCCGTTTTTTTATAGCTTCGATGAGTTCTTTAACTTTTTTAACGATGTTGAACGGTGCCCACTGGGAAGCGGTTGGCGGCCTGGTTATCGGGAGTGCTTTAGCAGCACCTATTGCGGCCAGAGTGTCCAATAAGATCTCTGTGAAAACCATTATGGTGGCCGTAGGGATTATTGTAATCCTGGTGAGCTTGCGCAGCATCTTTGGTTTTATTTTAAAATTGTTTTAAGACAATGAATACGTATTTAGCAGATATCGCGAAAGACATACAGGGGCTGGATCCGGTAGCGTCACTTCAGTATTTTGCACAGAAATATCCCGGAGAGATTACCTTTTCCACCAGCTTTGGCTGGGAAGATCAGGTGATTACCGACTTGATTTTCAGGAATGATATTCCAATAGAGGTGTTTACCCTGGAAACCGGGAGATTGTTTCCGGAAACTTATTATGTCTGGAACCGTACCCTGGAAATTTATAAGAAGAAAATTCACGCTTACTTTCCACAAGCGGCATCTTTGCAGGCAATGGTTGATCAGAAAGGACCAAACAGCTTTTATGAGTCTGTAGAAAACCGGAAAGAATGCTGTCATATCCGCAAAATAGAACCCTTAAAGCGGGCCTTAAGCGGTAAAAAAATCTGGGTCACCGGGATCAGGGCTGAGCAGTCTCTGAACCGCCACGATATGAGTAATATTGAATGGGATGAAGGTAATCAGCTGTTAAAGTTTCACCCTGTGTTCAACTGGACATTGGAAGAAATAAAGGCCTATATTAAAGAAAATAATGTGGTGTACAATACCCTGCATGATAAAGGTTTTCCCAGCATTGGCTGCGCGCCTTGTACCCGTGCAGTGAGAGAAGGAGAAGATTTCCGTGCCGGAAGATGGTGGTGGGAAGATCAGTCAAAAAAAGAATGTGGTTTACATGCCACCCAACAATAAGAAATAAGATATGAGTAAGGTTAATTTAGATTATTTAGATGAGCTGGAAGCGGAGGCCATTCACATCTTACGTGAGGTAGCAGGTCAGTTTGAAAAACCAGCTTTGTTATTTTCCGGAGGCAAGGATTCTATTACGCTGGTTCGTCTGGCGGAAAAGGCATTTCGCCCTGGAAAATTTCCTTTTCCACTGGTTCATATAGATACAGGCCACAATTTTGAAGAAACCATCACTTTTCGTGATCAGATGATTGAAAGAATCGGTGAAAAACTGATTGTGGGTTATGTTCAGGATTCCATTGATGAAGGGAAAGTGATTGAACAGACCGGTAAAAATGCCAGCAGAAATGCCTTGCAAACCGTTACTTTACTGGATACGATAGCTAAGTACGGTTTTGATGCCTGTATTGGCGGCGCCAGGAGAGATGAAGAAAAAGCAAGAGCAAAAGAGCGTATTTTTTCGGTTAGGGATGAATTTGGCCAGTGGGATCCAAAGCGTCAGCGCCCGGAACTCTGGAACATTTACAACGGCCAGATCCATAAGGGAGAGAATGTAAGGGTTTTTCCAATCAGCAACTGGACAGAGTTGGATGTGTGGAATTACATCAAAAGAGAGAAAATGGAATTGCCTTCTATTTATTTTGCGCACGAAAGGGATTGTATTACCAGAAATGGCCAGTTGATGGCGGCTTCTCCTTTTTTGAATATGGATGAGGAAGATATCGTTGAACGTAAAAAGGTGCGTTTCCGCACGGTGGGTGACATGAGCTGTACTGCTGCGGTAAGTTCGGATGCGACTGAGCTGGACGATATTATTGCAGAAATCAGCGCATCTAAAATTAGTGAACGTGGTGCCAGAATGGACGATAAAGTATCGGAAGCCGCTATGGAAGACCGTAAGAAAGGAGGATATTTTTAATGAACATATTGAAATTTTTTACCGCAGGTAGTGTTGATGATGGTAAAAGTACCCTGATTGGCCGTCTGTTATATGATACAGATTCTATCCTGGCCGACCAGCTGGAAGCATTGCAGGCCAGTAACCGCAAAAATGACGATGGTACTATTGATCTGGCCATCTTAACAGATGGTTTGAGGGCAGAGCGGGAACAGGGTATTACTATTGATGTCGCTTATAAATATTTCCAAACGGAAAAACGGAAGTTTATTATCGCTGATACCCCTGGTCATATCCAGT
>NZ_DATMRL010000459.1:0-19658 GCF_035566355.1 Pedobacter sp.
ATATACTTTTCCTGTTCTGTAACCAGGATATTGCTGAGTTCTTCTTCTTTTGCAGGTTTCATGTAGTTCAGGACTTCTGGATTGGACCTTAAACTTTCTGTGGTGATCTTCGATTTCAGAATCAGGCCCTGAAGAGTTCTCACACGGCTTAAGGCCACATATACCTGCCCGGCAACGAAAGATTTTCCAGCATCAATAATGGCGCTGTCGAAAGTGAGTCCCTGACTTTTGTGAATCGTTACTGCCCAGGCCAGTTTGATAGGATACTGAGAGAATTCGCCTACTTGTTGTTGTACAATGGCTTCTTCGGTATCTGTTTTGTATTCGAAAGATTGCCACGACGATTTTTCCAGTAACAGGTCCTCTTCCTGTGGAAAAGAGATGATGATCTCTCCGTCGATAATCGATTTTACCTTTCCAATCTTGCCGTTATAGAACTTTCGGTTGTCGCCGGTATCGTTCTTAATGAACATGATCTGCGCACCTTCCTTTAATTTTAAACTCTGTTCGGCCTGAAGATTCAGGTCACGGAATTCCCCGCTGATCTCTCCTTCAAAAGTGTATTCCGGGCCCTGCAGTTCATCCAGTTTCTCTTTATTGATGGTGTTGGCTTCTGCGTTGTGCGAGGTAATGATGATGGGATTGAGCTCGTTAGAAGCGCTAAAAGAAGGTTCATATCTTTGGTTTAACAGACTCAGGTCATTCTCATTGATCCGGTTGTTCCTGATGTCATTCAGGATATTTATAAATTCAGGTTCCGTTTGACGGAATACATTGGTGAGCTCGATCTGGAGCAAGGGATTTCTTCTGATCACCAAAGCCTCGAAAAAATAAGGAGATGCATAAGCCCGGTTCAAAAAAGCCCAGTCTTCTCTCTTGGTTACTGGCGGGAGCTGGTATAAATCGCCAATCAATAGCACTTGTACGCCTCCAAACGGCAGGTTGTTTTTTCTTACGGTTCTGAGAATGGCATCTATAACGTCAAGTAGATCACAACGTACCATGGATACCTCATCAACAACCAGTAGTTCCAATTCGTTGAAAAGCTTGGTTTTTTCCCGGGTGTAACTGAGGTCTGAAACCATAGAACTGATGGAAAGGATGCCGGCCTGAAGGTTTTCCAGGCTAATGTCACCTGGGAAAAATGAGCCCGGGGGCAGTTGAAAGAAGGAGTTGATGGTTACACCTTTTGCATTCATGGCGGCCACTCCGGTTGGAGCAACAATGACGATCTTTTTAGCGCTGGTTTCCTTTATTTTTCTCAATAATGTGGTCTTTCCTGTTCCGGCTTTTCCGGTAAGAAAAATATTCTGATTGGTGGTGTCGATAAAAGAAAGGACTTTGTCGAAAATGTCATTTGTGGAACCGGTCGTACTCATTTTACAAATTTAGGGGAATTTTCTTTTCCGGGAGCGAATGTTGAAATGTATATTATAGTAAAATGGTAGTGTTTATTAGAATTAATTTATTTATCAATACCTTAGCTTCGTGTTAATCAGAAAAGACGATTCGGAGCAGGAAATATTGGAATTCGTGGCCAATGGAAACGAGTCTGCCTTTAAGATGCTCTTCGAACGCTATCAGCATAAAGTTTACGGTTATGCTTTCAGGATTATTCATGAGGAAGCCGCCGCAGAAGAAGTTGTTCAGGATGTATTTTTAAAAATCTGGTTAAAAAGGGCAGAGCTTAGGGATGTGGAGAATTTTGGAGCTTATTTAAGGACGATGAGCCGCAACCACACACTGAACATTTGGAAAAAGCATTTGGCAACCATCAAAACGAATCTCCTGCATACAGAAAACTGGACCGAAGGCTATGATCAGGTAGAGGAAGAGATCAGCTATAAAGATACCCTTAAGATTGTTCATAAGGCCCTGGAAAATCTTCCGCCGCAACAAAGGCAAATCTATTACATGTGCCGTATTGAAGGGATTAAGCCAGAAGAAGTTGCCATTCAGCTGAACATTTCTAAAAACACAGTAAAAGCGCATCTGCAACAAGCCGGTAAAACTATGCGAAGCTATCTTTCTGGTCATAATGAACTGATGGGGGTATTGGTTCTGCTCTCGCTTTTTAAGTCCATCTAAAATTATTTTAAAATATTTTCTGTTTTAACTAATCCTTTTTTGTCCCGGCCTTGTCATCAGTTAAAAGGACCTTTTTAAATCGATGGAAGAGACCAGACTCAATTACTTGTATCATAAAAACCTGCAGCAGGCCTGTACAAAAACAGAATTGCTGGAGCTCGAGGCATTTATCCAGGATCCGGACCATGCTTTCCAACTCGAATGTCTTATGAATGCGAGCTGGGACGTTCAAACGGAAGTAAAACTGTCTGAAGACACTTCTTCCAGGATTTTTCAACATATTGTGCAGCAGGATCAGGTGCCAGCCAATCCACGCAGATTCAATTGGAGGCCTTTTCTTAAGGTAGCGGCAGCGGTGCTCCTGTTGGTTTCAGCTGGGCTTTTGATTAAATACAAGTGGGCACCGCCTTCATCAGAACCCATATCCCTGGTGACTACAGGTAGTCAAATCCGAAGCACCATCACCGCTTCAGATAAACATCAGCTTGTTAAATTGCCTGATGGGAGTACTGTTGTCTTGAATCAAAATAGTAAACTTGAATATCCGGCCGTATTTGGAAAGACAAGAGAAGTTGTTTTAACAGGTGAAGGATATTTTGACGTGAAACATGATCAGGAAAAGTCCTTCATTGTCCATACCGGAAAAATTAAAACCACTGTTTTAGGAACTGCTTTTAACATTAAGGCCTATTCTAACGAAGAAAAGGTTACGGTAACGGTAACCCGGGGCAAGGTGAGTGTGCAGGATCAGAAGCAAACCCTGGGTGTAATTACGCCTAACCAGCAATTGGTGTTTAATAAAACAGAGGAGAAAAAGGTTCAGCTTAATGTGCCTGCGCTCAAAGCCATAGAATGGCAAGCCAAAGACCTTTTCTTTGATGATATGACCATGGAACAGGCTGCCAGGCTGCTGGAACAACGTTTCAGTGTGAAAATTGCTTTTGCGAATAATGCGGTAAAAAAATGCAGGTTTACCGGAACCATACTTAAAGCAGAAAAGATAGAGTCCGTACTTGACCTGCTTTGTTCCTTCAATAGTTCCAGTTACGAATTTCGTAAAGGTATATATGTAATCTCTGGAACAGGATGTAATGACTAAAACAATTAATCAATTAAACCATAAACCAACCAAAACATGAAAGAAATCTACCCCCTGCTGATATAGAAAAAAGGCTCTCCATATAAATAGAGAGCCCAAATTTGCTTCCGGTTGCAGCCGAAAGCAAACGCGCTTTAAATAATTTTTCGACCACTTAAAACATTCAAAAGTATGATTTTTTCTGCACAAAAAGCAGAAGGCAGGCATGGATATTACCCTTTCCATGGCGCTGCCTTTGATAAACGATATTTAATTCGTCAGGTTATGCGTATCAGCTTAGTAATCGCTATTTTATCCATTACATCGATGCAGTTCCTTTTTGCATTGAATGTTAAAGCACAATCTATTAGTAACGTCCATATTTCGGTCCAGCTTAACCAGGAGTCTTTCCTCTCTGTCATTGATAAAATTGAGAAGAACACGCCTTTTCGGTTTTTGTACAGGAACGAGGAGGTTAAAGAGTTAAATACATTGACTTTAAACTATAAGGACCGGACCGTTGAAGAGGTTTTACAAATTTTGTTGAGCAATACCTCCTTTAGTTTTAAACAGGTAGGTCAAAATATCCTGATTACCAAAAGGAAAGAAATTTTACCTGCAAATCTGGGCAAGCATATTCCAATCCGGTTAGGTGGGCAGGTTGTGGATGAAGAAGGGATTCCTTTGGGTGGGGTTACCGTAATGCTCAAAGGGAGCAATAAATATTCGACTGCTACGGATGAAAACGGGCATTTTTCACTGGAGATCCCTGATCAGAACAGCCGGTATCTTGTCTTTACACATTTAGGCTTTACAACTAAAGAAGTCTTTTATGACAAAGAAGTATCTCAGAAGATTGTATTGAGTTATGCTTCTGGAAATTTAATGGAAGTGGTGGTATTGGGATACACAAGCCAAAAGAAGGTATCGATTACAGGTTCTGTTGCTACAGTGAGTGGGGAGGAGCTAAAGCAGAGCCCTTCGGCTAATGTTTCCAATTCTTTGGCAGGACGTTTACCTGGTCTTATTGCTTATCAGGGCTCGGGGCAGCCAGGTTATGACGATTCCCGTTTATTGGTGCGGGGGCTGAGTTCCAGTACCAATTCTTCTCCTTTAATCGTCATAGATGGAATTCCGCAAGAGGCTGTAGATCGTTCCGGTAATATTGCTACTGCACAGCTACCACATATTGATCCCAATGATATTGCATCTATTTCTGTTCTTAAAGATGCTGGAACAGCTGCGGTATATGGAGCAAGAGCCGCCAATGGGGTCATTTTAATTACGACTAAAAGAGGAGAGCAAGGTAAAACAGTATTAAATTATACTTTTAACGGAGGCTGGCAAAAACCCACCCAACTTGCTAAACTGGTTGATTCCTATACTTATGCAACGCTGGCCAATGAATTATATCATAACGAAGGTAGTTTTAATCCCTCTGCAGGTAAGGGGTATACTGATGCTCAGCTCGAAATGATCAAGAGCGGTTCAAATCCAGATCTGTACGCAAATACCAACTGGTACTCTGCATTGATGAAGTCATCTGCATTTCAGCAGCGTCATAATCTAAGTTTGAACGGAGGAACTGAAAAATCAAAATACTTTATCTCTGCTGGTTACCTTGATCAGGATGGCGCTTATGCTATTTCCGGCTATAAACAATACTCTTTAAGGTCTAACCTGGATGCAGATATCAATAAGAATCTGAAATTGAGCTTAAACCTTAATGGCCGGCAGGAAAAATATACGGGGCAATCTGCAAATGGTGTAACCAGTTATTACAGAGAAATTTCGCCATTGGTGCCCAGTCAGTTCTCGAATGGGCTATATAACTACGTCACTATTCCCAATGGCTTCAGTACATTGGTTAACGGAAGTCCTTACTTAATGGCGAATGGTGCTAACGGTTATTCCGTATCAACTCAAAATGTATTTGAAAGTGTAGGATCCCTGATCTATACTATGCCTTTTGTTCCTGGACTTTCTGCTAAAGGAACCTTATCTTATAACAAGTATTATGGAACATCTAAGACTTTTAATCAGCCCTATTTAACCGCGATACGCAATAATGATGGTAGCTATAGTACCAAAACCACCGGGCAAACCAAAGCTTCACTAACAGAAACCTTTAATCAGAGGGAAACTTTAGTGGCAGAAGCCTCCCTGAATTATCAACGTACATTTGGTAGGCATGCCATCAGTGCTATGGCTCTGTATACGCAGACACAGAATCAGGGCGATTATCTTCTTGGTTCCAGAACCAACTTTCCTTCAGCGGCAATAGATCAGCTTTTTGCTGGAGATCCTACTACAGCGGTCACTACGGGAACTGCCTTTAAAAATGCACGGCAGAGTGCGGTTGGAAGAGTTAGTTATAATTATGAAGGCAAATATCTTTTTGAATCCAGTTTCAGATATGATGGGTCGGATGTTTTTCCCAAGTCTGACCGTTTTGGTTTTTTTCCTTCTGTTTCTGCGGGCTGGATACTGTCTGAAGAGTCCTTTCTAAAGGATGTTAAAACTATTAATTTTTTGAAAATCAGAGCTTCTTATGGTCAATTGGGTAATGACCGGGTTGGGCAATACCAATACTTGAACACGTATAGTCTGGGTACCGGTCTCGACGGTTATTATACTTTTGGGAACGTCGACTTACAGGCCTTGGTACCAGGCGTAATTCCAAATGTTTCTTTTACCTGGGAAAAAGCCAATATCGTGAACCTGGGATTTGAAGCAAAACTATTCAATAACCTGCTGGGTATTGAATTTGACGCCTTCCATAAACGTACGAAAGATATACTTTCTACCCGAGCCTTCTCTGTACCTGCTACAGTAGGTGGTTCACTGCCATCTGAAAATCTTGCGGTAGTTGACAATAATGGAATAGAGGTAGCCATTACACATGAGAACAAAATTGGACAAGTCAGATATTCAGTAAAACCAAACCTTACGCTTAACAAAAATAAGCTGATTTATACGCCTGAGCCGGCTGGTTATCTGTCTTATCAAAGTGCTATAGGGAGGCCACTCACCATTTTACCTTATGGTATGTCCAGTTTCTTAGGTTATGTGGCAGAGGGTTTATACCAAAGTGCTGAGGAAATTAAAGCTGGTCCAACACCGTTGTATTCAAATGCGGCTCCTGGAGATATAAAATATAAAGATCTTAACGGAGATGGTAAAATCACACCAGCTGACCGGACTGTAATGGGAAAAGGAGATTATCCGGGAATTGTTTACGGACTTAGCCTGGGTGCTTCCTATAAAGGATTTGATTTGAATCTATTGATCCAGGGCGCTGCAAACGTTCAAAAATATATGACCGGACTGAGTGAATGGGCGTTCACCAATAATGGGGTGCCCTCTGAAAAACATCTGGACCGATGGACACCTTCCAACCCTAATGCGAGCTATCCAAGATTGTTTAGTGCCAATTTGAATAACCAGGCACCCTCCACCTATTGGCTTCAAAATGGATCTTATGCCCGTTTAAAGAATCTTGAGCTGGCCTATAATCTTCCGGCCTCCGTATTGTCGAAGGTTAAGCTTTCCAGCGTGAGGATCTATGTGAGCGGAACCAACCTGTTTACCGTTACCGGATTAAAGGATGTGGATCCTGAGGCTGCTTTCTCAGCTTTTGGAGCGGATTCTTATCTGATCCAAAAGTTATACAATATTGGTTTAAGTGTTAAATTTTAAGAAATACACAGATGAAAAGATATTTAATAGTATTTACCCTGTTGCTGTTGGTTGTAGCCGGTTGCAAGAAGGATTTTCTGGACAGTAAACCCCTTGATAAATACAGTGATGAAGATGTTTGGAGGGACTCTACTTTGGCAGGTTTATTCCTCAACAACCTATATGCAACACTTCCTACGCAATTTGGAGGGACCATGACAGATGCTTATACAGATGAATTGTATTCCAGCGGAAATGTGAGCATCTATAATGGGACATTTCTGGCTTCGAGTGTCCCGTATTCCATTTCAAATGCTTATGACTATTCATATACGAGCATCAGAAGGTGTAATATTTACCTTGAAAATGTAAACCGGTTGCCAGCCAGTACTGCTTTTAAGAAAAAAACAGCAGATCAGGCCAGGTTCATCAGGGCTTTTCAGTATGCCAACCTGATCAATTATTTTGGTTCAGTGCCTTTGATTACTCATGCTCAGAATCTGGATGAAAATTTAAATGTTGCCCGAAACAGTTATCAGGAGGTTGTTAACTTTATTGTAGCTGAAATGGATGCCATTAATACTGGGGCTAACCTTCCGTATAAATATACAGGTGCAGACGTTGGCCGTGTAACCCGGGGGGCGGCACTGGCGTTAAAAAGCAGGGTATTGTTGTATGCAGCAAGTTATAATGGAGAATGGCAGAAAGCTTATGACGCGGCAAAAGCTGTTGTTGCTGTAGCTGGATCAGCTGGTTATGGGCTGTTTCCAAAATACGGGGAGATGTTCTTTTCTGCTAATGATAACAATACTGAAGTAATCTTTGATCATCAGTATAAACAGAATTTTCAGGGCTATAACGTTCATTTTTACAATTTACCCTGGGGTTTGGTGCCTCCCGGACCAAATGCCTTAAATCAACCTACCCAAAATATTGTCAATGAATACGAAATGGCGAATGGTAAAATGATTACTGAATCTGGATCGGGGTATGACGAAACCAAACCCTATGCCAACCGTGATCCTAGATTCGACGCCAGTATATTGTATGATGGCTCTGTCTATACAGGGGTGAAATTGGATTTTAAGCCGGGTTCTAATTTTAATCCAGACTACGCAGCCCTGACTACAGGTTATGCGCTAAGAAAAATGGAAGATCCGGCTTTTAATCCATTTGATATGTCGGCAAGTTATGGAGGCGGACAGAACAATATTCTGATCAGGTATGGCGAAATTTTGCTCAATCTGGCTGAAGCATCTTTTGAATTGGGACAAACAGAAGAGGCGAGAACCTATGTAAACCAGGTTAGAGCCAGAGTAGGTATGCCACCTGTTGCTTCAGGGGCAATAAGCAGGGATAAGATCAGGCACGAGCGGACTATTGAACTTGCTTTTGAGGGCACTCGTTTATGGGACATCCGCAGATGGAAACTCGGGCCTGAAAAACTAGGAACACCACTTAACGGTATTTCTATTACCCAAACTGGCAATGGCCCTAGAGTATATACCCAGGTAAAAGTACAAGACAGAAACTTTGATCCTAAATTCTATCTTTTCCCAATTTACCAAACTGAAATTGACAAAAATCCTAACCTGAAACCTAATAACCCAGGCTGGTAATTGACCAAATCTTTAAAAATAAACAGAATATGAAATTTAAATTCGTGGCTATAGCCGCAACAGGGCTTTTTTGTGTTGGACAGGTTTCAGCGCAAAACAACAATTACGTCATAAAAGGAACCATAAAAGGAGCCTCATCGGGTAAAGTTTATTTGGAACATGAAAATGAGAATAAAAAAGTGATTACGGATTCGACTGTTTTAAGTTCGGAGGGGAATTTTCAATTCAAGGGAAAGGTGGTTAGCCCGCAATTTTATTCCATTAAGATGAAAGGGATTAAAAATCCCTCGACTTTTCTTTTGGAAAATGCAGCCATTACCTTTGCCGGATCGAAGGATTCTTTGAATAAAGCGGTCATTACCGGTTCTGAAAGCCAAAATGTTTATCTGGGTTTTTACAATGGTCCATGGAAGGCTATTACGAAAAAGGCCGGTGATATTTATCAGAGATTGGACAAGGTGGAGCAGGGGGGGAAGGTTAAACCAGACTCTTTGACCAGAGCTGGTTTTGATGGGGAATTCAGAGTTCTGGATACATTAAATCAGGCTGCTGTAAAGGATTATGTTAGTCAACACCCGGGATCGGTTGGCTCGGCCGCCATTATTTATGATCGTTTTATTGCTTATCCTAATTTTCCGGTAGCCAGATCTTTGTTTTCGATCTTAAGCCCGAAGGTACAGAAATCTTTAATTGGCCAACAGATCACCCATGCTTTTGCGCTGGATGAGAAAACGGCTACTGGTCAGATTGCTCCTGCAATTGCTATGGCAGATAAGGATGGAAAAATTGTTCATCTGTCTGATTTTAAAGGAAAATACGTAATGGTTGATTTCTGGGCAAGCTGGTGTGGGCCTTGCAGGAAAGAAAATCCAAATGTAGTAGCGGCCTATAAGAAATATCATGATAAAGGTTTTGAAGTGTTGGGTGTTTCACTGGACTCTAATAAAGAATCCTGGCTAAAGGCGATTGCTGCAGACGGATTGACCTGGACGCATGTTTCTGACTTGAAGGGCTGGGCAAATGCTGCGGCTGCTGAATATGGAGTGAAGGCTGTGCCTGCTAGTTTTTTGATAGGCCCGGACGGCAAAGTGGTCGGCAAGGATTTGAGAGGTGAGGCATTGAATAAGAAATTGGGTGAATTGATGAAGTAGAAGCCATTAGTCATCTTAAACAGGAAGAGATTTCCGGAGTATTGTTAAAAAGAGTGTCTTATTTAGAATTATTATATTTATAATTTGGATTAATTCTATATAATACTTTCCTTTGCATCATATTTAACAAATAATGCAAAACACAACTCTGGAAGTCTCTACTCATTTAGCCGAAGTTTATAGTACAATTAAGGGTGCTGTTTATCAGTCTGACAGTGAAAAATGCTGGTATGTTGACTTTGCAGGAAAGATGGCTAAATTTGACTACAGGAATATTCTTAAATTGAAAAAAGCAATCTATGCGATTGATATTGAAGAAATTTTACTGAACAGTTCAAAAACGGCTGATGTGGAGATTGTATTTATTTGTGCTTGTGAGCATTGTTACGTATTGACCCTGCTGGAGATCATTTCTTTTAAAGAATTGCTTGAAGGTACCTTTGTGATGTTAAGCCTGAACCAGATCCTGCACGATCGCTTATACAGAATAGCGGCTTAATTCCTGGCTTAACTGGTTTTAGACTCTTTCCATATTGTTCTCCGATGCTTTAATTTAAATTTATAGCACTATTTTTGATTTATACATTATTGAAAAAATTAAATCAAGAGGCCATGAAAGATATCATTCGAGTAAAAAGTTTAATCTCTGCAGATGTAGAGACTTTGTTAAACCAGCAGATCAAGAAAGAAGCGCAGTCTTCATCCGCTTATCTTTCTATGGCATCATGGTGTGACAGAAATGGTTTTGACAATTCTGCTGAATACTTTTTTAAACAGGCAGAAGAAGAAAGACAGCACCAGATGAAATTCTTCAGATATGTATTGGATATGGGAGGAACTGCTTTGTCTCCTGAAATTACCAATGTGAAGATAGAATACAATTCTTTCCGGGAAATTTTCGAAGAAGCCCTGGATCAGGAGATCAGCGTAACGCAGTCCATCAAAAATATAGCAGCGCGTTGCCATAAGGAACAGGATTACGTAACGGTAGAATTCTTAAACTGGTTCTTTAAAGAGCAAAGAGAAGAAGAATATAAAGCCAGAAGAGCCCTGGAATTGTTTGATCTGATTGGTGAAGAAGGTACAGGTAGATGGGAGATCGACAAACATGTGGGTAAAATCCACTACGGTAACGAAGCCGGAGAATAACAGACCAGTTTAATTCTGGTGAAATATAAAGCCTGTCAGCGCTAAAAACGCTGACAGGTTCATTTGTAAAATAGAACCAGATTAAAGTGGGAAAGAAAGATAAAGAACACAAAAAGCATTCTAAGAAAGATAAAAAGAAAAAGAAAGAATGCTGTGAGAAATACAAAAAGGGCAAAAGATGTGACAATTGCCCTTTCGGATAGGTTTAGAATGTTCTGTTTTTTACTTATTCCAATTCAAAAACAGCTTGAATCTCCACCGGAGAATTCATTGGCAGGGAAGAAGCCCCGATAGTTGCACGGGTGTGTAAACCCTTCTCCTTAAAAATACTCCCCAATAAGTCAGAAGCCTCATTCATGAGCATAGCATGTTTAGCATAGCCGGCAGGGGTATAGAAATATCCCGTCAATTGTACCGCTTGCTTAACATGGTCCAGGTTACCGCCTGCAGCCTCTTTTAATACTGCAAGAATATTAAGAAGCGTTTGCCTGGTGGCCATTTTTGCCTGTTCTTCGGTGACCTCTTCTTCAATCTTTCCGGCATATTCTATTTTTCCTTGTTTTAAAGCGATCTGATTAATGAAAACCAGTTTTCCTGATACTTTGTATGGTTTATAATTTCCGACTGGTTTAGGTGCGTCTGGGAGTGTAATGCCTAGTTTTCGCAATTGGGCTTCAATATGGTCGCTTTCCGGTAGTTTAGTATTCATGCTGTTTTTTAAAAGTTGCTGACCTTTTGCTGCTTTGGCCAATGCATAACCCTGTAATGTCGCTAATTGTAGTTCTCCCGAAGAGGGACGAGGAGATCCCGGGGCACCTGCCAGGGAGGTTGTACCAAATGAAGTATTGCCTTGTGGAATACTTTTGTCAATTTCTCCGCTCCCCATGATCCCGGTAGGGACCAGCGTCATTCCGTGAATAGCTAAAGTATTCCAGAATGAAAGTATAGCGGCTTCCCTTCCTGCTCCACTGCCTGCGGACATGAATACAGTAGCAGGAATACCCTCCAGTTTTCTTGCTGTCCAGATGGCCACAGACTGGTCCAGAAAATAACGCATATCCGCACTCATATTGCCAAAATGAACGGCTGAGCCAAAAGCGATACCGTCATAAGCGGTGAGGTCGCTAATATGAGCATAAGGGATATTAGCAAAAGGCATTTTACTTTCATTTTCCAGGCCTTTTATTCTGGGTACCTGTTTAAGGATGGCTTTTGTGCCTTCCAGTTTTTCAATCCCTGTTGCTATGGCCTGGGCCAATTTGTAAGTGCCACCCTGTTCTGTGTTAAATAGTACCAGTATACGGGTATCGGTTTGCTCTTTCATGACGGCTAGTGTGGTTAGAGGCAGGCTTGATAGGAATAAAATTCCTGCAAGGCAGCCTTTTTTAATTAAATCTATTAAACTCATATGGGTTTGTTCTTAAATAACAGAGGCAAAGGTCTGCAATATCACCTGTGTTTAAATATCTATCTTTGCCAATTACATGTTAAAAAACGACAAATGGATAAAGCGAGATTTTGTCATCTGACAGTAGATGCTGTAGATAAGGAGGCTTATGTTTGGCATGAAGCAGACTGGAAATTTTCCGAGGAGTGGCATACCCATCACATGGGGCAACTCATCTATGTAGAAAAGGGAGTTCAGTATTTACATACAGAAAACAGGACCTATCTTTTGCCTACTCACCACTGTGCCTGGATCCCTCCGGGAGTAGCGCACCGGAGTTCTTCACCAGCCAGTCAGGTATACCTTCGATGTCTTTTTTTTACGGTTAATGAGGAGCTGACTTTTTTTAAAGAACTGAACATTTTTCATACCCCAAAAGTGTTAAGGGAAATGATTTTTTTTACGGAGCAATGGTCAAGGCTGGAAGAAAAAGATCCGGTCGAATTTGACTTTTTGAGAGGGTTGAAAAGCATCCTTCCACTGAGCTTTAAACAGGCCATTCCACTGGCGCTTCCGGTGCCCCGGAACCCCCGTATTTCAGACATAGTCAGCTACCTTTCAGACCCACTTTCTGTACAGCTTAAATCAACTCAGATTGCAGCTCAATTTAACCTTTCCGTTCGTACGATGGAACGTCTGTTTAAGAAGGATACCGGGATCACTTTTGCCGGGTATGTTAAGCTGATGAAAATCATTAAGGCGGTAGAACTTTTGTCATTAGACGGAGAAAGCGTAAAGAGTGTAGCCTATAGGGTAGGGTACGAAAGCGTCTCTACTTTTAGCAATACTTTTTATGCTTTGCTTGGTGTGAGACCTCAAGATATGCTTGCTTAAAATCTAAAATACGGTAATAAATTTCTATATTAATTTTTAGTTTATTTAAATATCATAATTTATAGATATATAGATATTTAAAAAATGTTCCTAAAAATTTTTAGGAATTGAGTTTTTGTTTAGTTGATGGTTATAAATGCCTATTTGTCAATATTGTATTTTTGAATTTATAAAATTTGGCGCAGGAATGGCTCAACGTTTTTTTTAAGAAAAAACGGAAAATCTGGACTTAAATGAGTAAATAAATCTTCGCCTCGGAGCGTTCGTTTATGTATATTTGCGCTCAGAATGTTTACCCGTTTAACTGCAATATCACTGATCTTTTTTTCCCTCGCGGCGAATTTGTCGAGCTTATTTTTGTTCGCGGGTTATGAGCTGAACAGGGATTATATTGCTGAAGAATTTTGTGTAAATAAAGACAAACCTCAGCTGCACTGTAACGGAAAATGCTACCTCATGAAGAAGCTGAAACAAGCAGAAGAGAAGGAGCAGAAACAGGAAAAACAAGAGCAGAAAATGCTGGTTCAGGAAGCTCTTGTTCCACTCCGTATTGTGTTCAAAAGATACCTGGTCAGCGAGCGTCATTTTTATATTCCGGCAGGAACAGATTTGCCAAAATCAGATCCGGTTTCGGTCTTCCATCCGCCACCTGCTGCGGCTTAAAATTTTCATTTTTTTTTACCGTTTTTGGCACAGTGAATTGCTGCTGCTGAAAGAATTATTTACAACAAAATTAAGATACCATGAATAAAATATCAGGCGTACTGGCTTGTGCAATACTGGCTGTTGCGTGTACTCCGAAACCAGATTATAAAGCAGAACGCGACGAGGTCATGAAGTTCCATGATGTGGTGATGCAGGACCACGGGGTGGTGGTTAATAACCAGATGAAACTGGACTCCTTACTTAAAAATTTAACGGGTCTGAAAAAGAGCCGGCCCTCACTCGACACTGCAGCCGCAAGAAAAGAAATGGAGCAGTTAAAATCCAGTCTGGGTACTGCAGAAGACCGGATGAATGACTGGATGCATCAGTTTGAGCCGGATGTGACCGGAAAGTCAAACGAAGAAGCTATAAAGTACTTCAAGGAAGAAAAGTCGAAGATCACCAGTATTGATAGCTTGTATAAACAGGAGATAAAAACCTCAGGCGCTTACCTGGATAAATTGAAAAAATCATGAGGTTTAGTGGTTTGTTTATAGCAATTGCTTTTCTGTTTCTTATAAGCTGCAAAGATAAACCTCAGCGTTTACCTTTTTTACAGGCTGAGATCAACGAAAAGCTGGTGGAGGGTAAAACAGTTCAGGATACGATTTTTAAGACGATAGCGCCCTTTAAATTCCTTAATCAGGATAGCGTTGAGGTCACCAATAAAGATTTTGATGGGAAGATTTATGTGGCTGACTTCTTTTTTACCTCTTGTCCAACCATTTGCCCTACTATGCACCGGAATTTATTGAAGGTGTACAAGAAGTATGAAAATAATCCGGAGGTGAAACTTGCTTCGCATACCATAGATGCAAAATATGATGTTCCTTCAAGAATGAAAGCCTATGCCAGTAAATTGGGTATTAAAGGTACGCAGTGGGAATTTCTGTGGGGAAGCAGGGATGAAGTTTATGCGCTGGCGGAAAGAAACTATCTGGTTTCTGTAAAGGAAGATAAAGAATCGCCAGGTGGTTTTATCCATCAAGGTTATTTGGTACTGGTAGATAAAGAGAAACGGATCAGAGGAGCTTATGACGGTACTGTAGAAGAAGATGTGAAGAAGTTGATGGCGGATATGGATACTTTACTCCAGGAATATAAAAAGTAGATTAATGAGGATGTTCTGTAAGATCTCGCTAAGAAATGACCTCTTCTGAACATCCTCTTTTCTTTTAGAAAGATCGAAACTTTTAAGAACTGAAAATGTTGTAGGTTTTAAATTATTCTGCGACATGAAGAAATCTAAGGAAAGTTTGTTTGAGCGATTTTCTACTAAAATTACCTGCTGGACAGGTAGTTCAACAGCATTTGGAATTGCATTTACTGTTATACTGATCTGGGGTATTACAGGGCCGATCTTTCATTATTCGGATACCTGGCAGCTAATTATCAATACAGGCACTACGATTGTTACCTTTCTGATGGTGTTCCTGATTCAAAAATCTCAAAATAAAGATTCAAAAGCTATCCAGTTGAAATTGAATGAATTGATTGCTGCCAGCAGGTACGCAAGTAACCGGATGGTGGATATAGAGGACCTGACAGAGCTCGAACTGGATGTGCTGCATAAGTATTATCAGGAGCTTTCTGATAAAGCGGAAAGAGATCAGGATATTCATAAATCACATTCCATTGATAAAGCGAAGGATCTTGCAGAGGAAAAAGACCAGCTGAGAGAGAACTGGAAAAAAAAAGTTGATTAGATTAGGAAACCCTCATGTGGAGTCACTGATTGTTTCATTACTATAAAAAAATTAAATGAAAGTATTTATTCCGAGAATAATTCCAGAAGCGGGAATGAAACTGTTGAGAGAGGCAGGTTTGGAAGTGACCGTCTGGACAGAAAAAAGAGCGTTAAGTAAGCAGGAACTAATTGATCATTGTATAGGGAAAGATGCCCTGCTGAGTGTAAGCAGCAGGTTAGATGCTGCATTTTTAAATGCCTGCAGACATCTTAAGGTGATCGCTTTACACTCTGTGGGTTATGACAATGTAGATATAGAGGAAGCTACAAAACTAAAAATACCGGTCGGGAATACCCCGGGGGTCTTGAGTGCTGCGACAGCAGATACGGCGTTTTTACTGATGCTTGCTACCTCTCGTAAGGCTTTTTATATGCATAAACAGATTCAGCAGGGCAAGTGGGGCTTTTTTGAGCCTACAGCAAATCTTGGGATAGAGCTTTATGGGAAAACGCTTGGGGTGTACGGCCTGGGTAAGATCGGAACTGAAATGGCCAGACGCTGTAAGGGCGCTTATCATATGGATATCATTTATCATAACAGGCACCATAATGAAGAGGCGGAAAAGGAATTGGGAGCGGTAAAAGTCTCCTTCGATGAACTTGTTAAAAACAGCGATGTACTAACGGTTCATACCGCCCTTACGCCTAAAACCAGAGGTGTGTTTGATTATCATATCTTTAGCCGGATGAAGCCTGAAGCGGTATTTATCAATACGGCAAGAGGAGCAATACACAACGAAGAAGATCTTAAAAGAGCACTGGAAGAAGGTTTGATATGGGGTGCCGGATTGGATGTGACAAATCCGGAGCCTATGCATCCGGACAATCCTTTACTGGATATGCCAAATGTTTCCATATTGCCACATATTGGTTCTGCCACTGTGCAAACCCGGGATGCTATGGCCGTCCTGGCGGCAAAAAATATTATTGCCGGGTTAAAAGGTCAGCGACTTCCGAATATCGTAAACCCAGAGGTATACGAAAATTAAGCATTTTCATGAAGGTGGAGGCGGTTTCTTAGCCTGTCAATTTCGTGCTGCATATCACTGACCCGAGTTAAGAGATGTCTGATGGCATCAATTCCTTCGATATTGATGTGCAGGTCATAATGCAGGTGGATATACCGCTCTACCTCGCCAAACTGGTCTTCATGGATAAATTTATCGTTATCAATAAGAGTAAGTAATATAATTCCCGACTCTTCAAGAGAAATGATGAATTCCGGTTCTATATTATAATTGATGCAATATTCTGTGATTTTAATCAATTCTGGTTGCATAGATTCCATTTTATTTAAGATTTAGCCAGTTCTTTAAACAACTCTTGCTGTTTCTCTGTAAGATTAACCGGAATTTTTATGGTATAGGTTACAAAAAGGTTGCCAAATTCGCCCTCTTTTTTATACACAGGAAAGCCTTTTCCTTTTAATCTTACTTTGGTATTGTTCTGTGTGCCAGGTGCAATTTTTAGCTTTACTTTGCCGCTTAGGGTCTCTATTGTGGCTTCTCCACCCAGAACTGCAGTGTAAAGGTCAATCTCTACGGTTTCATATAAATCATCGTTTAAACGTTTGAATACCGGGTCGTCTGCAATGTTAAACGTGATGTATAAATCGCCGTTAGGGCCGCCGTTTACGCCGGGTGCACCCTGGCCTTTTAATTTAATGACCTGTGCGTGGGCAATACCAGCGGGTATAGTGATGCGAAGATTCTTGCCGTTTACAGTCAGGGTTCTTTTATGAGTAGTATATGCCTCCCTTAAAGGTAATTGTAGTTCAGCCTGGTAATCCTGTCCTTTATATTTAGTGCTGCTTCGTTGCGAACGTCCTGCTCCACCAAACATCGACTCGAAAAAATCAGAGAAATCGCCGCCGCCAAAATCCGCACCAGCATATCCCCCTCCTTCAAAAGGGTTTTGGCCAGTGTGTTGCTGCTGTGAACGCTGAGACTGTTTTGCTTTTTCAAATTCATCCGCATGTTTCCAATGCTCCCCATGTTCATCATATTTCTTGCGTTTTTCGGCATCGCTGAGCACTTCATTAGCTTCATTGATCAGCTGGAACTGTTTGTTTGCCTCTTTGTCGTTGGGATTTAAATCCGGGTGATATTTTCTTGCCAGCTTTCTGTAAGCTTTCTTGATTTCGTCAGCTGTGGCTTTCTTATCAATGCCCAGTATGTTGTAATAGTCAATAAATGCCATATAAATATAGGTCTGTTCTCAAATTTAATGATTAAAAGGCAGTTTTCTGAGTAATTGTCTTATCAAATTACAAACCAAACTACATATGTGTTTAAATTATTGTATTTTAGCTATAAGAAATTCCGCTCTTCCAGTAAAACCTTCATCTTTAATAACAAACGTTTATGTCCGGTATGCGTAAAACTCTCCTGTATCCCACATTTTTAACGCTCCTCCTGTTCACAAGTTATTCAGAAAGGTCGATTTGCCAGACTGCTAAAACAACCACTGAGCCTATCGTAGAAGTGGGTGTGTCCAAAAAACTTGCAGAGTACCGGAAATCGGTGATCAGTAAGGTACAGTATAGCCTGGAGTTTACGATTCCTGCACAGAAAAGTGAGGCCATACAGGCCAGGGCGGTATTGAATTTTCAGCTGGCCAGTTTAGCCTATCCATTGCAACTTGACTTTAAAGAAAATCCGGATAAGGTCAAGACCATCATGGTCAATAACAAACCTGTTGCTGTTCAGTTGGTGAAAGAACACCTGGTGATTGGCCAGAAATACCTTAAACCAGGAAAAAATGAGGTACGCATAGACTTTCAGGCAGGAGAGGGTGCTTTAAACAGAAATGCCGATTATCTGTATACTTTGTTTGTTCCAGACCGGGCCAGAACTGTTTTTCCATGTTTTGATCAGCCGGATCTGAAAGCCACCTTTGCGCTTACGCTGCGGATTCCTGAACAATGGAAAGCCCTGGCTAATGGTACTTTAAAAGACTCCGTTGTGAAGGACGGCCAGAAAACTTATCATTTTAAGACTTCGGATTTACTCAGTACCTATCTTTTCGCTTTTGCTGCCGGAGATTTCCGACAAACAGAGGGCTTGGTTTCTGCATTTAAAACTTCGTTTTTATTCAGAGAAACAGACACGGCGAAACTGAATAAAAGTATCCCGGAGATTTTTACCATTCATACAGATGCTCTAAAATACTTTCAGGAATGGACCGGGATCGCTTATCCTTTCCAAAAGTTTGGATTTGTGGCAATTCCGGATTTTCAATTCGGCGGTATGGAACACCCTGGAGCCATACAGTATAAAGCATCTTCACTTTTTCTGGATAACGGGGCTACAAAAGACCAGATTAATGCGAGAAATAATCTGATTGCTCATGAAACGGCTCATATGTGGTTTGGGGATATGGTGACGATGAACTGGTTTACTGATGTTTGGATGAAAGAGGTATTTGCCAATTTTATGGCAGACAAAAGCAATGCGGATGCAGGAGGAACAGATGAATTTGACCTGAAGTTTTTAGTAGATCATTTTCCTGCAGCCTATAATGTAGACCGTACAGCTGGTTCTAATCCCATCAGGCAGGATTTGGACAACCTAAAAGATGCGGGTAGTTTGTATGGAAATATCATTTATCATAAAGCTCCGGTTATGATGCGGCAACTGGAAAGGATGATGGGCGCTGAAATGTTCCAGAAAGGAGTTAGGGAATACCTGAAGAAATTTGCGGGTGGTAATGCATCCTGGCCGGATTTAATCAATATCCTTGGGAAATACGCACCTGTAGATCTGCAAACCTGGAATAAAGTGTGGGTCAACGAAACCGGCCGGCCCCTGATCGATTACAACCTGGAGGTCAAAGACAACAAGATCACCAGTTTTGTCATCACTCAGAAGCCAGAATATGGAAATAAACGCGTTTGGCCACAGATTTTTGAACTGACCTTTTTTTATCCCAATTATAGCCAGGAAATCAGCGTACAGTTAAATGATGGAAAATTAAACCTGAAAGAGGTTGCAGGTATGGAGAAACCCTCCTTTATTCTGTTCAATTCTTCCGGGCAAGGATATGGAGTCTGGCCGGTTGATACGGCGATGTTTAAAAGCCTGTACAAAATGGAAAAGCCTTTGAGGAGAGCTTCTGCCTACATTTCTATGTATGAGAATATGCTTAATGGAAAAACCATTGA
>NZ_DATMRL010000460.1:0-14483 GCF_035566355.1 Pedobacter sp.
TAGTCCAGACTGGCAATCTCGTAATAAGCATCTGCCTGCCTGGGGTCCAGACTGACCACCTTATTAAAACTCTCTACAGCTTTAATATAGTTTTCATTGATTTTGTAACGGATGCCATCAAAAAAAAAGCCCTTAACCAGGTTGCTATCTGGCTGAACCGGCTTTTGAGCAAAAGCAGGAAACGCAACAAATAGAAAAATAGTTAAGGCCCTGTATTTCATTTCCTTTTTATTTACCAGTATGACCGTATCCACCTGCGCCGCGAGCCGTATCGCTAAGCTCTTCTACAGGTGCCCAGCTCACCGTTTCGTGTTTAGCAATGATCATCTGAGCAATGCGATCCCCATTGTTCACGGCAAAATCTGTATCAGAAAGGTTCACAAGCAGCACTTTAATCTCCCCCCTGTAATCCGCATCAATCGTACCAGGCGAATTTACAATACTGATCCCATGTTTATAGGCCAAGCCGCTTCTTGGACGAATCTGAGCTTCATAACCAACAGGCAATTCTATATGGAGTCCGGTCGGGATCAAAACCCTTTGCAAAGGCTTAATCACAACTTCATGTTCAACAAAGGCACGCATATCCATACCTGCAGCATGTTCGGTTTCGTAAGCTGGCAAGGCATGGCCTGAATTATTGATAATATTTATCTTCATCTGATCTTTATTTTGTATTTAAAATTTTCTTAATGTCGTCTTTTTCCATAAAATAAATGCCCGCTACAAATAAAATAAGCAGACCATTACCAATATAGATATTCTGTTTAAAGGTATAAAAAGACAAATAAACCAGCACTATCGAAGTAGCAAGATAACCCAATGTTCTTTTTAAATTATATGGTATCGGATAATACTTCTGACCAAGAAGGTAAGAAATGGCCATGATAATCAAATAAGCCATCATACTCACCCAAGCCGAGCCCATATAGCTGTATTTAGGAATGAGAACAATATTCATCACAATAGTAAAAACCGCACCTACTAAAGAAATATATAAGCCATAACGGGTCTGATCAGATAACCTGTACCACACCGAGAGATTCATATAAATACCCAGGCATACATATCCGAATAACAAATAAGGAACAGCCGGAAGACCAATCCAATATTTACTGGCAATAAAATGTTTCAGCAAATCTAAATTCGCAATCAAGCCCACAAATAAAATGGCCAGGGCGAGAACAAAATAATTCAGAATAGTTGCGTAAGTATTCTTTGCATTTTTATTTTTTGCATGGCTAAAGAAAAAAGGCTCCGCCCCCAATCTAAAAGCCGTATTAAAAATACTGATAAAAATGGCCAGTTTACAAACCGCCCCATAGATCCCAGTTTCCTGATCAGCTATATTGTGCGGCAAGTATTTACTCAGTAAAATCTTATCCAGATTTTCATTGACAATAAAAGACAAGTTTGCCACGAGTACCGGCCAACTGTAGCCAAACATCTTATAAAAAAGCGCTTTATCAAACTTAATCTCCAGCTCCATAAACTGAGGTAGAAGCAGCAGAAACGTCACCAGGCTGGCTACCAGATTAGAGATGAATACATAGCCTACCCATCCAGCCCTAAACCAGCTTTCGAGCCAATGCGCACCCACCATCTGGTGTTTAATAATGAAGGGAATCACAAAAATAAAAATAAGGTTAAGGCCCACAAAACAACCAATATTCAAAAATTTGATCAGGCTATACCGAAAAGGTTTACCATCCGCTCTAAGCTTAGCAAAGGGAATTACGCAAATAGCATCCAAAAAAAGAAACCAGGAAAAATAACGAATATAACGGCGCTGGTCGTCCAGTCCAGCCATGGAACCATTCATCGTGAATTTTGCAAAATAGTCTGTAAAAATCAGCCCGGTGATTAAAACCAGGGCAGATATGAAAGCAATAATCCAAAAACTGTTGTTGTAAACTTCCTTTTTCTTATCCTCATACTTATTGAGGTAACGAAAAAAAGTAGTCTCCATGCCAAATGCCAGGATAACATTGAGAATAGAGGCATAACTGTACATTTTGGTAAAGATTCCATATACACCTTCCGCATATACCCGCGTATAGATTGGAGTCAGAATAAAATTGAATAACCTTGAAAATATGGTACTTATCCCATAGATCATCGTCTGACCGGCAAATTTTTTAAAAACAGACACGGCTACCTTTTAAGAATTTCGAAATTACGATAGTTTTTAAACTCTGCAGGGCTTACCTCTACAAGTTCAATTTTAGAACGGTCAGGTCCTTCATGGCACCATTCCGTAAAAACCTCCAGTTGCAGGTCATCACCTTCCGCCTCTATATAAACAGAGCCGTCCTTTTCATTTCTGATCAGGCCTCTTACCCCCATCTGATCTGCGATAGCTTTGGTCGTAGCCCTGAAGGAAACACCCTGTACCTTTCCCGTTATTCTGATATTAATATGCTTCATTTTATACTTGCTTTTCACCATGAACTTCAAAGTCCATTTCGCTAATTCTCTTTTTTTCCGATAAAAATTCTTTCCAGATGCGCTGCAAAATAGCAGCAGCAGGCTCCACCTGGTTTAACGCAGCGGATATTTGACCAATTTCCAGTTCACCTTCTTCCATATCTCCTTCAAACATTCCAGCCTTAGCTCTCGCCCGTCCAAGCAACACTCGCAACCGGTCGGCATCCAACCCCTCATTCTCTGCTTGTATTACTTTTTCTGCAAAAGTATTATTTAATAACCGCACCGGCACCAATTTTTTCAGGCTTAATCTTGTATCGCCCTCTCCGGCACTAATAATCTTCTTTTTAAAATTGTCATGGGCCGATGATTCCCTGGCCACTGCAAATGCAGACCCAACCTGCACTGCCTCTGCCCCTAAAGCAAAAGCAGCCAGCATCGCCGCACCACTACCTATTCCTCCGGCAGCAATAACGGGTATTCTAACCACATTTTTAACCAATGGAATCAGACATAAAGTGGTGGTTTCTTCCCTTCCATTATGCCCTCCGGCCTCAAAACCCTCGGCAACAATAGCATCTACCCCGCAGGATTCTGATTTAAGCGCAAACTTTGTATTGGCTACCACATGCACTACTGTAATGCCGTGTTGCTTCAAAAAACTTGTCCAGGCACCCGGATTTCCCGCAGAAGTAAAAACAATCTTTACCTCTTCTTCAACCAGGATCTGCATGATCTCCTCCACATTTGGATAAAGTAAGGGTACATTTACTGCAAAGGGATAAACTGTTGCTGCTTTACACCTCTGAATATGCATTTTAAGCACATCTGGATACATGGACCCTGCCCCAATGATCCCTAAACCTCCGGCATTCGAAACAGCAGAAGCCAGTTTCCAGCCACTGCACCAAATCATTCCGGCCTGTATCACCGGATACTTTATCTTAAATAAATCAGTTATTCTGTTGGACATGTGCAAGTTAAATTATTCTTCTGATGCTGGTTTTATCACTAATTTTCCCTTCAGGAGCAAACTCTACCAGGTTAAGCCCGGGCCTCTTTCCCTTTTCCAAAGTCCCGTAATCTCCTTCAATGCCCAGATAAACAGCCCCATTCCATGTTGCCCATTTCAGCAAGGTTTCAAAACTCAAGTTAAAATTTTCCTGGAGTGTTTTCATTTCAGCCAATATACTCAACTGATGATTACTCGCCAGACTGTCTGTGCCGATCGTGATGTTGAGACCTGCATCAGCCAGCATTTGTACATCGGGCAGCCTGTTTTCTATATATAGATTGGCATTCGGACATAAACACCAATACAAACCGTCATGTATGGACTCCGCAAAACGAATATCTTCCACTGAGGTCAACGTATTATGAACCAGGAGTACCCTGCTTTTAGGTAATTCATCAATAACACTTTGCAGAGCACTTTTTCCTGTAGCAGAAAAAGAAGAAATATCCAGTCCTAAAAATTCATACAATTTCAAAAATGCGCCCTGCTTGGATTGGAAAAAAAGATTTTCATCCTCCGTTTCCTGATTGTGCATACTCAACAGATTGTCCTCTTTCAGACTATAATCTTTAATAGCCGCAAAAAGTTCTTTAGATATCGAATAAGGCGCATGTGGAACAATCGAAGCTTTTAAAGGCTTAAACTCCTCTTTCATCTTTAATGCCCTTTCAAATATTGTTTTGGCCTGCGCAGGATTAAAGCCTAATGTTTCAATAAAAGTATGGTAATATAGTCTGCTTCCCGTCTTCGTCGCTCGTGACACCAGCTGGTTGGAAATATCGCCAACGGCCACAATACCATTTGCCAGCATTTCCAGATCGGCCTTTTGCATCGCCTCTGAAATCATTTCTTCACTGCTATCGCGATGTTTAATCACCTGCTGAACAAAAGCCTGAAGCCCCGTGTGCTCAGGAATTTTCCCAACAAGATGAGACAACTCTAAATGACAATGGGTATTGATCAAACCCGGAATCAAAAAACCATCATAATGCCTTATGTTTTCAAAACCCTGTTCCTTTGCCTGTTCCAAATGGAGAACAGCATGAACTGTCCCGTCCTCTTCCAGGACAATTACCCCATTTTCTATAGGCGGAGAAGAAACCGGATAAACAACAGACGCAGATATATATTGAAGCATAAGCACAAATTACGGCTATACAAATCAATCCAGCAAATTAAGCCAGAGGCCTTTCAAATTTATTACATTTGCATACATCATCAACCCTACCCTAATGAACCGGATAGACAGGCTTTTTGGAATACTAGTCTTACTTCAAACGAAGAAATATATTACAGCAGAAAAAATTTCAGATCACTACCAGATCAGTATAAGGACAGTGTACAGAGATATAAAGGCACTGATTGAACAAGGTATTCCCATCAGCTTTGAACAGCCAAAAGGCTATTTTATAGTGCAGGGATACTTCCTGCCGCCGGTTTCTTTTAATACAGAAGAAGCCAATGCACTGCTCATTATGGAAAGATTGGTTGCCGGATTTACAGACCAGTCCATTCAGACACATTATTCCAGTGCTTTAAACAAAGTCAAAGCTGTATTGAGAAGCCAGCAAAAGGAAAAACTGGAGTTCTTAAACGAAAACATAAAATTACAACTGCCTGATTATATAAAAAATGAATTCCAGCATTTATCTGTTCTTCAGCATGTCATTTCCTCCAAAACACAGATTGAACTCGATTACATCAACAACAATAACGAAAGTAGTTTGAGGGTCGTAGAACCTATAGGTCTTATTTTTTATGCCTTTAACTGGCACCTGATTGCCTGGTGCCATCTGCGTGGAGAATACCGTGATTTCAGGGTTTCCAGAATTGGACGGGTCAGATGCCTGGAATTGCCCTTTCACAAACAAGATCACATGTCTGTTGCCGATTATATGAAAAAACTACCTGTCAATTATTAATAAACCTGGAATAAAAGGAAACAAAGAGCAGATGAATCCGCATATACTCCGCGTATAGTCCGCATCCAGTCCGCGTTTTCATCATAAAATGCGGATTAGATATAGATTTTTCGCATGATAAAAGCCGAGTTATCCACTCCTTGCCATAGCTTAGTTATTCTTCTGTTTCCTCCAGCTTACCTTCTTTATTCCTCTTTAAACTTACCTTCGGTTTGTCCTGGGTACCGGTAATACTCAATGGAATACCAATCAGGCCAAAAGGAGGGAGTCCAAGCCTTCCACTCATATTAAGCCGGCCGTCAAAACTAACCTGTCCTTCAAACCTTGGTCTGAATCCGGCAACGCGCATTTTAAACCGTTCAATGGTAATGATATTCTTACTGATCGTACTTTTTATATTGACTTCCGAAAGGTCGGGATTGCTTAAACTGTCTCTTTTTGTGGCTTTACCCACTGCATTCATAAACTTAAATCCACTCAGACTGATCTTTTTAAGAGACAATGTTCCTCCCCCTTTTAAGGAAGGATAAACCGGTCCCATGTCCTGGTTCAATTTACCAGACAATTGATAGTCCAGACCAACAATTCCTTTTGCCTTGGCCGCTGAACTGGCCAGCTCTCTAAACATTTTGATCTCTTTGTAAGCCCTGGCAATATCAAATTCTTTAGCCAGAATATGGTAATCGAAAACGGCAGATTTAGGCGTTAAACTTTTGTAGGTCGCATCCATAGTTACAGGTGCATCAATGATGTTAAAGCCAGTTTGACTTAAAGTCATCACACCAGCATTTAACCCAAGGCTACCCTTGGCATTCTTAATCAACATACCTTTATAATGTACCGCATCAGCACTCGCCGTTAAAGAAACATTTAGATTATCGGGGATCAGAATCACACCGGAGCCAGAAGATGGTGCAGTTGTTCCAGCCCCTTCGTTATACACCATAAACTCATCTGCATACAGATGTTTACTTTGTAAATTGAACTGTCCCGTTAGCTTCGCCGTTTTATTCAGCGCATAATTAACTACATTTCCAAGCTCCCCATCCAGTTTAAAATCCGATGCCCCATAAGTTGCATTGAATTGTTCAAATTTCATTTTATCCTGAAAGAAAGAGAATACCCCATTTTTAATCAGGAAAGACTTTGGAAAAAGATCAGATTGGAGGGCCAGATCATGAACAACGACCTTTCCTTTATTGTTGAGTTTACCATATCGGCCGGCCATTGCATCACTTTGCAAACCCTGAAGAGATACATTGGTAAAAACCGTCCCCTTTACCCCATAACCCTTCAATGCAAAAAGCCTATAGATTTTACCTATATCTATAGTTCCATTGGATTGAACATGATAAGCTACGTTGTCAAAATTCTTTACATCCGCTTTTAACAAAAAGGGCTGCGTACCCAACTGGAAGGAAACAGGCTTAATATTTAAGCGGGTACCTTTCAGGGTACCATCCTGATTAACCAGTGAGGCATCAACTACAATATGTTCTAAAGCCTGATCAAAATTCTTCGTCTTTATCCGTCCGTTATTTAAATGAATTGTAGCCTGTGTGACCGGAAATAGTCTCTTTCGTTTATTATAACTTCCTTTTGTTTTTACATCCAGATTCAGCATGCCGCTCAAATCAAGATCTTTTACCGGATAAAAACTTTTCAGTTCAGCAAAATTAAACACAGATTTTAAGTCTGAATTTATCGTGATGTTATCCGTAGTCCGGAAATTCACAGAACCCCGAATATAATTATCCAGTGCCTGGATATGAATTTGACTGATATCAAACCAGGTACTTTTATATTGTCCATCCATATTTTCCCCGGTAAGGTTAAAATTAATATGATCAATAGCTACCGGCAGGGAAGCGTATTTAAAATACCCTCCGGTAAGAGAAGATTTCAGCTCAAACCTGGGAATCGTTGCAATAACTGTATCTATCTGCCTGATTCCACTTCTGACTACTTTTTTAGTGTATTTGCCATCTGCCTTAAGATCCAAGGTCAAACGTCCCTTTAAATGCTCCAGTTGAAAAACCTTAGCCCACTTTTCCAGATCAATAGCAGCCCTGGTTTTAATATGAATGTCGGGATCTTTTAAGCCGTTAAGCTTCACCACCGCATTCACATGATCTTTCCCCATTGTAAAGTAAAGACTATCCATATTGACATATAAACTGTCTGGGTTTAAACTTGGCAGACGTGTCTGCAGGTTCAAAAACAGGTGACGAATAGGTAACGGGGCTTTCGGATTGTTGATTTCCCCATCACGTATTTTCATATTAAAAGCAAGCGCAGGCATGGTTTTGCTTTTGGCCAGGTATTTCCCGATCAGGGAAGCATTAATTTCTGCATAACCTTTAATATTGGTTTTTTCCATTCGTTCGGCAATAGCTGGTGGAAGGGCAGTAAAAATATTGTGCAAATCTGTTTCCTTAGCTACTGTTTTAAAGTTGATATCATAACCATCTTTTAAAAAAGAAAAACGACCAACAAACTGGATAGGCAGTGAATTAATTTTCAGGTCATTTTCATTAAAGATCAGGTCCAGGGAATTTGTATTGATCTTCGTCAGCAGTTTAGCATTGATCTTTTTATGAACCAGATAAGCCTCCTTATTATAATACAGATCCAATGTATCAATCACGGCATTACTTTTCAAGTCAAAGACTGCCTTGCTCAAGTCTCCTTTTCCCGAATAATTTAAGCCTGTAGCCTTTACCATCATCGGAACAGACAAATCATCATAAATCAGGTTACTTTTATTGATAAATATCCCTTCAATCTTTACCGCCGTAGAACTGGTATCCTGCACTTTAGCAGAAGTATCTGCTTTGCTTTTAAAAACATTGTAATTCGCATTGCCCTTTTCATCCACTTTTACGTGAATATCTGCCTGGTCTAAAAAGATCTGGTCAATCTTGATCTCGCTGGACAAAAGAGAGCCTAGATTTACCCGAAACGACAATTCTTTTGCATAAAGAAGTGTATCTTTTTGAAAAGGCGCCGCACCTTTCATAGTAAAATCATTTAAGCTTAAGGTCAAGGAAGGAAAATGCTTAAAAAAGGAAAGGCTGCTGTGCCCGAATTTTACTTCCCCCTGTATATTTTTATTTACCCATTTCTGCGCTTCCCTGGAAATGGTATCGGGTAAGAGGTAAGGCGTTACAAACGCAAGCAATACAATCGTGATCAGGCTTATGCCTGTAATTTTAAGAACTTTTTTCAATCTGAGGAGTCTGTAAATATAGACGGCGCAAAGTTAATTGTTTTCCTTAAAAAAACACGCTGCCATAGGGCTGTCAGTGCTGCTTATTTACTTTGTGTTATAAAACAAAATAAAATTATGGAACTGATAAAAATGTACCTGGAAGAACTGGACCAGGAAGCCGTAACCTCAAGAAAAATGCTGGAAAGAATCCCGGAAGATAAATTTGGCTGGAAACCACATGAAAAAAGCATGAACATTAAAACTCTTGCTACACACCTGGCAGATCTGCACAGCTGGATTGGATTGGTATTGAGCACAGATGAACTGGACTTTTCCAATATGCCTTACCAGGTTGACGATGTGAATACACCTCAGGAACTACTTTCCCTTCTTGAAAAAAGCCTGGCTAAATCCAGAGCTCAGCTGGTGCCCGAAAATGAAACCAAACTAGAAGAGAAATGGACACTCAGAAATGCTGACCAGATTTATGATGTGTCGCCTAAATATGCGGTGATCCGGATGTCACTGAACCAAATTGTGCACCACAGGGCCCAGTTAGGGGTTTATCTTCGCCTTTTGAACATTCCAATTCCGGGAAGTTATGGTCCAAGCGCCGATGAAAACACCTTCTAAAATCCTATTATAAAAACATTTTGATAGTATATATGGGTTTAAATTGATTCCTTTGCAAAAGGAAATCAATTTAAACCCTTCCCCATGTCAGATTCTACTACAAGATTAAATAAATACATTAGTGAAAGCGGTTTGTGCTCCAGACGGGCGGCAGACAGATATATAGAACAGGGCAATGTATATATTAACGGCAGAAAGGCCAAGGTTGGCGATAAAGTATTTTTTGGAGACGTTGTTGTGGTTAACGGCCAGACAATAGAGCCTAAAGCTGCAGAAAACTCCATTTTGCTGGCTTTTAACAAGCCTACAGGCATTACCAGTACAACAGAAGCGGGCGTTAAAAGCAATATAGTAGACTATGTAAACCATAGTGAACGTGTTTTCCCGATTGGCCGGTTGGATAAAGATTCCCAGGGCCTGATTTTCCTTACCAATAACGGCGACCTTGTCAACAAGATATTAAGAGCCGGCAATAACCATGAAAAGGAATACATTGTAACGGTCAATAAGCCGATCACCGATCGCTTTGTAGAAGGTATGTCTAAAGGCGTTCCGGTACTGGGCGTGATGACCAAAAAATGTAAAGTAACCAAAGAAGCTCCGCAAGTCTTTAAAATCGTGTTAATCCAGGGCCTGAACAGACAGATCAGAAGGATGTGCGAATATTTTGGATATGAAGTCACCAAACTGGAACGGGTAAGGATCATGAACATCAGCCTGAAAGGCTTACCCCTGGGAGAATGGAGGGAGCTAACACCTGAAGAGCAGGACGGGATCTATAAAATGGTAGCCAAATCCAGCTCGGAAAAATCAGCTGCCCCTAAAAGGATTACTAAAAAAGGAGCTGAAGCACCCGAGGCTCCTGTAACCAAACGCACAACATCTTCAAGACCAAAACCTGCAGCCTCCTCTCGTGCGGGAAAACCGAAGGCAGACAGCAGAAATGCCTCTTCTTCTAAAAGAACCACAAACGCTGCAGGCGTAACCGACTGGCATAAATCTAATGGCCCCAGCAAAAGACCTGTAAGACCATCCAAAGGAAGACCAGGTGCACCGGCTGCTAAGACCAGAAGCCCAAAGCGTTAACTAGGTGAATTGATTAGTAAGTCCTTATGACAAATAATCACGTTTTTTTAGGTAACTTTGCAGCCAAATGGCTATCACTAAAAAAACAGACATTCGTGCGCTAGACCTGAATCAGTTACAGCAGCATTTTATTTCTATTCAGGAACCTTCTTACCGCGCCAAACAGGTGTATCAGTGGTTATGGGAAAAATCTGCCCGCACTTTTGAACAGATGAGCAACTTATCCAAAGACTTGCGTAAAAAACTGGATGAGAACTTTGCGATTAATGTAGTAGAAGTAAACAACTCCCAGTTCAGCAACGACCATACGATAAAAAACACCTTTAAACTTTATGATGGAAACATTGTGGAAGGTGTTCTGATTCCTATGGAAGAGCGAATGACAGCTTGTGTAAGTTCGCAGGTAGGCTGCAGTCTAACCTGTAAATTCTGTGCCACGGGTTATATGGATCGCAAAAGAAACCTGAACGCAGATGAGATCTATGATCAGGTGGTACTTATTGACCAGCAGGCCAAACAAAACTACAATGCTCCTTTAACCAATATCGTATATATGGGGATGGGAGAACCCCTGCTGAATTATGCGAATGTGTTAAAATCCATCGAACGGATCACGGCACCTGATGGTTTAAACATGTCTTATAAACGGATTACCGTTTCTACTGCCGGCATAGCCAAAATGATCAAAAAACTGGGTGACGACGGTGTTAAGTTCAATCTTGCACTTTCACTTCATGCGGCGAACGATAAAAAGCGCAATGAAATTATGCCTATTAATGAACAAAACTCGTTAAAGGCACTTGAAGAGGCATTAAAGTATTATTTTTCAAAAACCAAAAATCCGATTACCTACGAGTATATTGTTTTCAACAATTTCAATGACGAAATTGAAGACGCCATGGACCTGGCCAAGTTTTGTAAACATGTGCCTTGTAAAGTCAATCTGATTGAATACAATCCAATTCAGTTTGCTGATTTTATCAATGCGGAAGGGGATAAAATTGATGCCTTTTCAAATTACCTGAAAAGCCAGGGCATTAATACCAATATCAGACGCAGCCGTGGAAAAGACATCGATGCAGCTTGCGGTCAACTGGCGGTAAAAGATCAGGCAAAATAAATTCTATTTGAATAGTTAGTCTTGCTGGAAAGAAATCTACATTGGCCATATGTGGTCAATGTTCAATTTATTTTATGATCTGGCAGATCTGCTTTTTCCAAGGCTATGTAATGCTTGCGACAGGCCTCTGCTCAAAGCAGAACGGGTAATTTGTCTAAAATGCGGGTATGATCTTCCCTATACAGACTTCCATCTTTTTGTTGATAATCCTCTGGCCAGGCAATTTTGGGGAAGGGTACCCCTACATGGCGCTACAGCGCTTCTTTATTTCAACAAGGGAGGTAAGACACAAAAGATGATCCACAACCTAAAGTACAGGCAACAAACCGGAATAGGCCTGTTCTTAGGAAGAAAGATAGGTGAACACTTGTTAAATACAGAACATTATCAGGATATTGATTTGATCATCCCGGTGCCCCTGCATCCCCGTAAAATGCGGAAAAGAGGTTATAACCAAAGCCAGTTTCTTGCAGAGGGAATTGCAGAAATACTAGGCATACAGGTCAACAATAAAACCTTAATCCGAAAAACAGCGACGCAAAGCCAGACAAAAAAGGATCGGTATACCAGATTTCAGAACCTGCAACACACCTTTAGTGTGGTAGACAAGAACATCCTTCAGGGTAAACATATCCTGCTCGTAGATGATGTGGTAACAACCGGGGCTACTTTAGAATCCTGCGCAGCTGAACTTCAACAATATGGACTAAAAAGACTCAGTATTGCAGCAGCAGCCTATGTCAGTTAAATATTTCAAATTAAATGAGGCAGAATAAAAATATTTTTGTTCCTTTGTTTCGAGAGCGTTAATTTAAGGGTCGATAATTCCTTCGGAAGACATCGGCCCTTTATTTTTTTAAGCCTATACAGATTACGCCTTACTCCAAATATTCTTAGTCAATTTCACCGGCAAATTCAGCCTGATGGCTTTTGTCCAAATAAAAAAGCAGTAGCTTTTTTAAACTACTGCTTTTTTAGAAAATTGTATCCGGCCATTGTACAACAGCCAGATTATAAAATCACTCCATGTTATTTATATAAAGGAAATTTGCTGATCAAAGCTAAAACCTGTTTTTTAATATTGGCAAGACTGGCTTCATCCTCAGGATTAACCAATACCTGATCAATCAGATCCACGATAGTTTCCATATCCTGCTCTTTTAGTCCACGGCTGGTTACAGCTGCAGTACCAACACGAATTCCCGAGGTTACAAACGGTGATTTGTCATCGAAAGGAACCATGTTCTTGTTTACCGTAATATCTGCTTTACCCAAAGCAGCTTCAGCCACTTTTCCGTTAATATTTTTATTCCGAAGATCAATCAGCATCAGGTGATTATCCGTGCCACCAGAAATGATGCCATAACCTTTTGCGACCAACGCTTTCGCCATTGCCTGTGCATTCGATTTTACCTGTTTGATATACTCGAGGTATTCATCACTTAAAGCTTCACCAAAAGCAATGGCTTTTGCTGCAATGATATGCTCCAAAGGACCGCCCTGTGTTCCTGGGAAAACAGCCATATCCAATACGGAAGACATCATTCTCACTTCTCCTTTTGGTGTTTTTAATCCAAACGGGTTTTCAAAATCTTTACCCATCATGATCATACCACCGCGCGGACCGCGTAAAGTTTTGTGTGTCGTTGTGGTTACGATATGGCAGTGTGGCAGCGGGTTGGCCAGCAATCCACGTGCAATCATACCTGCAGGATGAGAAATATCTGCAAGAACCAAAGCTCCGATTTTATCAGCAACACTGCGGATAAATGCATAATCCCACTCTCTTGAATAGGCTGATGCACCACAGATGATCAACTTTGGACGCTCCGCCAAAGCAACCTCTTCCAGCTTGGCGTAGTCAATTAAACCATCTTCTTTTTTAACGCCATAAAATAAAGGATGATACAATTTACCGGAAAAATTCACCGGCGATCCGTGTGTCAGGTGTCCGCCATGAGAAAGGTCAAAACCTAAAATTTTATCTCCTGGTTGTATAACCGCAAGCATTACTGCTGCATTTGCCTGAGCACCTGAATGTGGTTGTACATTCACCCATTCTGCACCGAATAGTTTTTTAGCACGTTCGATCGCTATATTTTCAATTTCATCTACAACTTCGCAACCGCCATAATAACGTTTTCCAGGCAAGCCTTCAGCATATTTATTGGTTAAAACCGAACCTGCAGCTTCCATGACCTGCTTGCTTACAAAATTTTCAGAAGCAATCAGCTCAAGTCCATTTTCCTGACGATCTAATTCCTTGTCAATCAAATCAAAAATTAAAGTATCACGTTTCATTTATATGTTTTGTTTTTATTTATTACGCATGAATAAAGCCTACAAAGAACGCTTCTGTACAGCCCTGTCTTTACAGCGGTAAAAATAATGATTTCTGGCGGAGTTTGGTTAGTAAAATGTTGTTAACCAAAATCTATTCATCGAAATCTGGACTTGCAGCCTGTTAACAGGGAATATTTATGCTGATTATATTAAACAAAATCCCTTACTTTGTAAATTCTATTAAGACCTATATGGAAGACAGTAAGCGTCCATTATTACCAAACATTAATTATCCTGCTGATCTAAAGCAGTATAAAGAAGAAGACCTGGAACAAATCAGCCAGGAACTCCGTCAGTATATTATTGACACTGTGAGTGTAAACGGAGGCCATTTTGCTGCCAGTCTTGGTGTAGTAGAATTAACCGTAGCACTGCATTACGTACTCAATACTCCTTATGATAAGCTCGTATGGGATGTCGGGCATCAGGCTTATGGTCATAAAATATTAACAGGAAGAAAATCCGTATTCCATACCAATCGCGTGCTTCACGGCATCAGTGGCTTCCCTAATATGGCGGAGAGTGAATATGATACCTTTGGCGTTGGCCATTCATCCACTTCCATTTCTGCCGCTTTGGGTATGGCAGTAGCCTCGCACTACAAAGGAGAAACAGACAGACAGCATGTCGCTGTAATCGGGGACGGAGCCATGACCGCCGGCCTTGCTTTTGAAGGCCTCAATCATGCCGGAATCGAAAACTCAAATCTTTTGGTGATCCTGAATG
>NZ_DATMRL010000461.1:0-6101 GCF_035566355.1 Pedobacter sp.
ACAAAGTACTTTCAAACACATTATCATGAAAACAATTAAATCAATAATTTCTTCAGATCCAATGATCGGTTATGGGTTATTAGCTATTTCCCTTTCTTTTTTAATTTTTGCATGCTCTGCAATAGGATTTAGGATTGGTCAGGATGACAATTTTGGAATCTTTATAGCCACTTTTGCAATTACTGCATTCTATACGATATCTGTCCTCTTTACTGCTTTTGCAAAACACAGATGGGAAATCTCTAAAAGTAAAATCGAGTATACTGTGATTTTAGCTGTTTTATGGTTCATCAGCGCATTTTCCTTGAACCTGGAAATGAACTTGTTTGATCAATCTGTTCCATGGTTATGTTTTTTCATTATCTCTTCGGCACTCTCCTTAATCCTTGCACTATTCAGAAATGCTCTCCCTCCTTTTGCAAGAAATGTCACATTCTTTTTTCTCGGAACAGGTCTCGTCCTGTTTCTATATTATGCTCTTTACCTTGTCCCATTTTATGTTTTAAGTATACCGGCAGCTATTGCCTTGGGTATATCCATTCATACCTATATCCCCCTTATTTTGTTTATCCTGACTTTAGTTTTATTTAATCGAGCTTTAAAAGACCACGGAAAGATCAAATATTTTTTCTATTTGGGGATTGCTTTCCCAATACTTGTTTGTATTTCCTTTATCTTTTACTCAAAAAGCATCAATAACCAAATCAATAGTATTGTAAATCAAAATACATTGTCGGAAGGTAAATTACCCTCCTGGGCAGTTATTGCTCAATCAATTCCACGAAACAGACTAACAGAACGTTTAATGAAGGAAGACCTGGTGTACAAAACCATCAACTTAAACAGCAACTGGTGGTGGGGTAATTTCTCAGGAAGATCCTTTGATGAGCCGTTGCAGCACGACCCGATTATGGTTATCGCCCGACTGTTTGTAGAAAAGACAAACCTGGATCAGAGCGACAGGATAAAAATACTGGAATCTATGTACGATTCCAGACATAAAGCCCAGGAAAGATTATGGTCAGGCGATCAGTTGCAGACAGCCAACATTGTCACCAACGTACGGCTTTTTCCCGAATATAGAATGGCTTATACTGAAAAGGTCTTGAGTATCCGCAACAACGATAAAAAAAGATGGCGAAATGCACAGGAAGCAATTTATACTTTCCATTTACCTGAAGGCGCTGTGGTAAGCTCTTTGTCCTTATGGATCAACGGTCGGGAAGAAAAAGCCTACCTCACCACAAAAGCAAAAGCAGATTCTGCCTATAAACAGATTGTTGGTGTGGAACAGCATGATCCCTCTGTAGTTCACTGGCAGGAAGGCAATACTGTCAGTGTAAGAATATTCCCATGTACAGTTGAGGAAAATAGAAAATTTAAAATTGGAATCAGCAGTCCGCTTAAAAAGCAAGGGGATATATTGAGTTACAGCAATATCTATTTCGATGGACCAGAGGCAAGAAATGCCATAGAAACCCTACAGCTTACCTACTCCACTAAACCAAATAATCTAAACTTAAATAGCGATTATGAAGAGATTAAACCAGGTATTTATCAGCTCACCAGAAACTACAAATCCGATTGGGAAATAGCTATTAAGGATGGACCACTTTCGCCGGCAACTTTTTCCTTTGATCAGCAATCCTATCAGGTCAGAAATTATGTGCCGGATTACGCAGACTTCAATGCGAGTGTCATTTACCTGGATCTGAATCAATCGTGGACGAAAAAAGAATTTGATGAAGTCTGGAGTAAAATACATCAAAAGAAAGTATTGGTCTTCGACGATCAAATCATTTTAGTGAATGACGACAATAAAAATGAAGTGTTCAAAAGAATGAGCAAATTAAACTTCAGTCTGTTTCCAATTTATAAGATCAATCATCCCGAAGGAGCGCTCTTTATCTCTAAAAGTTCAGAAATGTCCCCTAATTTGGGAGATCTTAAAGAAAGTGCATTTGGAGAAAAGTTAACCGAATATCTACAGCAGTCGCCAAAAATCCGCCTATACACGCTTGGAACACAACTTTCACCCTATTTAAAAGCACTTAAAGAATTACGAGTATTTAACTTTGATTCCGGCACTCCATCAAAGCTTTCAAGCCTGCTGGAAAAGAGGAAATTCATCCGGGAACAAGAAAACGAAAGCAAAGTGGTAATAGACGCAGCTGAAATGTTCATCGAAACAGCCAAAGGAGATCCCACAGGAAATGCTCCTGACCACCTAATGAGGTTGTTCGCTTACAACCACATCCTTAAAAAGGTGAGCAGCAATTACTTTAAAGCCAATTTCATCCAGCCGGATGTCATAACGGAGGCGGAAAGTGCGAATATTGTAACACCTGTTTCCAGTTTGATCGTATTGGAAACCCAAAAAGATTACGAACGCTTTGATATTGAGGAAAATAAAAACAGCCTTAAAAATGCGTCTATGAAATCATCAGGTGCAGTTCCAGAACCTCATGAATGGGCCTTGATCATTTTAGCTGCCGGGACCATTCTTTACCTGACATACAAACCCAAATACTCAAAAAAGGCCTTTTAAGATGGTTATTAATCAGTTAAAAATACATTTTCTGTTCATCTGTCTGCTGCTGATCTACCTGGGAATGTCTGTTGTATTTCTTCGTGAATACTTCGTTTGGACATCCACATTGATTACGGCAGTTATTATAGCTCCATATATTTGTACCATAGAAAGGGGGATATTCTCGTTGCGGTATTTGATACCGACATTAATAACTATAGCAATAGCTTCCATAGTTCCGGTTAAAACGACTTTGTTCTTCACCATCCTTTTTGCAACTTTATTTCTCATAGAAAATGGACTGGGCAAAGTCAACAGTATGGCCATCTTCCTGCTCCTCCTCATCTCCCCCATCTTTAATTATGCAAGCAGCGCACTGGGGTTTCCAATTCGACTTTTGTTGAGTGAATTGGCTGCATCAATACTGAGCTATACCGGCTCCCACTATAAATCAGAGGGGAACATGATTACTCATGATGGTTTTGAATTCTCTGTCGATCAGGCCTGTGCAGGGTTAAACATGCTCGCAGTATCTTTAATTTTAGGGCTTTTCCTCATCACATATTATCAAAAAAAATTAAATAAACGCATTTCTTTCCAACAGGCGGTAATCTTGCTTTCCATTACGGTTTTAATGAATATTTTATGTAATCTTTTTAGAATTGTGCTATTAATTTTATTTAAAGTAATGCCAGACAACATTTTACATGAACTCATTGGTATTATTTGCTTCATTACCTATCTCATTATCCCTCTTGTCTATATCGTAAAATTATTTTTCAAACATTTTATTAAACAGCAACACCTAAATCCACAAACTACTGCCAGCCAGCTCATTTTAAGGTATCAGCTTGTCCATTTTGCTCTACTGACTGCTGCGCTATTCATATCCTCCAAATTAAAAAGCGGAGATCATGTCGGAAAGTTAGCAAACCAGGTTCAAATCCAAGGCTATAAAAAAGAAAATTTAGAAAATGGAATTATGAAATTCGAAAATAGCCAGTCACTCATCTATCTCAAACCAACTATCTTTTATGCGCCCGAACACAATCCAATGGTCTGTTGGAAAGGAAGTGGATATGACTTTAAATCGATCAAAAAGGAAATAATTTCAGGTCGGGAAATTTATACTGGAACCTTGATAAAAGGCAATGATATAATTTATACAGCCTGGTGGTTTGAAAGTAAACAATTGAGGACAATCAACCAGCTAAGCTGGCGCTGGAAAGCATTGAAAGATAACAATCAGTTCTACTTAATCAACATTAACGCATCCAGTCCTCTCGTACTAATCAAAACCATAAAAGAAATGCTTTTAAGATAATCAATCAGAATACTTAAAATATCCGAGATTTAATAACTACTCTTCTTTTAGCGCTTTCACAGGATTGGTTCTTGCAGCCCTATAAGACCGGAGACTTACAATTACAAAAGTAAGTCCTAAAGAGGCCGTCATCGCCAGAGCAAATGGCCAGAAGGTCATATCAATCCGATAAGCAAAACCTGCCAGCCATTTATGGATATAAATGTAAGCAACAGGCCAGGCCAGTAGATTTGCAAAAAGCACCATTCTCAAAAAAGAACTGTTCAACATCGCAACCAGTTCGAATGTACTCGCTCCCAATATTTTACGAATAGCGATTTCTTTGATTCTTTGAGCAGAAACAAACGAGATCAAGCCAAACAAACCAATGAAAGAAATGAAAATGATAATCGCCGCAAACACTTTAAAAAGTGCTCCCATGACCTGTTCTGTCCTGTAATACTGATTAACCTGGTCATCTAAAAAAACAGCTCCATAAACATGATCAGGAAAAATGCTGTTCCATTGCTGTTCAATTTGTTTCATTGCCGGCAAAATAGATTTGGTATCCAGTTTTACCGCAATAGCATAATATTCCGTTTTTGAAGTGGAAATTGCAACAGGAGAAATCATTTCATGCAGCGATTGATCAACAAAATCCTGTACGACTCCTACAATAATCCCCTTACTGGTTTCCATTGTAAAGGATTTCCCCAATGCCTCCTCCGGATTTTTTACTTTAAGCTTTTTCAGAAGCGTCTCATTCACCACAAATTCCTTAATTGTATCACTTTTATAAAAAGCCCTTCCTGCGATGATCTTCATTCCAAATGTGTTGAAATAATCTTCGTCTGCCGATTTAGCGCTAACAGAAAAATCAGCCTTCGGTTTATGATCATAGGAAAAATCTGTATCATAATTGTTATTGGACGTCGGCGCTGCATTACAAAAGCTCAGGCTCTTCACCCCAGGAATAAGAGCTAGTTTCTCTTTCAAAAGCCCAAATTTAGTCTTGCTCAAACTATCTGTAGGTACGTCTACTATGGCTGTGGTCTTCGTACTAAAACCAAGCGGCTTTTCACGGATATATTTCATTTGGCGGATTACCACCAAAGTTCCTATGACCAGCATTGCCGTAATGGAAAATTGAACCAGCATTAAAATTTTCCTTAAGTTTAATCCGCCAGCGTCTGATCTTATTCCTTTATTCTTAATGGCCAGCACGGGACTAAATCCAGACATCACTATAGCAGGATAGAATCCAGCAAAAAAGCCGACAGAAATCCATAAAATCCCAACAAAGAACCAAACTGAAGGATAAGTTAAAAATCCGAATTTAATATCCGATTGCAAAAGGCTAGATAGTCCGGGTCCTGCAAGCTCTACAAATACTCCGGCAAATATCAATGCAACAGAGGTAATTAATCCGGTTTCCCATAAAAACTGCCAGGTCAATTGATTACGCGAGCTCCCCATTACTTTACGCACGCCAACTTCTTTTGAACGGTTGATCATCTGGGCGGTTGCCATGTTAATAAAATTAATGCAGGCAGTAAGCAATAAGAACAAACCAATAATCCCCATCCCAATTATTAATTTCATGGGTACAGTCTTATTTGCCGGGTTTCCTACTCTTTCATCATAATGTAGTTCATGAAGAGGCTGCAATAAATGGTTCACTTTCCCCACCATATCCTTACCGCGATATTGATCAGCCGTAAATCTGGAAAGTGCGTTTTCAAATTCGCGTATATTTGTACCTTTTCTAAGCAATAAATAACAATTGGAACCACTTCTTATCGACGTCCAATTTTTGTTGTTCTTTTTCGGATAACTCGCATAACTGAGTATAATATTCAGAGGAAAACTTGTATTTTCCGGAAGATCATCTATGATACCAGTCACTTTAAGATCAATTTTATTTTGAAAATTAATGGTCCTGCCTATTGCCTCTTTATAGTCCCCAAAATATCTAAGAGCCATCTTCTTAGAGAGCACCATGGTATTTGGCTGAGATAGTGAACTGATGGGATTTCCCAATAACCATTGCATATTGAAGACATCAAAGAACTCTGGTCCCGCATAAAATATATCTTCGGCAGTTTTTATCTTTTCCTTTCCCAGTCTATCTTTAATTTTCAGGATCCCGCCGCTAAGTTGAAGTGCTGCTGCCCTTTCAACCTGTGGAAACTCTTCTTTGATCGCCTGAGTAAGCGGTATAGAAACGCCTTGAGAATAATCTATAGTTCCTGAATAATCAAATGAAGT
>NZ_DATMRL010000462.1:0-11897 GCF_035566355.1 Pedobacter sp.
ACTTTGGAGATTTCAGCAATAGTAATCCCTCCATTGAGATCAATGAGCAACAGACTTATCAAAGTATTGATGGCTTTGGCTTCACCTTAACTGGTGGAAGTGCTACATTGATTCATAGTCTTCCTGCAAAAGAAAAGGAAGCCCTGCTTCAGGAACTTTTCTCCAGAAAAGGAAATGGCATTGGCATCAGTTACCTGCGCATCAGTATAGGTGCTTCAGACTTAAGTGCAGATACATTTACGTATAATGATCTTCCCACTGGACAGACTGATATAAACCAGGAAAAATTCTCCCTGTCCAGAGAAATGAAAGATTTGGTTCCGGTGCTTAAGCGCATTGTAGCCATCAATCCTTCTATTAAAATCCTGGGTTCTCCATGGACGGCACCTACCTGGATGAAAGACAACGACAGTTTTAAAGGAGGTAGTTTAAAACCTGAATATTACGAATCTTATGCCAGGTATTTTGTAAAATACATTCAGGCTATGAAAGCACAAGGAATTACTGTTGATGCGGTGACCATCCAGAATGAACCTTTACATCCTGGAAATGTACCCAGCATGTATATGGAAGCTCCAGACCAGGCCAAGTTCGTTAAAACAGCCCTTGGTCCTGTGTTCAAAAAGGAAGGCATCAAAACCAAGATCATTGTTTATGACCATAATGCCGACAGACCAGATTATCCTATTACGATCCTGAATGATCCGGAAGCCCGTCAATATGTAGATGGTTCTGCTTTTCATTTATATGGTGGTAAAATTGATGCCCTGACTGAAGTCCATAATGCCCACCCGGATAAGAACCTGTATTTTACAGAGCAATGGGTAGGTGGCCCGGGTAATTTCCCTGAAGACCTGAAATGGCATGTTTCTACCCTGATCATTGGTGCCACACGAAACTGGGCCAAAAATGTACTGGAATGGAACCTTGCCGCAGATCCTTCTTATGGTCCACACACAGTAGGTGGCTGTGTAACCTGCCTTGGTGCCTTAACCATACATTCAGCGGTAAAAAGAAACGTTGCTTATTATATTATTGGCCACGCTTCTAAATTTGTTACTCCGGGCTCTGTAAGGATTGGATCCAATTCTACAAGCGGACTGGAAAACGTGGCCTTTAAAACACCTGAAGGCAAGAAAGTGCTCATCATAGCCAACACAACCGACCATACTCAAAATTTCAATATAAAAGATAATGGCAAAACCCTGGAGACTAATTTACCTGCCGGGGCAGCAGCTACCTTTGTATGGTAATACGTTTTGTTAATTGTTTAGAAAGCCCCGCCCAAAGCGGGGTTTTCTGTTTAATTTCAACTTTGCTCAACTATTTTGTACCTTAACTGTTGTATACCTTATTGAAGAACCAAGAGATGAAACATTACCTTCTTTCGCTTTTCGCACTTACAGGCGCGCTGAGTTCCTGTCAGAACACAACTGTAACCAACCCAAAAGCCGACAGCATAGTGCATGCGGAAAGCGAGCACGTCACCCTTCCCGGACAAGAATGCTATTCCTATATTAAAGATAAGGATACCATTGCCCTTTCCCTGCATACAACCTCGGGCAAAATTACAGGAGATTTAACCTATAGTTTGTATGAAAAAGATAGGAATTATGGAACAATATCTGGTGTGATGAAAGGCGATACCCTTTTAATCGATTACACTTTTGATTCCGAAGGCATGCATTCAGCAAGACAAGTCGCCTTTCTCAAAAAGGAAAATCAGTTAATAGAAGGCTTCGGCGACGTGGAAGATAAGAACGGAGAGATGGTATTTAAAGATCCGAAAAACCTCCAGTTCAACAGTGCCATTGTGCTTACTAAAGCAGATTGCAATTAAAAGTCTTCAAAACGCTCCCAAAAACCATCTACCGGCAATTTGGCAAATATATTAACAGGCTCCTTTTTTACAGGGTGTGTAAACTGTAGACGACGCGCATGCAAGCAAATGCTGCCCTTTCTGCTCCCCCTTGGATAACCGTATTTATTGTCTCCAACTATGGGGCAGCCCAAGGTGGATAGTTGTACCCGGATTTGATGAGAACGACCCGTTAATGGGTCTACCTCGATCAGATAATAACCTCCAAGTTCACCAATGAGCCTGTAACTCAATTCGGAGCGCTGACTTCCGGGCACTTCTTTATTATGGGGGGTAACTACGTTTTTCTGAGGGTTCTTAATCAGCCAGTGTACTAATGTACCTGAAGGTTGTGCCGGCTTGTTTCTCACCACCGCCCAATAGGTCTTTTTGACTTCCCTGTTCTTAAAAAGCGCATTCATCCGCTCCAGTGCTTTACTGGTTTTGGCAAACAGGATTACTCCGCTAACGGGGCGGTCCAGACGATGTACCACACCCAGAAAAGCGCTGTTGGGTTTATTGTATTTTTTAGCAAGATATTTCTTAACCATGTCTTCCAATGGCTCATCTCCTGTCTCGTCAATCTGAACAATATCACCGGCGCGTTTATATACTGCTATTAGATGATTGTCCTCGTAAAGTATATCTTTATCGGTTACAGACATTGCTTAATATTGTTCTTTTTCATTTGGAAAATCATTGCCTTTCACATCTTTGATATAAGATTCTGCGGCATTTTTTATTCCACTATATAAATCCAGATACTGACGCAGGAAACGAGGCTTAAAGCCTTTGGTCAGACCAATCATATCATTAACCACGAGTACTTGTCCATCACAATCCGGACCGGCGCCAATTCCTATGGTTGGAATATGTAAACTTTCAGATACTTCCTTTCCTAATTTTGCAGGTATTTTTTCCAGCACAACTGAAAAACACCCGGCCTTTTCCAGAATCTTTGCGTCACTTTTTAATTTTTCTGCTTCCAGCTCGTCTTTAGCTCTTACTGTATAGGTTCCAAATTTATAAATGGATTGCGGAGTAAGCCCGAGGTGTCCCATCACTGGTATACCTGCGGTAATAATACGTTCAACTGATTCCACAATCTCGGCCCCGCCCTCCAGCTTTACGCCATGTGCCCCGGACTCTTTCATAATTCTGATGGCAGAATTCAGGGCTTCTTTTGAATTTCCCTGATAAGATCCGAAAGGCAGATCTACAACAACGAATGCTCGTCCTGCTCCTCTAACTACACTTTGAGCATGGTAAATCATTTGATCCAGCGTAATTGGAAGGGTTGTTTCATGTCCCGCCATAACATTAGATGCAGAATCTCCAACGAGTAATACATCCAGCCCTGCGTCTCCAAGGATTGTAGCCATGGAATAGTCATAAGCTGTTAACATGGCTATTTTCTCGCCACGTTGTTTCATTTCTTGCAGAATATGTGTAGTAATGCGTTTTACTTCTTTATTTACTGACATGCCTATTAGGTTTAGATTGACAAAATTAGGTTTTACAATCGAAATAAAACGCAAAAACAATAACCTTTACGTAAAATTAGTAGGATAGTAAGCTTATTGAAAAATCAATATACTCTTCGAGGACTGGAGTCCTTGCCCCGCTTCGCTCTTGTGGCAAGGCCCCCTGAGGTCCTCTCAGAGTAGTATTGATTTTTTTAGGCGCTTAGCTGGGGGGGGGAGGATCCGGGCAGGGGGCAGAGTAGGTTATGGAATTCGACAGGGTTATTTGGCTAGTATGTGCCTGGAACTTGCCTGTTCCAGTCCTGGTTTATACTAACTCCTGAGTTACTCCTGAATTAGAGCAGCCTAAGTCCGGGTTTTTCTGCAAAAACCCGGACTTACTCCGGACTCACACCGGACTAACTCTGCTGGGACTATACACCAGTACACAACCTTGTCCGGAAGATTCAGGAACAATACCGGTTCCTGTTTCATAACCTCTGCGCTCTACCTGGTCACCTCCCCCCTCTGCAATTTGCTAAGGAAAATTCTGTACAGCTGCTTCAAGACCTCAGAGATCTGTCCGCTTCTTCAGCGGTCCTGATATCGTTAGTCTTGAAGCAGCTGTACAGAATTTTCCTCTAAATTCCCTTAATCTACCCCTTCTTAAAATTACTGTTAAAAAAATATTGAAATGAACACTCAAAAACCTATCTTTGTATCCCGAAATGAACGGGTTAGATAACATCACATTTGTTAACAGTAAAAATGGCCAAAATGCCAGTACTCCCCATTCTTTTTTCTCTTTTTTCCACATAATTTCTGATTATTATCATCATGACTAACTACACCAAGTTACCCGCGATCTTGTTATTGGCAGACGGAACCGTATACCACGGTAAAGCAGCCGGAAAAATCGGTACCACAACCGGAGAAATTTGTTTCAATACAGGAATGACCGGGTATCAGGAAATTTTCACTGATCCTTCCTATTTCGGCCAGATCATGGTTACCACCAATGCTCATATCGGAAATTATGGAATACATAAAGAAGAGATCGAATCTGATTCCATCAAAATAGCGGGTCTGGTTTGCAAAAACTACAATATTGGATTTAGCCGTAAAGAAGCTTCAGAGTCAATTCAGGATTACTTCCAGAATGAAAATATTGTCGGTATTTCAGACATAGACACCCGTGCCCTGGTGCGTCACATCAGACATAAAGGTGCAATGAATGCCATTATCTCCTCCGAAATCACTGATCTGGAGGAATTGAAAAAGAAATTAGCAGAAGTTCCCTCCATGGATGGTTTAGAACTTTCTTCTCAAGTATCTACCAAAGAGCCTTATTTCTACGGGTCTCCGGAAGCTACCTATAAGATCGCTGCACTGGATCTGGGTATTAAGAAAAATATCCTTCGTAATTTTGACGACAGAGATATTTATGTACAGGTATTTCCGGCAAAGACAAGCTTCGAAGAGATGAATAAATGGGGTGCTGATGGCTATTTTATTTCCAACGGCCCTGGTGACCCTTCCGCAATGCCTTATGCAATTGAAACCGTTAAGCAAGTATTAGCTGCAGACAAACCCCTGTTTGGAATTTGTTTAGGTCATCAGCTGCTGGCAGAAGCCAATGGTATCGGAACCATGAAAATGTTCAACGGACACAGAGGATTAAACCATCCCGTAAAGAACATCATCAAAAATCATTGTGAAGTGACTTCACAAAACCACGGATTCGGTGTGATTCCAGAAGAAGTGAGAAGTTCTGACAAAGTAGAGATTACCCACCTTAATCTGAACGATCAGTCTATTGAAGGTATCCGGGTCAAAGGCAAAAAAGCTTTCTCTGTTCAGTACCATCCGGAGTCTTCTCCAGGCCCTCATGATTCCCGTTATCTTTTTGATGACTTTATTGAAATGATCAAAGGCGAGCTGGCCTGGTAACCTTATTCACAGGTTTAAAGCATCATTTTACCGACATATTGCAGGTTTTAAGGGATAGATGGTTTTCTATTCCTTAAAAACCTTCTTACTTTTACACCATGGATAAAAAGAAGGCCATTATCAGTGTTAAAAACCTGGTAAAGAACTATGATGATTTCAACGCGGTAAAAGGCATCAGCTTTGACGTGTATGAAAACGAAATCTTTGGGTTACTTGGCCCAAATGGCGCCGGAAAAACGACAACCCTCGAAATCATTGAAACCCTGAGAGAAAAAACATCCGGAGAAATTACCGTTGATGGTTTATCAGTAGATCACGATGCAGGGAGGATCAAACAAATTATAGGTGTACAGTTACAAGCTGCGGGCTACTACCCTAACCTCAACCTGGTTGAACTGATGGAATTATTTTCCGGATTGTATGGAGTAGATATCAAGCCCATGGAAATGCTGGAAAAAGTAAATCTTCAGGACAAGGCCAAAGCCCGGTATAAAGCCCTTTCAGGAGGCCAGAAACAACGTTTCTCTATCGCCACTACCCTCATCAACAATCCCAAAATCATCTTCCTGGACGAACCCACAACCGGTTTAGATCCACAAGCCCGGCGCAATCTATGGGACCTTATCATTGAAATTCGCAAAAGCGGTACCACTGTAGTGATCACAACACATTATATGGATGAAGCAGAACAGCTTTGTGACCGGGTTGCTTTTGTAGAACACGGACAGATTATTGCACTGGATTCACCCGACAATTTAATTGACAATCTTGTCAATAGTGGCTTTGAACGAAAAAAAGAAGTAAAAAAGGCAAACCTTGAAGATGTATTTATTAACCTGACCGGCCAGCAATGGCGTGAAGGATAATCTGAGAACCATGAACAAACCTTATAACAATACCAAAGCAACTTTAGCACTGGCTAAAGCCAGCTTCAGATCCATCATGCGCAGCCCCTCTGCTGTTGTATTCACCCTGGCTTTTCCGCTGATTTTTATCCTCGTTTTCGGTTTTCTTGGCGGAGGTGGGGTTAAAGTAGATCTTGCTGTTGCACCCGGTTCTAATCTTCAAAACCCTATAATCTATGCATTGGAAAAAGTCTCTGTAGTGAGGCTCATAAAAGATAAAGCCCCTAAAGAAATTCAGGCCGACCTGGAAAAAGGAACCATAGATGCTGTCATTGATGTTAAAAGTAATCCATCGGGTACGCCAGCCTTTATAGCTGATGTAAAATATACCTCGGCCTCTATTGATAAGTCCAACATTCTTAAATCCATCCTGAATAACCTGCTCTATACGCTTAATTCAAGAGACATGAAGCCAACCGTTGCTGAATTGAATGAAAGTACCGTGAAAGGCCGTATCTACAGGACCATAGATTTTATTCTCCCTGGTCAACTGGGCTTCTCTTTACTCAGCACTGGTGTATTTGGAACGGCATTTGTCTTTTTTAGCTTACGTCAAACCCTGGTGATCAAACGCTTTTTTGCCACGCCAGTGAAAAGATCCAGTATTGTATTGGGGGAAGGACTTGCCAGAATTGGTTTTGCTTTACTTGGCGCCCTGTTTATCATCCTGATTGGACATTTCTTTTTTCATTTCACACTTATACATGGTGTCATAACGGTGATCAATATGCTCCTACTGGCCACCATTGGCGTTATTGTTTTCATGGGCTTTGGATTTGTGGTGTCTGGTCTGGCCAAGAGCGAAAGCACCATCCCTCCAATATCCAATATTATTACTTTGCCACAATTTTTACTTTCGGGCACTTTCTTTTCTATAGATGCATTCCCAAACTGGTTACAACCCATCAGCAGGGCCCTGCCTTTAACTTACCTGAACGACGCGATGCGAAAGGTTGCATTTGAAGGTGCAGGTTTATGGGATGTCAAGCAACAAATCCTGATCATGATTATCTGGGGGTTTGGCATCTACGCTGTAGCTGTTAAGGTTTTTAAGTGGGAGTAAAAAAAACTACTTTACTGAAATTTTATTTGTGTAAGTCATAATTATTTATTGTAAATTACATATATGATCACTCCCACACCAAATAAAAATTTAAACACCGTAAAGTATGAAAAAACTAGTAGCAGAATTTATTGGAACATTTTGGCTCGTACTGGGCGGCTGCGGCAGCGCTGTCCTTGCCTGTAATTATCCTGGGGCAGGCATCGGCTTTGCCGGCGTAGCCCTCGCATTTGGATTAACTGTTGTGACTATGGTCTATGCCATAGGCAGCATTTCCGGCGGTCACCTCAATCCCGCCGTATCCGTTGGTCTTTGGATTGGAGGCCGCTTTGACGGAAAAGACTTGATTCCCTACATTATTTCCCAGGTACTGGGCGGCATTGCCGCTGCTGGTATCCTGTATGTTATTGCTACTGGTAACGGAAGTTCCATTGGGGGCTTTGCAACCAATGGCTACGGAGATTTATCTCCTGGAAAATATAGTCTGACTGCAGCGCTGGTCTGCGAAGTTGTGATGACCTTTATATTCCTTATCGTTATCTTAGGCGCTACCGATGACAGGGCACCTAAAGGATTTGCGGGCTTGGCCATAGGCCTTTGTCTTACGCTGATACACCTGATCAGCATTCCTGTAACCAATACTTCTGTTAATCCTGCAAGAAGCACCAGCCAGGCTTTATTTGTTGGTGGTGAGGCGCTGAGTCAGCTTTGGCTGTTCTGGGTTGCACCTATTGCAGGGGCTATTTTGGCTGGTCTGGTTTATAAAGCGGTTTTTGCTTCCAAATCTGAAATAGCATAATCATTTTAGAAGATAAAATACTATACCTGGGAGATAATTCTAAGAATTATCTCCCTTCTTTTTTTGACAACATTTTAACTTAACTATTTCTTAGCTAAGGCTTAATTCAAAAAAAAACATTATCAAAGCCTATAATTTAAAATTTATTATAACTTTGGATATTGCCTTAGTAATTGTAATTTCTACACTAAGGCTTATTTACAAATAAAAACCAATAAAAATGAGTTTAATAATCGATGTTCATGCGCGGCAAATACTTGACTCCCGCGGCAATCCTACAATTGAAGTAGACGTAATCACAGAAAATGGTGTCCTTGGCCGTGCGGCCGTACCATCTGGTGCTTCTACGGGTATGCACGAGGCTGTAGAGCTTCGTGATAACGATAAGTCTGTATATATGGGTAAGGGTGTTTTAAAAGCTGTTGCCAATGTAAATGACAAGATTGCTGCTGAATTAAGAGGTATCGATGTATTTGAGCAAAATGCCATCGATAACCTGATGATCAAACTGGACGGAACAGAGAACAAAGGTAATTTAGGTGCAAACGCTATTCTTGGTGTTTCTTTAGCTGTAGCTAAAGCTGCCGCTCAGGAAAGCCGTCAGCCTTTATACCGTTACATCGGCGGGGTTAATGCTAATACTTTGCCTATCCCGATGATGAATATTGTGAACGGTGGTTCGCACTCTGATGCCCCTATTGCTTTTCAGGAATTTATGATCATGCCAGTTGGCGCTTCTTCTTTTTCAGAAGCTTTAAGATGGGGTACTGAAGTATTCCATAACTTAAAAGCAATCCTGCACAGCAGAGGTCTTTCTACTGCAGTAGGTGACGAAGGTGGATTTGCACCTACTTTTGAAGGTACTGAAGATGCAGTTGAAACCATTATTAAGGCGATTGAAAAAGCAGGTTACAAAGCAGGTGAGCAAATTTGCCTGGCTTTTGATTGTGCAGCTTCAGAATTCTACAAGGACGGTAAATACGACTATACTAAATTTGAAGGCGATAAAGGTGCCATCCGCACCAGCGCTGAGCAAGTGGACTACCTGGCCAGTTTAGCGGCTAAATATCCAATCATCTCTATTGAAGATGGTATGGCGGAAGATGACTGGGCTGGATGGAAATTACTAACTGAGAAAATCGGTGATAAAGTTCAGTTGGTTGGTGATGACTTGTTCGTAACTAACGTTAAGCGTTTGCAAACTGGTATAGACCAGGATACTGCAAACTCTATCCTGGTAAAAGTGAACCAAATCGGTTCTTTAACTGAAACCATCAACGCGGTTACTTTAGCACAAACGAATGGTTATACTTCGGTAATGAGCCACAGAAGTGGTGAAACTGAAGATACAACGATTGCTGATCTGGCTGTAGCCCTAAACTGTGGTCAAATCAAAACCGGATCTGCTTCACGTTCGGACAGGATTGCAAAATACAATCAGTTGCTTCGTATTGAAGAAGAACTTGGTGCAGCTGCACGTTTCATTGGTAAAGATTTTAAATTCTTCAAGAAATAATTTAAAAGTTTATATAAAAGAAACGGCCCTTATTTTTCGATAAGGGCCGTTTCTTTTTATGAATTTTACCTTATATTTGTGTCTATGAATCGTTTACTTGATCTTTTCCGCAACAAATACTTCATTGCAGCTGCTGCTTTTGTGGTATGGATGCTATTTTTTGACAAGAACGATATGTTGTCTCAGTATGAATACCGCTCTGAAGTAAACAAACTTCAGGAAGAAAAAGATTTCTACGAGAAAGAAACGGCTCATGTAAAGAAAGACCTGAATGAACTGAATACCAATCTGAATACCGCAGAAAAGTTCGCCAGAGAAAAGTACTTCATGAAGAAAGACAACGAGGATGTCTTTGTCATTATCAAAGAAGCTCCTAAAGACTAATAGCCAAATCTTGGCAAAGTGAGCTTATATTTCACTACGATAATCCGAAATACAAAAATAAAGGCAATCACCGTAATCCTGGCCAGATCATTCCCTATCTTAAAATAGATCAGTCCATAGTACAGAATTCCACCAAGGATACAGGCTGTTGCATAGATTTCCCTTTTAAAGATAAGTGGTATTGTATTTAAAAGCGTATCGCGGATTACTCCGCCAAAACATCCGGTAATGGTGCCCAGAGCTACACAAATTCCAGGGCTCAGACCAAATAAAATGCCTTTCTGAATGCCCAGCATGGTAAACAGCCCCAGACCGAGAGAGTCAAAAAGAAAGAGTGTTACCTTAAACTTTTTAATGTGGGTTTTGAAAAAGATGGTCGCAATACAGGTGATCAGGATCAGCAGACAATAATTGACATCTCTCATCCAGGCCACGGGCGTATCTCCTAATAACAAATCGCGCACGGTACCACCCCCTATAGAAGTGACAAAGGCAATGATCAATACGCCGAAGGGATCAAGCCGTCTTTGCATAGCTGCAAAAGAGCCGGATATTGCAAAAGCAATTGTACCCAGAATCTCAATGGTTTGTGACGTACTTATTTCCATACTTTTTAACTAGCGTAAACCGTTTCTCTTTCTCACAAACCATTCTGTACTTAGCAAGGCTAAGATCAGTACAAATAACCATTTAAAGTTAATTAATTCTTCATATTTCAGGTCTTCAAAACTTAAGGTCTTTATAGTTTCCTTGTTTTTGAGCTCCCTGAACAGTTCTTTAAGGTTTTCCGGGGCATACATCTTTCCACCAGTTTGGGCAGAAATGGTGTATAGCAATTGATGATTTGCTGTCGTTTGCTGATATTCAGCAAACAGAGGATTTACAAAGAATGTGCCTTCAGCAGTATATTTCCGGCCGCCCATTGAAGTCTCCGCAGCATAGTTATAAGTTCCAGGAGGCAACAGTCCGACATTAAGCAGGTAAGCTTTCTCTGACTTTGAAAAGGTAAAATTAAAAACCTTTCCACCTTCATTACGGATTCTAACTGTAACATCTGGTGTATTTACGGGTTGATAATTGTCATTATACAGACTGGCATTTAAAACTACGGACTCATTTTCGTCCACGCTCGTTTTTGATGGATAAACCTTAAATTTACGTTTGTCATCTTTAACGGTGAGATATTGGACAGATTGCAACACCAGCTGATTCAACGTTTCGGACAAATTATTTCTTGCCTCAGTCAGTTTCCATCTCCAAAGCCCTTCTCCAATGAGGTAACACGATTTAAGCTCACCAGAGGACATAAAAAACCATAAAGGTAGATTGGATCCGATTTTCGTTTGTTTTTGATTCAGCATCGCCAAAGCCACTCCGTTGATATTCAATTGCCCATAGGGTATTTGCAGTGGATCATAACTTTGAATACTTTTTTTAAATGCTTCATTAATTTCAAAGGTGGTAAAATCAGTATTGACTATTGGTGTGATTTCCTGAAGCCGGTCATTGGAGCTGCTTAGACTTACCTGTTGCTGTAAACGGTTAAAGGCAGTAAAGTCAGTTTGCGCACCAAGTACATACCAAACCGGTCGTTTGGACGCTTGCACTTTACCGATCAGGGATGCCGCTTTAAACTGCTGGTCTGGCAGCTGGTAAAGAATCACCAGACTATAATCATTGACATTAACCACATCCAGGTCTTTATTTAAAATGGTTTTTACCTCAAAGTGTCTGTTGGTTTCTATAGCTTGTTTTAAAACGGCCAGATCAGGATGAGGTCCGGCAGCAGCTATTAATACTTTTTGCCTGTCGTCTATAACCTCTACAACGAAATTCTGTGCATTGTTTTGCATTGACACCTCATTTTTCAATGGGCTCAATACAACTTTATAGGATATGGATCCTAGTTTAGCCGCTTTTAATTTAATCTGGATATTTTTAACGAATGTATTTGCATCA
>NZ_DATMRL010000463.1:0-14393 GCF_035566355.1 Pedobacter sp.
TGGTAAAGTAGTAAAAGATATAGGTCATAAACCAGGGGCCGAAAATAGAGCTCAGGCTCATTAAGCTGGTTAAGCCCCCTTGCAGTTCTCCCTGTTCGTTTGCGGGAACCTGATTGGTCATAATACCTTGCAGCGCCGGGCCAGCGATGCCACCTAAAGCATAGGGCACCATATAGGCAAACATCATCCAGCTCTTGTTGGCCAGGCCAAAAAGGACCATGCCTATGGCATAGAGTGTGAGGCCAATCCAGATGCTGCGTTCCTGCCCAAGTTTGGGGATCGCAATCCGGATCAGGCCGCCCTGCACAACAGCGATCATAAGTCCGATGAAACCCAGGGAATAGCCCACCAGATCCTCACTCCACTTGAACTTTTGCATGGTGTAAAAGGTCCATACACTTTGCACGGCATGCCCGGCAAAATATACAACGAATAAACATACCGATAGATTGATCACGGAGGGATATTTCCTGAGTTGTATCAGGGTACCCAAAGGATTACATCTTTTCCAGTCAAGAGGCCGGCGGTGCTCTTTGGATAAAGATTCCGGAAGTATAAAGAAGCCGTATAAAGCATTGATGAAAGCCAGGGCCGCTGCTGCATAAAAGGGATAATGGGTGTCTATTTTTCCCAGGATGCCTCCGATTACAGGGCCAAGGATAAAACCAAGACCAAAAGCCACGCCGATCATTCCAAAGTTTTGGGCACGTTTTTCAGGTGTACTGACATCTGCAATATAAGCGGAAGCTGTAGTAAAACTGGCGCCGGTGATCCCTGCAATGATCCGGCCGACAAACAGCCAGCCAATGGTAGGCGCAAAGGCAAGGAACAGATAATCGATCCCGAATCCCAGTAAAGAAAAAAGGAGTACAGGTCTTCGTCCATATTTATCACTTAAGTTTCCAACCAGGGGTGCGCAGAGAAACTGCATGACGGCATAGGCCACCAGAAGCAGGCCGGAAATCCGCGATGCGTCGCTAACATTGCCGTGAATGAGGCCTTCAATGAGCTTGGGGAAAACAGGTATAATAATGGCTAGTCCTATTACATCAATCAAAAGGGTAATGAAAATAAAACTTAATCCTGCCGGACGTTTTTCTTGTTGAATCTGGTTCATAACCTCAAATGTAATTAAATCACTAAACAAGATGCAGTCAGCAGATGTTATAATTTAAAAATAAGGAACGATGTATAAGCTGAAAATTATATCTGCTACTGTACGGCCTGGGAGGAAAGGTCCTGTAATCGCCAATTGGATAGCGGACATTGCCCGCCGAAATGAGGATTTTGAAGTGGAACTGCTGGATCTTGGAGAAGTAAAGCTCCCGATGATGGATGAGCCCAATCATCCCTCGCTCCAGAAATATCAGCATCAGCATACCAAAGACTGGAGTGCTAAAATTAACAGTGCTGATGCCTTTATTTTTGTGACCGGGGAATATAATTTTGGGTATCCTGCCCCATTGAGAAATGCACTGGAATATCTGCAAAAGGAATGGGCTTATAAAGCGTCCGGCATAGTCAGTTATGGAGGGATCTCCGCTGGTACGCGGGCAGCAAACAGTTTAAAGGGAGACCTTGCTACCTTAAAGATCGTTCCTCTGGCAGATGCCGTATTTATTCCGTTTTTTGCGAAACTGATTAACGAGCAAAATGAATTTGTGCCAGGCGAGATCTCCTTAATTGCTGCAGATAATATGTTGAAAGAGTTGCTTCGCTGGACAAGAGCCTTGAAAACAATGCGTGAATAAGGTCTGGAAAGGCTAAGCCTTTAAGTTAAAAAGTGTTAAAAACACAGCTTTATGTTCATGCTTCGTTAATTTTGAATAGATCATGAAGAAAAGGAGCTTTTGGCTGATTACCGCGCTGATGACTATTGCGCTGGTAGGTGTGGTTGTAATGCAGTTATATTACATCAGGCAGGCCTATGAACTAAATTCTGAGGTGTTTAAACAAAATGTTAACCAGGCTTTAACTGCTGTAGTAAACAAGGTACAACGGAGGAATGCAGCCAGTTTGATTACACGGAAGGATTTTGAGTGGAGATTGAAGAGAGAAAAGGAGCAGCGTGATAAAGAAAAGACGATTGCTGGCCTGGAAGAACGTTATAAGGAGGGGGAACGCAAGCGTAAGTTTGAACAACAGCGTATGATCATTGACGACCTGAATCTCCAGGACAGCATCATCAGGGCGGTCTATTTAAATCCGACCATCATTTCAGAGGCCGATTATATTGCCTTAAGCAGTCAGTCTACAACACCTTTAAATGTAGATGTAAGTGTCGCTTTTGATTCAGATCTGAATGTTGTTGGCGGCAATGTTAGAAAGACATTTATGCTTTCCAGGGCAAGAACATTTAGTATGCGCCCTTATAAACTTCCCGATAGTATTCGCTACCTGGTCTATAATAAGCTGGATGGAAAACCTCTAAAAGTGTCTGTAGCTACGGTCGATGGGGATGTTGCGTTGCGGTTTAACAGAGATGATACTCTGGCAAAAAGGCGTTATGAACGGGAAATGAAACAATTGAAAGCGGATACCGTTCCATTATTCAATTCCAGTAATTTTAATTTGGTGGAGGAAACAGCAAAGGAGATGGAAAGGGGAGATGTTCCAATAACCCAAAGAATTTCAAAAGATGTGCTGGATACCCTTATTAAAAGAGAACTGGTCAATAATAATATTGACCTTCCCTATGATTTCTGGGTGAAACTGGTCAATAGGGATTCTTTGCTGTATAAAAAAGTCTCCAATACAGCAGCAGAGGTTTTACCCTCCAATACCTATCAAACAACTTTGTTTAGCAATGATATCTTAAGAGATCCCGGAATGCTCTATGTTAGTTTTCCGAATAAAAGTGAGGCCATTTTTGGTAATATGGGAGTTACGCTTGCTTCCTCTGGCGGATTGTTGCTGATCCTGATTTTTATTTTCTCTTATACGCTTTACGCTATATTAAGGCAAAAGAAAATCTCAGAGATGAAAACGGATTTCATCAACAACATGACACATGAGTTTAAAACTCCGGTGGCGACAATTATGATTGCCAGTGAGGCACTTAAAGATCCGGAGATTGTAGAAGATAAAAGCCGCATTAAACGGCTTGCGGGAATTATTTATGATGAAAATGTCCGTTTAGGCAACCATATTGAGCGTGTGCTGAGTATCGCCAGGTTGGAAAAAAATGAGCTCCACCTTGAAAAAACAGAGGTCGATATGAATGATCTGATTGCTGCGGTGGCAGATAGTATGAGCCTGCAGCTCCAGAAAAGAAATGCAACACTGACCCTCAATCTGGATGCCGTGCATCCGGTAGTTAAGGGGGATGAGTTACACCTTTCCAATGTGATCTATAACCTGATCGATAACGCAAATAAGTACAGTATGGAAAGTCCGGTCATTGAAATTACAACGAAAAATACCCCGCGAAATCTCTTAATCCAAATTACCGATCATGGAATTGGAATGACGAAAGATCAGACCAAGCGGATTTTTGATCAGTTTTACCGGGTTCCAACCGGAAACCTGCACGATGTAAAAGGTTTTGGTCTGGGTTTGAATTATGTGCAGGATATTGTTACCCAGCTGGGCGGAAATATTAAAGTGCAGAGTGAAAAAGACAAGGGGACTGTTTTTGAAATAACTTTACCATTAATTTAAATATCTTTATATATGCTCAAAAAAATTCTACTTGTGGAAGATGATCCAAACCTGGGCTTGCTCTTACAGGATTATCTGCAGTTAAAAGGTAAGTTTGATGTTGTGTTGTGTGTTGACGGGGACGAAGGTTTGCGTGCATTTCATAAGCAGAGCTTTGATCTGTGTATCCTGGATGTGATGATGCCAAAAAAAGATGGCTTTACACTGGGTAAAGAGATCAGAAAGATCAATCAGCATGTGCCTATTATTTTTGCAACTGCGAAAGCTATGATGGAAGATAAGGCCTCTGCTTACGATCTGGGAGGAGACGATTATATTACTAAGCCATTTAGAATAGAAGAATTGCTGCTTCGCATCAATGCTTTACTGAAAAGGGTCTCAGCCGCCAGGGAATCTGATGAGAAGGAGCCTCAGCAAACCCAGTTTGAAATTGGGAATTATGTGTTTGATTATACCACACAGCTCATTTGGTTTAACGGACAACAACAGAAACTGTCTACCAAGGAGGCGGAACTCTTGCAATTGCTTTGTTTAAAGAAAAATTCTGTACTGACCCGTGAAGAAGCTTTGCTGAGCATCTGGCACGATGATAATTATTTTAACGGACGGAGTATGGATGTGTTTTTAAGTAAGTTGCGTAAATACCTGCGGGAAGACCCAAAGGTAGAGATTTTGAATGTTCACGGTAAAGGATATAAGCTTTTGGTTAATTAATTTTTTAATGGATTAATCAAAATCTTGCTATCTTTGTTTCATGGCTGAAACGAATCCTGCTGAGCTTGCTGCAAAATTTATCAATTATACCTCCAGACACATTTTTCTTACCGGAAAGGCTGGTACCGGTAAAACTACTTTTCTCAGGAATTTAATCGAGCTGACCCATAAAAGGGCGGTTATTGTAGCGCCAACAGGAATAGCAGCCATTAACGCAGCGGGAGTAACGATACACTCCCTTTTCCAGCTTCCCTTCGGGACTTACCTGCCCAAGCAGCCGGTGGCAGGAGAAGTGCAGGGAAATCAACACTACAATACGCCTAAATCTATTGTCCGGCATCTGCAGATGAACAGCACCAAACGCCGGATCTTTACGGATCTGGAGTTGCTGATCATTGATGAGGTCAGTATGCTGCGGGCAGATCTTTTGGATGCCATAGATATGGTACTTCGTTATATACGGAGAGATAATTCAAGTTTTGGAGGCGTACAGGTACTTTTTATTGGTGATTTGCATCAGCTGCCACCGGTAGTGAAATCCAGCGAATGGCCTTTGTTAAGTACATTTTATCAGAGTCCTTATTTTTTTGATGCTCATGCATTGCTGCATCACCCGCCTATTTATATAGAATTGGAAAAGGTGTACAGACAAGCAGATGAGGTTTTTATTAACCTCTTGAATAATCTGAGGAATAACGCGGCTACTGCTGCAGATGTGGCCTTACTGCAACAACATTATAAAGAGAATTTCAGCCCGCCTGTTACAGAAAAATACATTACCCTGACAACGCACAACCAAAGGGCGGATGCTTTGAACAGGCAAAGTCTGGACGCGTTGAAATCTCCGTCTTATTTTTATAAATCGGCCATTGAAGATGAATTCAGTGAGTCCTCCTATCCGGCAGAGCAGAGTCTTGAATTGAAAGTAGGTGCACAGATCATGTTTATCAAAAATGATCCTTCGCCGGAAAAGAGATTCTTTAATGGAAAAATTGCAACCGTGGTGTCATTGGCAGCCGATGCTGTTGAAGTAGAAACGGAAGGAGAGCGGGAGCGGATCAAACTGGAAAAATATACCTGGAAGAATATCAGATATACCACTGATAAAGTAACCCATGAGATTAAGGAAGAGGTGATCGGAAAGTTTATACAATACCCGATCAAGCTGGCTTGGGCAATTACTGTGCATAAAAGTCAGGGTTTGACATTTGATAAGGCGATTGTCGATATTGGCAATGCTTTCGCGCCGGGTCAAATTTATGTGGCCTTGTCCCGGCTCCGGTCTTTGGATGGCTTGGTACTCACTTCCCCACTTCCTTCAGCAGGTATCCGTCAGGATCCAAATGTTTCTCTTTTTTCTAAAAATAAGGTCGACGGATCAGTGCTTGGCGATCAGATTAAATCGGAGAGTGAAGTGTTTTTGCAGCGCTATCTTCTAAAGTGTTTTGATTTAACGAGCCTTGATAATTATGTTTATGAGCATGTTCATTCCTATACCAAAGATCTGAATAAATCGGCGAAACAAAAGCATTTTAAGTGGGCTCAGCAATTGTTGAGGGAACTGAGTGAACAAAAGGTGAATGCCAGCAAGTTTTTGGCTCAGATACAGCGGCTTTGTGCGGATAAGACTGAAGCTGGTTTGAATTTGCTGCTGGACCGTACAATTGCAGCAGAGAATTATTTTAATCCATTGCTTCAGCGGATGTCAAAGAATATTTTTGACCGTATGGAGCTGGTTAAACAGGATAAGCAAGTGGTTGCTTTTCTAACAGAACTGTTGGAGATGGAGTCTCTGTTCTACGAACAATATAAAAATATCAGGAAGGCTACTGCGCTTCTGAAAGCGACGATAAGGGGAGAAGAATTTACAAAAAAAGATGTCAATGACCTGCTGGATGAAGCCAATCGTGAATTTGAAATGAAAAAGGTATTCGCGATGCCTAATACACTGGATTTTACGGCAAAAAAAAGCAAGACATCGAAGACGAAAAAGACGGAGGCCAAAGAAAAGGTTCCAAAAGTAGATACAAAGGAGCTCTCCCTCCAGTTGTTGAAAGAAGGCAAGACAGTACAGGAAATAGCTACAGAAAGAAAAATGGCGCTTGGGACTATAGAAGGTCATTTGGCTCACTACATTGCAAGGCAGGAAATCTCTGCAAAAGAGATTATAGGGGCTAAAAAACTTCAAAAGATCCTGGAGGCTATCCGCGACCTTAAGACCTTACAAATGAATCCTATCCGGGATCGTCTTGGCAGAGAATACAGTTTTGGTGAGATTAAAATTGGCATTGCTGCACACCTTGCCGAAGGAGATTAAACGTCGATTGTTCCGGCAAAGACCTGCTCTGCTGGTCCACAAAGAAAAATATCGGTGAAGACATCTCCATCATAATCAAATTCAATGCGGAGCTTTCCGCCCAATACTTTGATGGGTGTGCTGATATGGCCACTCTGACCTTTATGTTTAGCCATAGATAAAGCGACAGCGGTAACACCTGTTCCGCAAGCGTAAGTTTCATCTTCAACCCCCCTTTCGAAGGTTCTTACAAAGAGATGGTCGCCCTTGTCTTCTATGAAATTCACATTAATGCCCTGTTCTTTGTAGGTATCATTGTTCCGGATGGATTTTCCTTCCAGATATACATCCAGTCTTTCCAGGTCAGTAACCTGCTCTACATAGTGAGGAGAACCTGTGTTCAATACATAAGCCTCACCATCCTGGCTGATGTGGTCCACATCGATCATCTGTAATTCTACCCAGTTGCCTTCAGCTGTAATTTTGGCGTGATGCGGACCGTCTACAGCCAAAAAGTCAGTTTTTATGTCGATAATGCCCAGGAATTTGGCAAAAGCAACGATGCAACGTCCACCGTTACCGCACATACTTCCCGGCCTGCCATCCGCATTAAAATAAAGCATCTCAAAATCATAGCCAGGATGCTCCTGCAGCAACATTAATCCGTCGCCGCCAACCCCAAATCGCCGATCACATATTTTTTCTATATCTTTATAATTCAGTTGGTTGTATTCTTTTTTTCTGTTGTCGATCAGAATGAAGTCGTTGCCGGCGCCCTGGTATTTATAGAATGGAATGTTCATTTATTTTATTTGCTCCCGATTTAACATTTTTTAACTAAATAATGATGCTGAGCAGATACAAATATCGTGCATATGGTATTAAATTTGAACATAGGATTATAAAAATAATTATTTCACTCATTTACAGCCATTAAAACCGGATTAATGATGTTTTGAAACAGATATAATAATTGATATACACCATAAACATACAGAACAAATGAAAAGGATAGGATTAGTAATTTTAGCGGCACTGGTAGGTGGTGCTGCAGCAATTGGCGCCTATAGATTTTTAGAGCGCGGTCAGGATGGGATGTCTATTGAAGAAAAGCAAAAGGTGCTTTTTGCAAGTAACCCGATTAAGATTTCCTCGGCAGGGGCAGTAGATTTTGTGCAGGCGGCAGCTGCGGTTTCACCGGCAGTAGTGCACATCAGAACAACATTTAACAGTTCAAATAACAGCGGGGGTTCTTCTCCAATGGATATGATGGAACAGTTTTTTGGCGGCGGGGGCAGATCCCGTGCTCCAAGGGCAGCATCAGGATCAGGAGTAATCTTAACGCCCGACGGATATATTGTAACCAATAACCATGTGGTAGAGAATGCGGAGAAAGTTGAAGTGGTTTTGTCGAACAGGAAAAAAGTGATTGCCAAAGTAATTGGTGCTGATCCAAATACAGACCTTGCATTGATTAAAGTTGAGGCAACAGATTTACCAGTGGTAAAGATGGGTAATTCAGATAATGTACAGGTTGGAGAGTGGGTATTGGCCGTAGGCTTCCCATTAGATCTGCAAACCACAGTAACTGCAGGTATTGTAAGTGCTAAATCCAGATCTATTGGGATTTTGGCCAGAAATCAGCAGCCAACTGAAGAAGAATATGAACAATACCAAAGAACAGGTAAAAGACCAGCCAACAGCAGCATTGAATCGTATATTCAGACCGATGCCGCCATTAACCCAGGAAACAGCGGTGGTGCTTTAGTCAATGCAAATGGTGAATTGATCGGTATCAATGCCGCTATTGCTTCTCAAACAGGAACAAATGAAGGTTATGGTTTTGCAATTCCAGTAAACCTTGCTAAAAAAATCCTGGAGGATTTTAAAAAGTATGGCGCAGTAAAACGCGGTTATATCGGCGTTACTTTTACCCCACTTGATGCGGATCAGGCCGAACGTCTGAAAGTTAAAGATATAGACGGTTTATATGTGAGCGATGTAATGCCTGATGGCGGTGGTGCGGCTGCAGGAATTAAACCGGGTGATATCATTAAAAAAGTAGAAGGTAATGTGATCTACGATTCTCCTGATCTTCAGGAAAAAATAGGACGTCTGAGTCCAGGTGATAAAGTTAACCTGACAATTTTAAGAGATGGTCAGCTAAGAGATATGAGTGTTACCTTAAGAGGTGATAAGAGTGTAGGCGTTGTGGCTAAAGCCAATGGCGCCAAATCTACCGGAGCAAGCATTTCTAAACTGGGCGCTTCGTTTTCACCAGCACCAGCTGGATTAAAAGCGAAATATGGTGTGAGAAATGGTGTGGTGGTCACTAATGTGGAAGAAGGGAAAGCATTTGACTCTTTTGATATTTCAAGAGGTACGCTGATTACTTCAATCAATGGTAAGGCGGTGAATAGTGCAAAAGATGTAGAAGAGGCATTGCCTACTTCCAGAAACGGAAGAACAACCATCTCAGGCGTTGGAGACAATGGTAAATTTACGATTGCGTTCTAAGCCTTAAAAATTTTAAGTGAAAGGGGAGCTTCATTAGAGCTCCCCTTTTTTATTTATCATCCTTATGTCATCTTAGAACGTTTCTAAATAGTCGATTTGTGCTTGGAATTACCAATTTAATTCATTTATTAAATACTTTTGCAGGAATAGAATTATAAAAAAACAATCAAATGGCTAGTTTCGGAAACGCTTTTTCCTCCTCTATCGGAAAAAAATTAATAATGGGCATTACCGGCCTGTTCTTGGTTTTATTTTTAATAGTGCATTGCTTTATCAATGCACTGATCTTTATCAATGACGGTGGACTTACTTTTAATATTGGGGCGCATTTTATGGCCACCAACTGGCTGATCAGGGCTGGAGAGATTGTCCTGTTTGTAGGGCTTATTGCACACATTGTTCAGGGTGCACGTTTAACTTTTCAGAACCAGGCAGCGCGTCCGGTAAAATATGCGGTAAGCAACGGTAATGCAAATAGTAAGTGGTATTCCCGCTCCATGGGCTTACTGGGTACCCTGTTGCTGATCTTTTTAATTGTGCATTTGTCTAATTTTTGGGTAGTATCCCGGTTTACCGGTATTCCTACGACTGATGCGAATGGACATGAAGATCTGTTTGCTGTGATGAAGGAAACTTTTAAAAATATCTGGATCGTTGTATTGTATGTGCTGGCAATGGTTTCCCTTGCTTATCACTTATTACACGGTTTTTCCTCTGCATTTCAAACTTTGGGATGGAACCATAAGAAATATACGCCGCTTATTAAAGGCGTTGGTGTATGGTATTCTATTATCATCGCGTTGCTTTTCGCTTTAATGCCAATTGCAATCTATGCAGGTTTTATTAATTAATTTTTGAACGTATAAGCTTAAAATAACATGGCAGAATTAAATGCTCATATACCAGAAGGTGAATTAACCGAAAAATGGACTAAGTTACGTTCTTCTATGCCTTTGGTAAATCCAGCCAATAAAAGGAGTATAGAGATCATCGTGGTAGGATCAGGACTGGCAGGCGCTTCAGCCGCGGCTACCCTGGCTGAAATGGGATATAAGGTAAAATGTTTTTGTTTCCAGGATTCGCCCCGCAGAGCGCACTCTATTGCGGCTCAGGGTGGTATCAATGCAGCAAAAAACTATCAGAATGATGGAGACAGTACTTACCGTTTATTCTATGATACCATTAAAGGTGGTGATTACCGCGCCCGTGAAGCAAACGTACATCGTTTGGCAGAAGTAAGTGCGAACATTATAGACCAGTGTGTGGCACAAGGTGTGCCATTGGCCAGAGAATACGGAGGTTTGTTAGACAACCGTTCCTTTGGAGGTACACAGGTACAAAGAACTTTTTATGCTGCAGGTCAAACTGGTCAGCAATTGCTTTTGGGTGCATACAGTGCTTTAGAGCGTCAGGTGGGAATGGGTAAAGTAGAAATGTTTACCCGTCATGAAATGCTGGAAGTGGTGGTTATTGATGGAAAGGCACGTGGTATTATTGCCCGTAACCTGATCACCGGTGAACTGGAACGTCATTTTGGACATGCTGTACTGCTTTGCAGCGGCGGTTATGGTAACGTATTTTATTTATCTACCAATGCGATGGGCAGTAACGTAACAGCAGCCTGGAAAGCGCACAAAAAAGGCGCGTTCTTTGGTAACCCTTGTTATACACAGATCCACCCAACCTGTATTCCGGTTTCAGGCGATCATCAGTCCAAGCTGACCCTGATGTCTGAGTCATTGCGAAACGATGGACGGATCTGGGTACCTAAGAAAAAAGACGATCCGCGTAAGGCAACAGATATCCCTGAAGACGAAAGAGATTATTATTTAGAGCGCAGGTATCCTGCTTTTGGTAACCTGGTGCCACGTGACGTGGCTTCTCGTGCAGCCAAAGAAAGATGTGATGCCGGATATGGTGTGGGTGCTTCTAAATTAGCGGTTTATCTGGACTTTAAAGCCAATACAGAACGTTATGGAAAGATAGAAGCCAATAAGCATAATATTCATAATCCAGATAAAGAAACCTGCATGAGACTGGGCAGGGAAGTGATTAAAGAGAAATATGGTAACTTGTTTGACATGTACAAGCAGATTACCGGAGAAGATCCATATGAGCTTCCTATGCGTATTTATCCTGCAGTTCACTATACCATGGGCGGTTTATGGGTAGATTATAATCTGATGACCACTGTACCGGGCTTATATGCTTTAGGGGAGGCCAACTTCTCTGATCATGGTGCAAACCGCTTAGGTGCATCCGCATTGATGCAGGGTCTGGCAGATGGATATTTTGTGATTCCTTATACAATTGGCGCTTATTTGTCAAAAGAACTGGCCACCAAGCCTATCCCGACAGATCACCCGGCCTTTGTTGAAGCTGAAGCCAGTGCAAAAGCGATTCTGGATAAGTTCTTTGCGATAAAAGGAACGAAATCGGTAGATCATTTCCACAAGAAACTAGGTAAGATCATGTGGGAAAGATGTGGTATGGCGCGTAATGCAGAAGGTTTGAAAAAAGGTATCGAGGAAATCCAGCAATTGCGCAAGGAATTCTGGTCTGATCTGCGTGTTCCTGGTGATGCCAATGAGTTGAATCCGGAACTGGAGAAAGCAGGCCGGGTAGCTGACTTTATTGAACTGGGCGAACTGATGTGTATGGATGCATTGAACAGAAATGAGTCTTGCGGCGGTCACTTCAGAGAAGAATACCAGACAGAAGAAGGCGAGGCTTTAAGAGATGATGTGAACTACGCTTATGTTTCTGCATGGGAATACAAAGGTGATGTAACTTTTGAACTTCATAAAGAAGAGCTGAAGTTTGAAAATATTAAGGTTGCACAAAGAAGTTATAAATAGGTAAAAAATCCCAATACCATGAGTACAGGAAATATGAATTTAACGCTGAAAGTATGGCGTCAAAAAAATAACATTGCCAAAGGTAGTTTGGTAGATTATAAATTATCTAATATTTCACCTGATATGTCATTCCTTGAAATGTTTGACGTATTGAACGAAGGCCTTGTTGACAAAGGAGAAGAACCTGTTGTTTTTGACCACGATTGCCGCGAAGGTATTTGTGGGGCCTGCTCTATGTTTATCAATGGCCAGCCTCACGGACCGCTTCAGGGGGTAACCACCTGTCAGCTGCATATGCGTTCCTTTAAAGATGGTGATACCATCGTTGTGGAACCATGGAGAGCAAAAGCATTCCCGGTGATCAAGGATTTAATGGTGGATCGTACGGCATTTGACCGCGTTATTGCAGCCGGAGGTTTTATCTCTGTGAATACTGGAAATGCGCAGGATGCAAATAATCTCCCTATTCCTAAGGTGAAGGCAGATTCGGCTTTCGAGGCTGCAGCCTGTATCGGATGTGGTGCTTGCGTGGCTACGTGTAAAAATGCTTCGGCAATGCTGTTTGTTTCGGCAAAAATTTCACAACTGGCACAATTGCCTCAGGGACAGCCGGAACGTTACCGTCGTGTTCAAAGCATGGTTTCGCAGATGGATGCGGAAGGTTTTGGTAACTGCACCAATACCGGAGCCTGCGAAGCAGAATGCCCTAAAGGAATATCATTAGAAAATATAGCCAGGATGAACAGAGATTTTTATTCGGCAAAATTTGTTTCTGAGGAAGAAGTTTAATAAATTTATATCTCGAGACAAGGATATTAAACGAAGCCCCTGCCGTATTGGTTGGGGCTTCGTCCTTTTTAGAAGGGGCTGATTTCTATTTGCTTAAAGAAAAGGAGATTGGGATATTGTATTTTACCCTAACTGGTTTTCCTTTAACCAATCCAGGATTCCAGTTGGGGCTTTCTTCTAATACTCTTACAGCCTCTTCATCTGTACCATAGCCTAGTTTTCTATCGACATGAATATTGTTGAGTTTACCGTCTTTTTCTACGATAAAGGATAGAAATACTTTGCCTTGAATATTATTCTTTACTGCACCTTCGGGATATTTGACAGAGCTGTGCAGGTATTCGTAGAATTTCTTCATACCACCCTTAAACTCTGGTTGTTTCTCGATACTGACAAAATCATAAACTTTATCCTGTCTGGGTTGTCCATTCTGATCAAGTAAGCCATTCGACATAAAGAATGAAGTGTTCAATGGAATGCCTTCTGTAAGCTTGGCAACTTTATCATTGGTTCTAAGTGTCGCAGACGATAGGGTTAAAGTCAATGCGAATAAAGGCAGGAAAAGGCCATACTTCAGTACAGCTCTTTTTTTTGATTTTTCTTTGTACAACATAGTGATTCTTTTTTTAAGTTGAGATTGAGTGAAAAAATGATTGTTCAGGGAAGTTCTTGGAACCTGGAAAGAACTACTCAGCAGAAGCATGGCGTATTCTTCCTTATCCCCCTGGAAGTTTGCCGCCTGCTCATCTGCCAGATATTCATGAAGGTTTCGAATACTGCGTTTATAGAAATAAAGGATGGGATTGAACCAGTTGAGTATAGTCAATACCTCAAAAAATAAAACATCTGCGGTATGCCATTGCTTAATGTGGATATCCTCATGCTGATGAATGATGTCAACGTTAGGTAAGTCCGGATCTATGGATTTCCTGTTGAGGAAAGAAAATGCTGTTCCTTTTTTTGTTGTCTTTAGGGATATTGATACGCTGAAGAGCTGCGCAATCAGTCTGGATGTGAAGAACAACAGGCCTGCCAGATAAATCATGACAATTAAGCTTCCGATCCATACAGCATAGGAATCAGGGGGCGCCTGGTTAAATTCGCTGATATAGGAATTGAGCTGATAGGCACCCATATAAATAGGTTGGCTGACCGTTTGACTGGCAAACCATTCAAATCTTAAGAATGGAATAACTATCGAAAGTATGCCTGCAGACAGCAGATAAATGCGGTTCAGCATGAAGTATGTCTCTTTGTTCAACAGCAGTTTGTAGAAGCCGTAAAATACCACGAGGTAAATATTGACTTGCAGGATGTAATGGGCCCAGTTCATTTTTGTTTGTCTTTAATGTTGTTGATCATCTTTAAAATCTCATCTACGTCATTGAGGTCAATTTTTTCCTCTCTAACAAAAAAGGAAAACATGCTTTCCACAGAATTTTCGAAATAACCGCCCATCAGTTTTTCTGTAGCATGGCGTTTATAATCTTCCTTACTGATTAAAGCATAGTATTGATGTGATTTTCCAAAGGCATGGTGGCCTATAAAACCTTTAGTCT
>NZ_DATMRL010000464.1:0-3932 GCF_035566355.1 Pedobacter sp.
ACTCTTAAACTTCAGAGAGAAAAAGTGATGAGGTTCAACAGGTTTCTGCTGCAGTCTGGCATATAGACTGATACAGTTGGCCTTATACAGGGCTGTGTTCTCCGCCAGGCCACCCATCACCTGCAAGGTATTGATGATCAACTTCACCGCGGTATTATTGCTGAGCAACAGTGCCTCTCCGGAAATCACATCTATCCCCTGCTCCATGAGGGTTTCTACTGCGGCAACGGCTTCAGAATTCGACCGGACGAGAATACAGATATCACGGGGTTTATATTTTTTTACGGTAAACAGAACATCAAGCTCTGCAATCATTTTACTTAAAGCCAGGTCCCGGAAAGTTGTTTTGGTGAGCGCATTCCCTTCGGGATCCGTTTTAAATACATTAAAACTGATCGTTCCTCCTTCCAGGGTATAAGGTGTTGTTTTCTGCTCTGCTTCTGCATACACATCCGTAACAATCCGGTCAAAGCCTTGCTGCTGCCACCATTTCAACAGATCAGGAAGGCTTTCCTGTTCTGTAATAGCTCCATTTAAGCCCGATTGCATCAATTGGGGCAGCTGTTTAAAAAGTGTATTGTTAAAATGGATGATATTCTTCGTACTCCGGTAATTTTCTTCCAGACTATCTTCTACTACATTATGGATCTGAACATCCTGTTTTGCCTGCTGGTGCAAAATGTTCCAGTCCCCGTTCCGCCAGCGGTAAATGGATTGTTTGGTATCCCCCACAATCAGATGATCTATCAATTTCCCGCTGGGTGAGGCCATGGCATTGGTCAGCAAAGACTTAAAACTCCCCCATTGATTGGCTGAGGTGTCCTGAAATTCATCAAACAGGAAATTCCGGTACCGGTTTCCCATTTTTTCCCAAATGAAGGAAGGATTGTCGTCCGCATCATCTGTAATCCCTTTGAGCAGGGTCTGTGCATCACTGATCAGCAGGTTCGGGCTTTCATTCCGGTATTCTTTCAGTAAAAGCGCCATTTCCTGCATCAACCTCAGGTAATATAAATTTTTGTTGAAGGCCTGTGCCAAAAGATAAGCAGACAACCCTTCCTGATAAGCAGAGACCAATTTAGCAATCACGGGGTTAAGTTCATCATAGGCGGTATTTACCGCAGCTTTCTGAAACCATTCTTCCGGCTGATCCACCAGTTTAGCCAAACTGCTGATCTTAGACAAATCCCCATCCGCAATCTTCTGAAGGTTATTTAGGGGCGAGCGTGACTTTCCCTTCAAATCTCCCACATCAATATCTTCTACCTGAAAGATCTGCAATGCCTGCTCTGCTAAATCCTTTACCGTACCTTCAAAAGCTTCTATGCCCAACCGGGTGATCTTGTTATAGTCTTTGAACAAGGTATCCAGGTCTGCGATTTCTCCCAGTTCTTTCACTGCCTGTTCAAAAGGCTGATAGCGTTCCTTAAAGATCTCGTTGGTTAGTTCAATCAGTTCTCTCCTGTAATTCCAGCTCAAATTATTATTGATCCGGTCCAGGGCCAGGTCAATGATCCACTGCAACAGTACCGGGTTCTTGTCCAAAGCCTTATCTAAACGTTCTGCCAGTTCGTTCTTTACCTTATCATAGTTCATTTCCAAACCATAACCGGCGTCCAAACCAAGCTCAAAGGCAAAACCCCTGATCACTTTCTGAACAAAACCATCAATGGTACTCACCGAAAACCGGCTGTAATCGTGCAGGATCTTCCTGTAAATGACATCTGATTTTCGTTTCAAACTTCCTGCATCCAAATCCGGATGAGCTTTCAGTACAATATCCCTGTAATCTCCAATCTTCTTAGAAGGATCTCCCTGCGCAAAACCTTTCAGCACTTCCATGATCCTGGTTTTCATCTCTTCAGTTGCTTTATTGGTAAAAGTTACCGCCAGAATTTCCCTGTATTTGGTTTCTGAAGAAAGCAAAAGAATTAAATAATGTGCGGTCAGGCTAAAGGTCTTACCCGAGCCGGCAGAAGCTTGTAATATTTTAAGTGGCTGTTGAGGCATCAGGTAAAGCTAGAACTTATTTGTAAATTTACCATATGAACCCGACATGAATAGGATAATCATCAAAGGCTCTACCTCACTATTAAAACAAAACACTCATGAAACTAAAAGTATTACTGCTCCTTGCCCTAATGTCTGTTGCCGCTGCAGGCCAGGCCCAGGATAAAAAGGAAGGCGAGAAAAAAGAAGCCGTACACATTTATAACCCTAATGCCAATGCGCAGGCAGATTTAAATGCGGCCATTTCCAAAGCAAAAAAAGAAAAAAAGAATGTTCTGGTACAGGTAGGTGGCAACTGGTGTATCTGGTGCATCCGCTTCCATGAACTGGTAGACAAAACCCCGGAATTGAAAAAACTGATCGGAGACAATTTTGAATGGGTACTGGTGAACTGGAGTCCGGAAAACAAAAACACCGCAGTTTTAAGCAAGCTGGGCAATCCAGGCCGCTTTGGCTTCCCTGTATTCGTTGTCCTCGACGGAGAAGGAAAAGTTCTTCACATCCAGGACTCTGGTTACCTGGAAAGAGACGCAGAAGAGAGCAAAACAGAAGGTAAAGGCCACAGCATAAAAAAAATCCAGGGCTTTTTAAACAACTGGACTTACAAAGCGCTGCACGCGCCAACGATCTAAATCAATTACCGGCCGTCTCCGTATTTAAAGAACGTATTGACCGTAACCGGCAACCTTCCGCTGGGGTTAACTTCATTTTTAAATACGGATGCCGCCGCCTTTTGCATAAAATCTTCTTTCTGATAGGCCACCAGTAAGAATTTACTATTCTCCAACCCATTCCATTGAGACAGGTTATAAGGGTTGGCGAAAACGGCAAAGCAGGCATTTTTCTGACTCTGGTCTTTCAGGAACATTTTCAGATCTGCACTCAACACCATTCCATTTCCCGGGCGGGTACGGGTATCGTGTATACCGATGATCACCTGGTCAAAACCACTAAGCTCTCTCGCCACAACCGCAATCTGGTTGGCATTTGCATTCTTATCTAAAGTATAAAAAACAGCATTCTGATAATAAGTTCCCAGTTCCTTTTGGAATACGGTCACCTCAGGTGTCCCAACACTGATAATTACGGTTCTTTTTTCTTTATCAAGTTGAGGAAGCACTTCTCGTCCCTTCAGCAAAGTCATAGCAGCATTGGCCAGTTCCTGACGCAGCGCCAGGCTCTCCGGACGATTCACATCGGCAAGTACATGATGTTCGTCGAGACTATCCTTCTTATTCAAACCCGCCCAATATTTGGCCATCAGGATCTTTTTCACACTTTCGTCAATCCGCTCCATGCTGATCCTGCCCGAACGTACGGCTTTCCGAACCAGTTTAATGGCCCTGTCGCTATTCTCCGAAAGTTCCAGGATATCATTACCCGCAATAACTGCCATCACATCAGCCTCTCCATCTTTAAAATATTTCACCACGCCCTTCATCTCCATCGCATCAGAAATAATGATCCCTTTGAAACCAAGTTCTTCCTTTAAGATCCCGGTTACAATAGGCCTTGACAAGGTAGAAGGCATATGCGGGGTATTGTCCAATGCAGGAATATTCATATGGGCAATCATTACACCGGAGGCATTTTGGCCGATCAGTTCCCGGAAAGGATAGATCTCCAGACTGTCCAGGCGGGCTTTAGTAAAATTCAGCTGGGGAAGATCAAAATGAGAATCCACATCCGTATCCCCATGCCCTGGAAAATGTTTCAGACTCACCATCAGACCACCATCCTGCATTCCCTTCATATAAGCCGCACCAGAAGTGGCCACGTTATATTTATTTTCGCCAAAAGAACGGTAATTGATGACCGGATTCTTTGCGTTATTGTTCACATCAACATCGGGCGCCAGGTTCATATGCATCCCCACTCTCCGGTAATCTTTTGCAACCTCTATTCCCATTTTATAGATCAGT
>NZ_DATMRL010000465.1:0-20602 GCF_035566355.1 Pedobacter sp.
AAATAGAATTCCAGGGTATTAGAAAAGGGACATCCATCATCTTTCTTACCTTGCATTATGAGTAAAGGTGTAGTAATCTTATCTACTTGAAAGATTGGTGAACTTTTAATATAAGCATCTGGCTTTTCCCAGAGACTCGCACCAATTCTGGTTTGGCCTCCTTCATGATACTCGTCACTAAAAGCAATTCCATTGCTACTATCAATACCTCCATAATGGCTGACCCAATCCGAAAATCCTGAGGAGCTTACTGCGGATGCAAATAAATTCGTATGGGTTACTAAATAATTCGTTTGGATTCCTCCAAAACTACAGCCCTGTAGTCCTATTTTCTTTGCGTTAACAAAGGATAAAGTTGAAACATAAGTAGCAGCAGAAACCATAGCATCATAGGTACCTTGCATTGGATCGCCTATTTTATAATATATATCAGGGCTAAAAACTAAATATCCACGACTTACATAAGTGGGAATATCGATAGTACAACCTGCACATAGAAGTTCTGGTTTCAGATATGCATTCAAGCCATCTGATTTACGTTCGTAATAGTAAAATATAACGGGATATTTTTTATTAGGATCAAAGTTCTCTGGTTTATATAAAATACCTTGTAATTTTCTCCCATCGAGCGATTTCCAGCTATGCAATTCGGTAGTATACCAATTGTACTTCTGTTGAGGCTGTAAATCAGTTAGCCTGGTAAAAGTTTTAAAATCCCTTGTACTAAAATAATTTGGAGCATCCGTAGAATTCATACGTCTAACAACATATACATCTGCATTCTTTGCCTTTATTGGAGACACACCATCATCTTCAACATAACCACTATTTGTTTTATACAAATAAGGGCCCATATGCAAAAACTCAGGGTCCCCGGTTTTATCCAATTGTTTGAGAAAAAAGCCATTGTTTTTATTCTCTGTATCAAAAGCAGTTAGATACAATCTAGAGTGTCTGTTTGCATCACCATCAAATGTAAGATTAAACAATATCTTATTTTTCCTACCATAATAATTAGTTAGATTTATTGGCTTATCCCTATTCAATGGATCTAGTTTCCAAATATCATATCGGTCATAAACCAAGACAGACTCATCATCTTTCAGCCACGTGGCTATTCCTCGACCATAAGATGAAGCGCCGGGAATGTCGTCTCTACTCATACTAGTCCATGAAACATTGAGTCCTCTAGTTAAGTTTCGAATCGCATCAGTTGCGATTTCATAGCTACAGTAGCTTTGTTTTACCCGATCAAACCATATGATATATTTTCCGCAGGGAGAGAGTCTAGCAACGCCAGACCTCACTCCGTCTAGAAAATTCAAACGCTTTCTATTGCCACTTTTTAAGGTAACCAAATCCCAACTAGGTTTGTAGGCGGCACTCCACTGAGCGCCTACACTAGGGTTCTCTACTAAGGCTACTGTAGTTGTACTATTTTCAGATTTTGAAAACTGAAACCATTCTCTTCTTTGCCGCTCCAGACGTATCAATCGATAATCCTCTATATCAATTACAGCAATATATTCTTGATCGGTTGCATCGCTTCCCTGTTCCGTCTGCAGTTTTACATCTGTATAGCTCCAGATTTCAACAACTTCATTTTTGGGTTTTACGGTCACACCCTTTCTATTCAACGAGGTGAATAGAAACTTTCCGTCATTACTGAATGAATCCAGATACCCTAAACTAAACCCAGCCTCCATACTTGAGTTTTTTTTATCAGAGATACAATTAGCATTAGCGGCGTTAAATTTATAATACCAAACTGAATCCCCTGTCTTGAATGCTAATTGCCTATGCTTAACATCCAGAATCAAATTTTCTGGTTTATTGCCTTCCCATATCTTGGAAATTTCCCCAGTAGCTATATCTCCAATATTTATGGATTGTCTCTCCTGAGTGCCTTGAATAGATTTAATTAAAACCAACATACCTTTTTCAAAACTCCAACTATCCACATCGGTAAAGTGATTCTCTTTACTAGTTCTCAAATTCTTTAAAGTTATACTCTTTGGATTACGGCCAAGGGGATACAATAGATATTCTCCTCCATTAGTCTCCTCGAGTCTGCACCAAGATATATTTGGAATATATTTAATTTGATTCGTTCCAAGGGTAAGTATTCCCAGGCTATCATTCTTGTTGATAAAGAAGAAGTATTTATCACTTAAAGCGCCCCCATTACCATCTTTCAGTTCTCCGTTAAATTCCTTTTTCCATTCCCCATCTGTAGATTGCACTACTATAGTCCCACTTTTAATCGGAATATTCTTAATACTGTAAAGTACATATCTTCCATTCTTGCTAATTATTGGACCTTCTACAGAAGGCCAAGTTTTATAGGCTGTAGAATCTACTACTGGTTTCTGCGCAAACAAACTATTTGCGCAGAAAATCATCATCATTATTAAAAAAAATCTCATTACTGTTATTATTAAAATCCCGGAGTTTGCGTTAAATTCGGATTACTTTGAAGTTCATAAGTCGAAATCGGATAATACTGTTGATAGCTTTTCCATGCCTCACCATTGCTTTTCTTCGGCGTGACTTTGGTCATTACCTCGTCCACTTTTCCTGTTCGTTTAAGATCTAACCACCGATGCCCCCATTCTGTAAAAAGTTCGATTCGTTTCTCTTTTAAAATAAGCGTAATCAGATCTTCTTGATTAATATTTGGATTTATATCCTTAACCAAAGGTAAACCCGCCCTGCTTCGGATCTGATCCACATCATAGATGGCATTGGCTAGATCACCTAATCGAGCCCTGGACTCTGATCGAATTAAATACAATTCACCTAAACGCATTATTGTGCTATATTCCGTAACCGGAGCATTCGTTATAGATGATTGTTTGACCTTGTACTTGTATGGATAATAATAGATCGTGGCATTTGCATTTACATTCCCCACCCAACTAACCTTCCTCCGATCACCTGTTTCAAAATCTTTAAGTAATTCGTTGCTCAAATAAACAGGGTTAAAACTTGATGGTCCTTCATCTGGTATGACAAAGGTCTGTGCTTCCGCACTATTAAATCCATTTGCCGTAGGTTGCAATTGCCAGATTGCCTCATGATTGTTCTTTAAAAACACGTTTTCCAAGATTTCCAATTGGAAGAACATATGATTTGACAAAACTGCAGTAGCTGCTGCATCAGCATCTGCCCATCTTCCCATAAAAAGGTATGTCCTCGCCAGCATTGCTGTTGCGGCCCATTTGTTGGGCCTTACACGTTCTTCCGATCCGAGAGAATACTCTGTAATCCCGTCTCCTTTCAAATAGCCATTACTCAACAAGCCCTGTGCAACTTGCAAGTCTGCTACAATTTGATCATATACTTTCGCCTTTGCAGTGCGGTTAATCACGGCATTGATCTTATAGTCTGTACTTAATACCAATGGCACATCACCATATAAGTTCACCAGGTAAAAATAATAGAACGCCCGCATAAAATAAACTTCGCCCATTAAATGCTGCTTAACTGCAGGAGTTAAGCCAGAAGAAGATTCCAGTCCTTCCAAAGCAGCATTGATCACATACAATCTTTTATACGTAGTACCCCAAAAATCACTATTTATATATAATGAAGTAAGCGAATTTTGATAATATACTGCAAGCGCTGAGTTTCCCGCTCCAGAATAATAATCAAGTTCATCTGCAGATAAACTACCAATACCGGATAGACTACTAAGTTCTTGTGGGTTTACTGGAGTACCATTACTTAAATTTACATACAAGGACGTGATTGCTCCAACAGCGGTTGCATCATTGTTATAAATATTATCAGAGTTGACGCTAGTTATGGGACCATCAACCTCAACGAGTTTTTTACAACTGTTAAGTGCGATTGCAACTGCGATTAAAGCCAAAGTGGAAATTATTTTGCAATTCATTTTGTTATTTTTTAGATGGAAAACATTTATAAACTGGCTTTCAGACCCAAAGTAACTACTCGTAGAGGAGGAAGTGTAGTCGAGTTTTTTGTTTCTGGATCCAATCCTTTATAATTGGTGAAAGTCCATAGATTTTGTCCCTGAATAAATAAGCTGCAATTTTGTAAATGCACGCGCTTAATCCAGGTCTCGGGTAATTGCCAGGAAATTGAAACATTCTTTAAACGTATATAAGAAGCATCTGCCCAGGCGGCATCACTTCCATACACGCTATTTAAAGTCTGTCTTATTAATCCAGAACTATTTGTTGTGAATCTTTGTCTTAACGAGATATCTCCGGGTTTCTGCCAACGATCCAATAGCGATGATAATTGATTTCCCTCACCATCAAACCAACGCCCTGATACACCATACCCAAACCATTGATTTTGGGCGATTTGCTTCACAAAAGAAAAAAGAAAGTCTAACTGAAAACCCTTGTATGAGAATGAATTCTGAAAACCTCCATAAAACTTAGGGGCTTGATCAATTAAAATAACATTATCTAAACTAGGATCAGGTTTAAATGTAGGATTGCCATTGTGATCTTCAAATTGGTATAATCCTGTTGCCGGATCTACACCTAAAAAATGAAATACACGTACAGCACTTAATGGATCTCCGATAATAGGTTTATCCGTAAAACGGGTATCTGTACTAGCCATTAATAAGGTTTTAGGTATCGTTACATTGAGACTGCTCGTCCATTTAATGTTATTTTTTTGAAGGTTTGTACTAGTGACGCTAAACTCCCATCCGGAATTTTCGACCTTATCTGTTTTATTCTGGTCTATATATCCAAAACCAGTAGTCAATGGAAGGACATAGCTACTTAGCTGATTAGATGAACGGTTTCTATAGTAATTCGCGTTTAAGAGTATTCTATCTTTCAAAAAACCCAGGTCCAATCCAAATTGCAGTTTTCGGGTTTCCTCCCATTCCAGATAGGGATTCGTTAACCGATTAGGCTGATAGGTCACAACTCCCTGATAAGGCGCGCCTTGCACAACTGGATCGTACAGACTTAAAAAACGATAATCCCCAATTTGATCACTGCCTGTCGTACCATAACTCATTCTTAGTTTTCCAAAACTTAATATGGGTATATGCCCCTTAATTAACTCTTCATTAGAAAAAATCCAGGCTCCTCCAAAAGCTCCAAAATTATGAAACTGGCTTTTAGGTCCAAACCTTGAGCTACCATCTCTCCTACCAGTAAAATTCACAATATATTTATCTTTCCAGTTATAATTGATCCGACCAAATACAGCATTGTACTTATAAATAGAACTAACCGAAGATATTGCAGTTACGATAGTAGCAGAAAGTATATCCTCCATCACCAGATCATTACTAAAACCTAATGCTGAAATTCCCGAGCTTAAATTAGTATTCCTCGATATTGTCGCACCTGAAAGTATTTCTAGTTTACCCCTGCCTATATGATGAATGTAAGTTAGTTGAGGCTCTATAGACCACGCATTCATCTCACTATGTACAAAGAAGGTCGACCGTAATCTATAAGGAAGTAGTTCAGGTGGTTGAGATTGAAGAAGAAGCTTGTTAATGATATTAGTCTTCAGGTTATTATAGCCAAAAACGCTCTTTATCTCAAGCCCAGGTAATATTTGATAACTCAAAGTCATATTGCTTATCAAGTTGGATGTTTTATTTAGAAAATCATTAAACGTAAAACCAATTGGGTTAGCTAGAAAGGTTGTATTTCCAGAGGCGTCTGGTGCCCAGTTGATACTGCCGTCAGCTTTAAATAAAGCTGGTGCTACAGGAGCCAATTGCATTGCATCAGCTGTTAAATCTACATTAGGCAACTTATTATCATCCGATAAATAGCTTCCTGAAAACCCAATCTTGAATTTCTGGTTGGCGGAGGTATTGTTAAGATTAAAATGTATTGAGGTTTTGTTATCCGAAAAATTACCAGGAAAAACAGTTGTTTCCCGATGATGCCCAGCGCCAACTAAGAAGTTGGTTCGATCATTTCCTCCGGATACAGAAGCATTCAGATCCTGAAAAGTAGCAGCCCCACCGATCAATTCTTTCTGCCAGTCGGTATAACGGGAAATATCCCAATTGCCATTAATGTCGCTGTCATCATATGGACCTGGATCTGGGGCGGCGATACCATCATTTCGTAAAGCCTCTCTCCTCATTTCAATGTACTGTTCTGAATTCATCAAATCTAGCTTTCTGGGTACTCTTGCCCAGCCCGATTGAAGATTCAGATTCACTTTGGTATCTCCTGCTTTTCCCTTTTTGGTAGTAATAAGAATCGCTCCGTTAGCCGCACGGGAACCATAAATTGCAGTTGCGTCACCATCTTTTAACACATCAATACTCTCAATATCAGATGGGTTGATAAAACTCAATGGATTTCCTACCGACGATGCATTGTCACGAGAAGCACCAGAATTCCCTAAAATTTCATTTCCTCCAGGCAATAGTTGAGACGAAAAGGGAACACCATCAATTACATACAAAGGATCATTTCCATTATTAATACTATTTTGCCCTTGTATTCTAACCTTCACCCCCGTTCCTGCAAATCCAGTAGCCTGTTCTATAAACAATCCTGGTACACGTCCTTGTAAAGCTAACAGCGGATTATTCACTGGCTGCTTCTCAATCACATTAGCTTTAATCGTAGTCACATTCCCTGTACTAAGCCTCTGCGTAGTCGTACCATAAGCAATGACTTGAACTTCATCCAATTTAGACAAACTCTGCTCCAGCACTACATTCCCCATATTCGCCGAAGCACTCACTTCCTTTGGCAAATACCCAATAAAACTTATCACCAGCACAGCACCCTCTTCCACTCCCCTCAAAAAGAACCTTCCGTCCTTATCTGTACTAACTCCTTTTCCTGTTTTGTTTACCTTCACGCTCGCTCCGGGAAGCGGACGATTCCCCGAATCCACCACCCTGCCAGAAGCATCAATGCTAGCCCAGCGATTAGCCAGGCGTTCCAGAAAGGTGGGTTCCTTTCTTTCTATCAATACGCTTTGGTCTGATATGGTAAATTTCACGGGTTGGTCTTTAAAACTGACATTCAATACTTCTTCCAGTGGGGTATCTTTAAAATGAGCGTCTATCTTCCGGTTTTGATCTATTTTTTTATCTGAATAGAACACGCTATAGCCGGTTTGTTTACTGATTTCTCTAAAGAGGCTTTCTATGGTGATCCCTTTTTGGTTAAGCGTTATTTTCTGCGCAAAACTGGATGCGCTGACCTGCATTATACATACGGTGATTAAAAAAGTGGTGATTTTCATGACCAGCAGGAGTTTCCTCATGCGGCATCTTGGCCAGCACGAGTTCTTAATGTAAAAATTCATACATTTGAGTTGTTTGGGTTAAATCGTAAATAATTTTCGCGAATTGTACTCGAGAGTAACCTGAACATATAAACCGGGGGTGTTTGCTGCACTCCTGGTTCTTTTTACACCATCATCCTGATGGTGCTTATTCAGTTCGATCAACCTTACGGCCCTGCTGTTTTGCTTTCTGTTTTCATTTTTGGTTAATTTTGTCGGTTAATTGATATTTATTGGTTGGGTGGTTAGCCCAATGATGATTCTATACATTATTTTAATACAGTTACGGTTCGGCCTGCTATTTTAAAATGTAAGCCTTCACTTTTTTCCATTAGGGTTAATACTTTAGAGATCTGGTCGTATTTAGATACCATACCGCTAAATGTGGTGGTTTGATCAATCTCACCCTGGAATTGAATATCTACATTATACCATCTTGCTAATTTACGCATTACTGATGGTAAAGCCTCGTTCCTAAAATAAAACTGCCCATCCTTCCAGTCTGTAAACGAAGCGGCAACCACTTCTTTTACACTGAGTTTGCCTCCGGCAAGGATCGCCTGTTCGTTAGGTTTAAGCACCAAGCCATTAATACGCACCGAGCCTTCCAATAGTGTAGTTTTAGTATCTGGCTCATCACTATAACTGTTCACATTAAAGTGCGTACCCAATACAGTAACCTCCTGATTTTTGGATTTCACCACAAAAGGTTGGAGTTTGTTCTTAAATATTTCAAAGTAGGCTTCGCCACTAAGTTCAACCACCCGCTGCCCACGCCCATTAAAGGAAACAGGATAAATCAATTTAGAAGCGGCGTTAAGCCATACTTTGGATCCGTCAGGGAGTCGGACCTGATACTGCCCCCCGCGGGGCGTTTCGATTGTGTTGAGAGCATTCGAATATTTTATCCCGTCACTGCTTTCCTCATCGCTACCTCTCGTGGCATATACCACCTGCCCATCAGCAGTCTTTGTAATTTCTACACCTGCTTCTTTAGCAAGCTCACCATTAGACGCATCAGTTAACGATACACGTTTACCATTAGACAACACCAGGTAAGCTTTGTTCCCACCAGGCTTGATATCGTTTGCTAACAGGTCTCTCGTCGCTCCGCTTCCCTCGAGATGACGTTGAGTATAAAAGAAAACACCCAAACCAACAACCAAAAGAATCGCAGCTGCCGCAGCGATACGAGGCCATAATTTACGAGTCGATCTGTTTGCTTGCACACCAATTTCATTCTGAATATTTTTAAGCATCGCAGCTTTTAAAATTTCTTCTTCATTAGCTACCGTTGCAAACCACTCCACCTCTTCTGAAGATGTCGTTCTATACCATGCAGATAGTTGATCCAGCTCCTGTGGAGTTGCAGTATTGTTAAAATACTTCCTTACCAGTTCTTCTATTTGTTCTTTTTGCATGGTACCTTATTTGGTTAATATATAGTGAAGTGCCTTCTCAACCCCGGTTACCCTTGGTCTAAAAAAAATATTTTTTACGGATTCATTATTTATCACCAATATTGCGTGAATTCAACTCACTAAAAGCATCTATAATTTGATCTAGGTTCTTATTAGTTAACATCAAGATTTAATGTATAAACCTTGTTCGCAAGGTGAGGGTAATCAAGAAACATATAACTGTAATCAAGAAAATAGACTTCATAAAATATCTCTTGATCCGTTATAAACTGATAAGTAAGTTTATCCTTTTCTATTAATTGGTAAGGGAGTAGCAAAGTTGTAGTCATCTTTAAGATCTGAAAACTTCGCGCCCTTTTTCAAATGTTCGTGAATAGCCAATTTATCTTCAAGTATTTTCTTGAAGATAGCTCCCCCTTTAGAGTTTACAGCCTGATCTTTTGTTTTTGACTTATCCATTGATACAAATATAGGGTTGCGAAGAATGATTTATTATAACTCAAAGGTAGGTAGATATTACGTTTACACATTATATTTTATACCGGTATTTTTCCAGAAAATGTTCAAAAAAAACATATAAAATTTGGTGATTAGTCCTGCTTCTCAAACATCATCATGATCACCATACATCTTCATGGTACACTCAAACTAGACTCTGTCTTGCCCAACTGGTTCCTGACTGTCTTTTGAGATTTTTTTTAAAGCCTATAAGAATGCAAAAAAAATATATGTGTATCTTAAACAGTTAATTGACTGCTCCTCTTATGGAAAAAATAAAACACCCTGACCAAATATCTTCAACTGCAGACCGGATCTCTGTCCGTCAACTCAAGGCTATATTTGGCGGGTCTATTGGAAACTTGGTAGAATGGTACGATTGGTATGCCTACTCCGCTTTTGCCATTTATTTTTCTGCATCGTTTTTCCCAAAAGGGAATCCGACCGTGCAATTGCTGAATACCGCAGGTATTTTTGCCCTTGGTTTTCTCATGCGGCCGCTTGGAGGTTATATTTTTGGCCGCATAGCAGACCAGATCGGCAGGAAACAGTCCATGACATTATCTGTATTACTGATGTCTTTAGGTTCTCTATTAATTGCACTTACACCAAACTATCATACCATCGGCATCATAGCTCCTATCCTATTGCTAACAGCAAGATTATTGCAGGGACTTAGCGTAGGAGGCGAATATGGGGTATCTGCAACCTATCTGAGTGAAATGGCCAGTAAAAACCGGCGGGGTTTTTATTCCAGTTTTCAATATGTGACCCTGATTGGCGGGCAATTGCTTGCCCTGGCCATTCAAATTGCTTTACAGCAGTTTTTCCTCTCCGAAGAGCAGCTGTCGGAATGGGGCTGGCGCATTCCATTTGCTTTCGGTGCCATTCTTTCCATTGTCGCACTTTACCTTCGGAAAAACCTCGAAGAAACCCAGGCCTTTGAAAATCAGAAACTAAAACCAAAGGAAAAAAAAGGAACACTGAAAGAATTGCTAAAACATCCCAAGGCAGTAGCCACGGTGATCGGCCTTACCTTGGGTGGCACACTTGCTTTTTACACCTATACCACGTACATGCAAAAATTCTTGGTGAATACAGTCCACATGAGTAAAGAGCAATCTACCCTGATGTCCTTTTTCACCTTATTCATTTTTGCCTGCCTGCAACCCGTATTTGGTGCATTATCTGATAAAATTGGCCGTCGCCCCCTGTTAATTGGTTTTGGCATTTTAGGAACCCTCTGTACAGTTCCTTTACTGACTACCCTGAGCCATACCACTTCGCAATGGGAAGCCTTTTTCCTCTTAATGGCTGCTTTGGTTATCGTAAGCGGTTACACCAGCATCAACGCAGTGGTAAAAGCAGAGTTGTTCCCAGCAGAGATCAGAGCACTGGGCGTAGGCCTTCCCTATGCTTTGACCGTGGCAATTTTTGGAGGAACAGCAGAATATATTGCATTATGGCTCAAAGACTGGAACCATGAAACCTATTACTATTGGTATATTACCTTTTGTATTTTCCTCTCTTTAATGGTTTACGTATTTATGAGAGACACCAAAGAGAACTCCCTTCTAAATCAGGATGCCCTGCAAGAATAACTAAACAAGAATAACTAACTTAAATCAAATAGAATTTTCACCTAAATTTTAAAAAGATGAACACAAAAAAACTATTCCTCAGCCTGGCATTTGCAATGTTCTGCACATTTACATTCGCGCAATCACCCGCTAAACCAGAAAAACCAACTAAACCCGTAATGGTCGGCGGCGACAGAGATAAACACGGTTGTATAGGCTCCGCAGGATATACCTACTCCGTTATCAAAAAGGATTGCGTCAGGCTCTTCGAGCAAAAAACCCAGTTAAAAGAAGTCAACGCAAAAGGATCCGCCACCTTCAACGCAACCGTTATTTTCAGTGCAGATAACAAACAAGCAGAGATATTCGTCCCACGCTCAAAATCAAGTACCATACTCACCAGAACAAGAGGAACAAAAAGAAGTTCAGTCTGGAAAAAAGGCAAGTATGCCCTATATCAAAAAGGAGATACCTATATCCTCAAAGAATCCAATAAACCAATTTTCGCACAGGTATCTTAAATAGATATTCATATAATTCAGGATGCTGTTGTCTGATTCAGCAAATCGCTATCACCACCACAGCATCCTGAACTTTCAGTATCTAAAATTTCTTATTTATTCGATCCATATGTGAATCTCTTATTTTGAGATTGGTCTACCGCAACCACCACACTTTCATTCGTTTCCACCTTACCATCAACTTCAGTTTTATAGCTGGCAGTGATCGGGCCACCCTCTAAATTAGAAACACTAATGCTCAATTCCCCAAAATCAAATGGTTTTACGGTTTCGAACACATAAGTTTTTGTGGTACCTAGAAAACTTTTCTCGTCTATTATTATAGTGTTTTGGTTACCTTGCGATGTGCCATTTATTTTCCAAACAGGTGCTCCGTACTGGCTGGCATCATGGTTTGCGGCACTTACCTGAACATCTACCTGATCGTCTTGATCAGCTCCTGTTACTGTAACCGTCATTTTCATTGAAATTTTATTACCGCTATTTGGGTTATCGTCAGATTTCTTTTTGCAGGATGCTAAAAACATAATACCTACTGATATGACCATAACTGTTAATAAAGATTTTTTTGAGATTGATTTCATAATTGTTTTTTAAGATTTGTTATTTAATTGTTTTTCATTTGTAGTAGTAACTATTGGTTCTTTTTAAAAAGTCCTGCCTGCAAGTTCGAACCTATCGAACCTTCCGCTAACTGCAGGTAATTGCGCTTACTCTGATCTTTTTCAATTTTTACAGTTCCGGTAGTTTGTACGTTTTTCATTTCCAGAAAATCTGTTGAAGTCGCATCATTGCCGCTTAACGGGCCACTTCCAAATCCAGCCAGATTGGTATTGCCAGCAAAAATGCAATCAACGGCTTTGTAGCGGCGTGTACTTCCTTTTTCTCTTATCCATACTGTACTGCAGTTTGCAATGATGTTGTTGTGAAAATCGAAATCCTCTCCATTGGTACTTTTTGTAGTCCAAACACCGCTGAAATAACAGCCATACACCAGCGAATAACGCATCACATTTCGGCTACCAGTCCCTCCGTCAGTTTGCCAGAAAACAACTGGATTTTTGCAGTTAAAGAAAACACAATGGTCGATAACCAGGCCATAACCATTGGCTATAACCCCCACGTGCAAGGGCAATACATCCACATCACCAGCAAACAGACATTGTGTTACAAGCAAATCGTCCAATCTTTTTCCATCACGCCATATTGGATAGGAACGGCGTAGATTCGTTCCATCTACATAAGAGTAATCTGGACTGCCGGTAAATCTTATTCCTTCAATGGTTACATGGCTAACCTCCGGTTGTATACCTCTAGCTTCTTCTCCCCCAACACCTGGCGCAAGCGGCACGGCTGTTACCACAACCGGCATTTTTTGAGGCGTCCAGTCTGCATCGTCGGGCATCACATCCGCACGAAGGACAAGACGGTCTTTAAGGCTATATTTGTCATTGCTGAATACAACGGTTTGGGTCAACAGGTGTACACCTTCCGAAAGGAAGATTGTGGTGGCTCCCGGCTCTTTGTTTAAGTTTACGCGCTTTGCGGCCTCAATAATTGTCTTTAACGGACTTCTCTTTATTCCGGAATTGGTGTCATTACCAGTCTGAGGATTAACATATAATTGTTCTGCCTGTACAAACACTACGCTCATGATGAACAGGAGAAGACTAAATGTGCATTTGATCATGTTCTTTTTTTTGGTAAAATTAGAACATGCTTATCCCATTAAAATGGTCATTTTCTCTTTAAAATGGTCATTTAAATCTTCTTTCGGTATTGCTGAGGTGTGGTACCTGTAAATTTTTTAAAGAAACGGTTGAAATTAGACGGATCTGAAAAGCCAAACTCGTAGGAAATCTCTTTGGAGGATTTGTTTTGATAAAGCTGTTTCTTTATTTCTGAAATCAGCTTGTAATGAATCATTTGCTGAGCTGACAATCCACTAAATTGTCTACAGATTTTATTAAGGAATCCTGAGCTGACATTCAGCATTTTTGTATAGGCTTCAACACTCTGATCATCCACAAATCTCTTTTCCAGCAAAGATCGGAACCTATAAAAATCTGGATGGACATAGGTGTCTCTTTGAACATTGTAAACACCCGCGTAATATCGATTGAGCAGTACAAGCAATTGATATAAAAGTGACCTGATCAAATGATTACTATCATTCTGAAGCTGCCCGAACTCCCCTTCTATTCCATATAAAAGCTCCAGACATTTTACAAATGGCAACTCCGATAGCTGCATGTCGTTTGGACGTGAATATTGATGGAAATATTGGAACCGGTATAGGAAGAGTTCGTCCGAAAAAAAAAGATGGAGAAAGTCTTTTTCAAAGAACAATACATAGCCACTTACCTTCTGCTCAATTTCCCAGCAACGTACCTGCCCGGGACTCGTAAAAATGATCGTTCGTGGGGTTATCACTGTCTTATTTTCGTCCAATGTAAAAGTGCCCGCCCCCTCTTCGATGAAAATAATTTCGTAGAAACTAAGTTGATGTAAGGTACTATCTAACACATAATGATTCAATGTTTCTATACGGCCAATATCCAATAACAGTTCCGACCCATACTTATAGGGGAGAAAATGATAGGTTTTAATTTTGGAGACTGCTGCCATTTCTTTTTACAATTTCTTCACGCTCTAAATTTAGCGGAATAGATAAATCCTGCCAACTAAATCAACATCTAAAAACAAAAACCCCGTTTCCATACCCCATAGCTATCCCCACCTCGTCCAACAGTGAGCTGCCAGGATAATTAATTTGAGCCTTACAGATAAGCTCAATACTGATGGATGACTGATATTTGTATCATGACAACGATCAAAAAAATACAACTGGGCCAAAATGGTCCGTCCGTGTCCAAACTAGGTTTGGGCTGTATGCGTATGTCTTCCGTATGGGGAGGGCCAACACCAGATGAAACGGAAAGTATAGCTACCATACAATCTGCGCTCGACAATGGTATCAATTTTTTAAATACCGGCGACTTTTATGGTGCAGGACACAATGAAATGTTGATTGGCAAAGCCATTAAAGGCCGCAGGGACGATGCTTTCATCAGCGTTAAATTTGGTGCTTTCTTTCATAATGGCCAATGGCTGGGCTTGGACCTACGCCCAGTGGCGATTAAGAATTTCATCAATTATTCGCTTACCCGTTTAGGCATTGAAACCATAGACCTGTACCAGCCCTGCCGCATGGACGGCAGCGTGCCCGTAGAAGATATTATAGGTACCATAGCCGACCTGATCAAAGAAGGTAAAGTGCGCCACATTGGTGTTTCTGAGATTACGGCTGATCAATTGCGCGAAGCAAATAAGGTTCATCCGATAAGCGCGTTGGAAATTGGCTATTCACTGGCAGACCGTCAGATAGAAAGCGAATTGTTACCCGCCGCTAAAGAATTGGGTATCGCAGTAGTCGCCTTCGCCAACACTGCCGAAGGTCTGTTAACAGGCGATATGAAAGCACCGCTTCCAGCCAATGACCATCACTTGCACTTCTCGCGCTTTCAGGGCGATAACCTCATCAAAAACCTGGAAAAAGTAGAAGTATTGAAAGCCTTAGCAAAAGATAAACAAGCTACACCTACACAAATCGCCATTGCCTGGGTAAATACGCAAGGCGACCATATCATGCCGTTGGTAAGCATGAGCCGCCGTTCAAGATTGCCAGAAAATATAGCTGCCATGAGTATTGAATTTACGACGGCTGAAATAGAATTATTAAACACTACTTTTGCACCGGGCGCCATCTTAGGCGGCACTTATTTACAGAGATAAATGACCAATCCAGCTGAAATACTACCCGGTGTAATCTTCTATTCCTATCTCTCCGCAGAACGAAAAGATAAAGTATGCTTCTGGAACCATCATACGCTGGTATTGATGGTTTCCGGGCAACTTCATTTAGAAACGGCCGAACAGCGCATGGAGGTCAAAGCAGGCGAAATGATGCTGGTCGGTAAAAATCAGCTGGGTACGCTTACTAAAACACCTCTTCCAGGCCAAAGTTATGAAAGCATCGTCATTTGCCTTCAGGAAGATCTGTTGCGTAAAATAGCGCTGGAAGAACAAATCGGTACCAGTCCTAAATATATCGGCCCATCTAATGTGCCTATTCCACCCGATCCATTTCTTGTTGGTTATTTTCAATCCATTATTCCTTATGCACGTGCCATAGCAGGGCCGCTTACAGAAGATATGGGCATGCTCAAAGTCAAAGAAGGCGTTAAACTATTATTACATAGTCTGCCGCAATTGAAGTCGTATCTGTTCGATTTTGCAGAACCTTATAAAATTGATCTGGAGCGCTTCATGATGACCAATTTTCATTTTAATGTCCCGATTGAAAGGTTTGCACGGCTCACCGGACGCAGTCTGGCAGGTTTTAAACGCGACTTTACAAAAACGTTTGGCATGCCGCCCCGTCAATGGCTGTTAGATAAACGCCTTCATGCAGCAAAGCATTTGATCGAACAGAAAAATCAAAAACCATCAGCCATTTATTTAGATCTCGGCTTCGAAAGTCTGCCTCATTTTTCACGTTCGTTCAAGCAAAAATTCGGCAAAGCACCCTCAATGATCTGATTCAACGAAAGGATTAAAGTTAACCTTACCCGTTATACTCCGGGTTAAACTCAACAATCCACTCAATGCCATATTTATCCCTGAACATTCCAGCGTAAGTACCCCAAGGGCTGTCGCCAATTGGCCCATCCACTTCTCCGCCTACTGATAATCCATTAAATATCTTATCAGCCTCTTCACGGCTTTCCGCATCCACATATATTTTAGACCGATTTTCACTTTCACTTACCCGTCCCATAAATCCGGGAACATCGTTCCCTATCAACACATTGTTCTTGCCAAGCGGCAAACCGATGTACATTATTTTATTTGCCTCCTCTTCCGCTACCTGAAACTCGGGTCCAGATAGATCTTTAAAACGGATGATCTTTGTAAACTCACTGCCAAAAACCGATTTGTAAAAAGTGAACGCCTCTTCGGCATTACCATTGAAGTTGATCCAGGGATTAATTGCTCTCATGATATTTAGTTTATCTTGTCTCTAAAATAACAATTGAAAATTAAGATTTATAAAAAAACCATCCGCCAATCAAAAAGCGAAACGCCATCATCACCCCCGTCACCCTCAAGGTCTAGAATTGCATTCGAACCCTACATTAATCATTTAAATTGGTCTAAGTTTTTAATAACGGAAGGAGCCGTCATATGCTCTAAAGTAAGCTTTTCGCACCAAAGTTCAAACTTTACCCCAGAACACAATCAACCCAATAAATACCTACCTTCATCTTTCCACACACTCATCGATATAAAATGAAGCACGTTGCAAATAAAATAATTACCTATCTTTAATAATTAAAATGAAGCTTTATTTTAACCTCTAAAACTGGTTTCTATGAATTTTTGGAAAGGTTTTAATATATTTTGGATCATCTTTTTGTTGTTTTTTGCGATTGGACTGCCACTTATTCTCCATTACGGCGGAGGTCTTCATAAAAGCGATTTTGAGATGATTCACACATCTGCCAGCGAAGCATTCGTTTTGCTTGGCCTGGGCACGGCATTTTGGTTCATCGTATTTATTTATTACTTCAAGAAATTTTTGATTAATCCTACTTTGAAAAAAAATGGCATTATTCGACTGTTTGGGCTGCTACTTTTGATCGCTTTGGCGGCAGGATTATTGGTTTATAGCTATAAAAATGAAAGCCATGGCTATGGTTGGCGGTATCTGTATTTTTGGCATCCTTACGTCATCATTCCCGGCTCTTTTATTTTTTATTCAAGTTTTTTATTTGGCAATATCAATGGTGTTTTTTCAATTTTTTTGGGCAAATCCGAAAAACCATATTAAAATATCTTCCCGAGGGCCATCACCACGAGGTTCAAACTCATTATTGGTACAAATTTAACACACCAGGCTCAATTTTTAAATCGGGTCTAAAGTTTAATATACCTGTTACGAAATGGCGGGTAAGCTGGTTACTGTTGGTGATAACAACGTCCGAATCAAAATCAGGTTGTTTTCTCAGAAGCCCGCCAGATTCAGCATCCAAAACATAAAAGTTTAATAGGAAAGGCCCGTCCTCTCCGAGCTCGCTCAAAAACACATCATATTTTTCATTCTGCGGACGGGTTTTCAAATCATCGAAATTTAATGTTTTAATCAGTTCTATGTCTCTGTAATAATTAATACCATTTTTATCTATCGTTATTTTGGTAACATTACTTTTCGTCTTTTTTCGCATCGTTACCATCAGCCATCCAAAAAACCACACCAGCAGTAAGGTCAGTACAAGCATTCCTATTTTTAAACCGATTGAAATATGTCCTGAATTAAAAACGAGTATCGTTAATCCTATCATTGCAATGGGTACAAATACAGACATCGACCACCCAAATCCTTTGATGAATGAAGTGAAAACATGGGAATGCCTGGATGTTATTTCGGGGAAATTGTTTTTAGTAAATGTCATTTTAAATGATGTACCTGTACAATGTGGTCGTATTTGATTATATGTAAATTTAAAAATATACAACTAAGAACACAAATTTGCCCAATCTAGCGCATTCTTGGTAAAGTTATTCAAGCCACAGTCAGATTCAAGCACCTCCTCAAAACCGATCAATAAGAAATTTTCTCACCTTGCCAACCAGTACTGCGAAGAAACTGTTCCCAATTAAGACTATTCTGGTTGATTTTCCGACTCCATAACAAATCACGATCTCTGCCGAAATAACCATATTCCACTGCATACTCTGCCATCCCCAAAATCTCACTCACTAAAAGCTCATTCGAGCCAAAATCCGGAAAATAATGAAGCATAGTCTCCCTGGTGAATGCAGAACCATAAATAGCTTTCTTGCCTGTAACCCGAACAAAAGTGTCTACCATTTCCTGAGGTGAAATAATATCGCCAATTACAGGCAAAGACTTACCGGCATATTGACCCGGATTAGAAAAAATCTCCAAAACGGCTGGCCCAGTAGCGGTAAGGGGATCAACAAATGGCGCACGAAAATCTTTTGGTAGATAAACAGGAAATACAAGTGTATCCCCCTCAACAATAGGAGTATAAAACTCCATAAAATTGGTGTAAAAAAAAGCCATATAGATAAATGAGCTGGTGATTGGAAGCGTACGAATATATTCTTCAATCATCGCCTTATCTGTAAAATGAGGAGCAAACTTTTTCCCTTGCGTAATTTTGTCTACATTTTCCAAACTGCTAAAAACAATATGCTGAACCCCTGCTTCAACCGCTGCATCTGCTAACTCTCTACCCAACTCCATCTCGTGAGTTTGCGGTGGAACAATACTTGGCGTCATCATGAAAACACCATCCGAGCTACGAAATGCTTCAATGAACTCTTTTTTATATCCCAGGTCAAGTGGTAACTTCCGAAGTTCAACTCCCTGTTCGGCCAAACCAATCGCTTCCGGAGAATCAACCCGTCGGGTAATCCCGCGTACCCGGTACCGCCCACTCTCTAATAGTGTATGCGCAGCACTGCGTCCTTGTTTACCCAAAACACCAACTATGGTGATCAGCGGTTTATCTTCCTGTTTCAGTGCTTCATTTGATTTTAAATTCGATATCATTCTTTTATGATTTAAGTGAAATCTTATACTATAAAAATTATAGTTGCAAAATTATTTATAGCACACTACATTTGCAATAACTATCCAAACAGATAGGTTAAAAAATGCCGTATGAAAACAGAATGTATTGGTGATTACGTAAAACTAAAGGGGAAAGTTTACCCATGCACGATAAGTCTTGCAATGGATTTAATCGGTGGCAAATGGAAAGCGGTAATTCTGTATCATTTAAAAGATGCTGAAAAACGTTATAGCGAGCTTCGCAAAGAAGTACCAAATGTGACCGAAATGACGTTGAGTTTACAGCTCAAACAATTGGAAAAGGACGGCTTAGTATCGAGGAAAGTATATGGCAAAAAACCTCCTATTAAAGTTATTTACAGCCTGACAGACTTTGGAAAAACATTTATACCAGTCCTGGAAGCAATTACGAGCTGGGGAAACCAGATCGTTTTAGAAAAAGGTGAATTCGTCAACAACTCTTTTTATAATGTTTCCGGTATTCAATAATATGGAGAAATGTGTTTTCATCTTTCGCTTCCTTATACTCTCCAAATATGGAAAAACCTAGCTTTTCAGGAATTCTCCTGCTTGGTACATTTTCCTTATCAACAGGATAAATCAAATAGTTGAATTTCAAATTTTCTTCTATGAAATTGATTAACCCCTCTACAATTTCAGTTCCAAATCCCTGACCATGCACGTCTTTTTTCAGCCAAAGCCCTAACTCTATAGATTCCTCAGAGATATTGTGAATCCCACAACACCCTAAAAAAGCTTCACTATCTTTGTGAATAGAAGCGAAAACAAAATCGGTACCATTGATTAAGCCTAGTTTAGCTTTATCCAAAAAATCTTGAACTTCCCCCTCATCACCAATAGGTGTATAAGGCATATACGTAGTAATCTGAGGGGTAAACTCTCTAAGAATCTCATCCTTATATTTATCAGATACAGATATCAGGCTTAATCTTTGGGTTTCTATTTTTATCTGAGACCACATAGGTTATTATATGGAGCGAATATATCAAACGAAATACTCCCCTTCTAATTACTTTATAGAAAAAAACCTATCTAATAACTTTTAACATGATCCTCACATGGGTTGCGAAGTAGGTCTGATTATAATTTCACTCGTATCTACATCTTCGGGTTGAGCAATGGCATAGGCAACCGCATTGGCAATACTTACTGCCGGAATAGACATTTTTCTCATCTCATCAATGGATGTTTTCACCTCTTCAACTGAAATGGTATGCGACAATTCACTTTCGGTTAGTCCCGGAGAAATGATGGTAGTGCGGATGTTATATGGTTTTACTTCCTGTCTGAATCCTTCACTAATTGCACGCACTGCAAATTTTGTAGCTGAATACACAGCTGAAGTTGGAGCAACGATGTGTCCGGCAACTGATGATATATTGATTACCTGTCCTGATTTCTGTGCTTTAAAGTAAGGGATTACAGCTGCGATTCCGTGCAATACACCTTTTATATTTACATCGATCATCTGATTCCATTCTTCGAATTTAAGGCTTTCAATTAACGACAAAGGCATTACGCCCGCATTGTTCACAATCACATCTACTTTGCCGAATTCCGCTACTGTATCTTTAACCAGGTTTTCGAGATCCACCCTGTTGCTCACATCGGTACGACGTGCAATGG
>NZ_DATMRL010000466.1:0-18289 GCF_035566355.1 Pedobacter sp.
CGCCAAGAACAAGCCCTCCTTTGAGAAATGTTCTCCTGTTCTCCTTTAATAAATTTTCTTTCATCAGATTTAGATTGGTTTTTAAATATTGTAAACGATATTCCCTTCAGCTTTATTGAACATAGATTATTGCTATATTTGATACCGCTTGGGGTTTAATAAAATTGATTTCACAAAATTTGTTTTCGTTGTCCCAGGTATTTAGCCGGAAATGTTGGTAGCATTTCCGGCATTTTTAACCCGTTGATGTTATGGGTTTTGCTGAAGTCCCTTATGTACCAGTATTTGAGATTCAGGGATATATTCTACAATTGCGTTGCTCTGCCATGATACATCCCTGATTGCCCCGTTTCCAGTTAAATGAACACCCGGGAAATTGTGGTCCAGGTTTCTTTTGTTCCTGAAGATGTCAAACTTACGGTGTCCTTCCCAGGCCAGCTCCAGGCGCCGCTCATCCAGTACAACGTCTAGTAAGGATTGGCCCGATGGCAGATTTTGGAGTGTATAAAGCCCTTGATCAGGAATCCCTGCCCTTTTGCGTATCAGGTTAAGATCGGTCAGTGCCGCATCGTTAAAGCCCAGCTTAACATTTGCCTCTGCCCTGTTCAGGTACATTTCTGCAAGTCTGGAAATAATTGGCGACCACAGCTGGGGCTGTCCTTCCTGGCGCGAGCACTTTATGATAAAATACTTAGGGTATCCGTTACGCATATCTATCTCCGGTTCCACTCTTACTGCTTTTTTTGAATTATCGGCCAGCCTGATCGAATATACCGGAAGGCCGGAAACTCCGTTCTCCTTTTCCACCGCCTGTTTCTGGTTGTTCTGATTGGTATAGTAATACAAACCGTTTTCTTTCAGGAGAGGTACTTTAACATATTGTGAAGCAGAATTGGAGTAAATAGCCCACTCTTTTCCATTATTTAAATATAGTGGTGAAATAAATTTATTGCGCACATCCTGGGGATATCTCTGCACCAGCTCCAGAAAGCTTTGTGATGCATACATTTCTCCATATCCAACTCCGCTGATCGTTGAATAAATAGAACCGATATTACTCCAGCCGTTATCCGCAAGGTCCTGATCTGGAATAAATTTTACCGCAAATATCGTTTCTTTATTATCTTCTGGTTTAAAAACGGGATAATTGGCCAGATCCGCAGTTGGCAACAAACTGTAACGTCCTGAAGAGATGACTTTATCGGCATATTCAATGGCCTTTTGGTTATCTTCCATATACAGATAAATCCTGGAAAGCAATGCCCATGCAGCTTCTTTGGAGGCATATACACTGCCTTTATAAGTATTCATCAGGCTAATTGATTTATTCAGATCCGCAACTACTTGCTTATAAACATCTCCTACAGAAGAACGTATAGGATGATTATTCGGGTCGGCATCAATTTTAACCGGCACACCAAGGTTCTGTGTACCCTGGCTATAAGGGCGGCCAAAAATATTGCAGAGCGAAAAATGAAGCAATGCCCTCAGGTAATAGTTTTCACCTAAAAGCTGATCATTTGTTACCGATTGGCCTGCAGGAACAGTTTCAATGATCTTATTGGCCGCAACAATGACCTGGTAAGAATTCTGCCAGAAGGAATTGGCAAAACTATTGGTTGGAATACGCTGGTAATTGTACAAATAAATGAGGTGGGATGTAGTTACACCACTCAAAGAAACGTTATCACCTGGAAATTCCTGTATGCGGTACCAACCCAAAGCCATGGTTTTGAGCCTCGCATAATTTCCGTCTGTGGCAGATCTTAAACTACCGGGAGAATTATTCAATCCATCGGGTGTCAGAGAATCATATGGCGTTTTGTTTAAACTGCAGGAAGCAATCATCAAAAGCATCGATAGAAATGATATATATACAAATGGTTTCATGTCTTTAAAATTTAGAATTTAACATCAATACCGAACATAATCCTTTTAGGCAGCGGATAAGGTGAATTGTTGTCACCATTAGCTGCAGCCTCAGGATCCAGTCCGGAATATTTGGTTATTGTGAACACATTATCTAATGCAATACTGGCTGTGACTCCTTTTACATTCAGCCGATCTAAAAGCCGGTTGTTTATTTTATAACTCAAGGCCACATTCCTCAAACGCAGATAGGATCCGTCTTCCAGATAACGGGTAGATACCCCGTTCGAGCGATTATTACCTCCGTAGAATGCCTGTGGATGTGTTGCATTGCGATTTTCAGGTGTCCATCTTGACCAACCATCCTTTAGCTGCATCTGGTTATAGGTCGCATAAGCACCGTCACTATCAAACAACTCCCGCCCCGCATTATAAACCAAAATACCCTGCGTAAAGGCCAGGTTAGCAGACAATGACCAGTTCTTATAATTCAGGTCCGTATTGACACCTCCAAAATACTTTGGCGTTGCATTTCCAGCGCGCTGCAATGAGGCCTGGGCATAGTTTCCTGTCAGTGTTTTAGCGCCGGTATTCGAATCAATGATTTCCCATTGTGGTGTACCGTCTTCAGGCTTTACACCAACCCAATTGCGCATATACCAGGTATTGATGTCCTGTCCTTCTTCGATCACCTGGTTTCCGTTAATTTGCTTTTTTCCACCATACAATTCCTTCACCTTATTTCTGTTTAAACCCAGATTAAAGTTTAAATTCCAGGTCAGGATTTCTGTTTTGATCACTTTTGCATCAACCGTTAATTCCAGCCCTTTATTAAGCACACGGCCAATATTGTCCCAGTAGCCGTTATAACCGGAAATATATGGAAGAGGAACAAAGTGCAATAAGCCAGAGGTATTTTTTTGATACAATTCCAACGTAAAGTTTACCCGGTTATAGAGCCCGGCCTCCACACCAATATTGGTGGCATATGTTTTTTCCCAAGTCAGGTTCCGGTTTCCCAGTGCTGATGGAAATGCAGTAGGCCTCCCGTTGTACTGAGCGTTCACCGAAAATAATTCGTATTGGGGATATAGAGTCTCTGGCGTATTACCAACCCCTCCATAGGCGGCTTTCAAACGCAGATAGTTCAGGGCAGTCGATTTAAAAAACGCTTCCTGATGTATATTCCAGGCACCACTTACGGAGTAAAAACTACCATATTTAGAATTTGATCCAAAACGGGAAGAACCATCCCTTCTAAATGAAGCCTGGAGGACATAACGGTCTGCGTAACTGTAATTGGCATTCATTAAAACAGACTGGAACGCATAATCGTTTTTAACTCCAGTTACCCCAAGGGCAGTCGAAGCCGCCGACAATACCGTAATACCGGGTACAATGCCCTTTCCTGTAGCCGAATTATCCTCGTATTTATAATCATTGAATTCATAAGCGGCCAAAGCATTCAGGCTGTGCTTCCCGAGAACTTTATTAAAAGTGAGCATCTGGTTGGTAAATCGTGTTGTCCTGTAGGCATTAGAATTCTGTATGCGGCCATTGTCTGCCAACCCTGCAATAGACTGCGGATCTGTATAAACCAGCCCTTTAGTAGAATAATAGGTAATATTATTGGTCGATTTAAATTCTAGAAAAGGGAGAACCTTATAACTAAAATCTGCATTCGCCATCGCATTGAAACGGCCACTATTACTATAATTCCACTGTAAATCGTACAGGTAATTGGAAAGATCCCTGCCCCTCCAATTGGATCCGGCGGCTTGTGCATTCACTACCTTACGATCTGCTGTATAAGGATTATCCCAAGGCAAATAAGTAAACATCGCATTTATACTGTGCTGTCGGTCGTCTGTTTGACTATAGCTTGTATAGAGCTTAGGGCTAAATGTAATCTTATCCGAGATCTTGTATTCCAGGTTTAACCTTCCGGTATAACGATCAAAACTCATCCCCCTCACAGAACCATTCTCTTTATAATAGTTCCCCCCTGCATAAATCCTGGCCTTTTCTGTCCCGCCAGAAACCGATAAATTGTAATCCTGAGTGAGACCATGTTGGGTGCCCAATTTCACCCAATCAGTATTCGTCTGGAGCAGGTTACTTTTATACCAGTCTGGCAGGTCCTTCTGATTGGCAAAACTACCCCAGTAATCATAAAGCTGTTGACCATCCATCAGTTTGAACTGGGCCATATTAAAATTTGAAACGCCAGTCTTACTGGAGAATGCAATAGATGTTTTTCCCTCTTTAGCAGCCTTAGTTGTAACCACAATAACCCCATTGGCACCTCTTGAACCGTATAATGCGGCAGATGATGCATCTTTTAACACAGAGATAGACTCAACATCTGCTGGGTTCAGATTCGGCACATCATGCTGTATAACTCCGTCTACAACCCAAATGGGTACTTTGGAAGCACTGATGGAACTTACCCCACGTATTTTAACGGTCGGTGCAGAGCCTGGTTTACCACTACTGTTCGCCACTTCTAAGCCCGCAACTTTCCCCTGCAAAAGACTACTTACATTTGGAGAGGTGGCGTCCTTGAGGTCCTCGCCTTTCACAATGGCAATAGAGCCCGTGATGTTTTGCTTTTTTTGCGAACCATATCCCACAACTACGACCTCACTTAATACTTTATGTTCCTCTTTCAGCTGTACATTAACCACCGATTGGTTCCTGACCGGAATCTCCTGACTGGTATAACCCGTAAAACTGATCTGCAGTATATCCTCATTTTTAACAGAGATCTTAAAGTTTCCATCAGGGTCTGTAGAGGTTCCATTCTTTGTCCCTTTGATTGTTACACTTGCCCCAGGTATACCCATACCAGATTCATCTGTTACCCGTCCTGAAACAGTATGTTGCTGGGCTTCTACCGGGTTTAGCTCCTCCAATATCTTTTTTACAGATATTTTATCAATGATTGCGATCCAATTGTTTTCAAAAACATAATCTATAGGCTGATCCTTAAAAATTAGTTTCAGTACCTCATTCAGCTCCTGCCCCTTCACCTGTATAGTTACCGGCGTTGTCATTTGCATCCTCTTCGTTTTGAAGATAAAATCCACTTTTCCCTGCCTTCTGATCTTTTTCAATACCTCCTCCATAGAGGACTTCTTTTCGGATAAAGTAATTTTCTGAGCTAATGCCGAGGCAGAAACCTGTAAACATGTAATCACCAGAAAAAATATAATCAGTTTCATGTATAAAATGACCTTAATAATATGTTTGGTTACCACAGTCCATTTCACTGACGGCAATACCATAACACGCCCAACAGACAGACAATGGTCTGTTGGCTGTTCAGAATAAAAATTATTCATATTTTTTAAACTTGGGGTTTAATTAAATTGATTTCACAAATTTGTTTCGTTGTCCCATATTCCTATGTAAAAGGTATTGGTAGTACCTATAACATGGTATTGAGGTTTCCTGGTTAACCTGATTCTTCTTTCATATTGTTTTGTTGTTTGGTTATTATGGTTGGATTATTTGACTGCTTTGGTGTTTGGATACAAATGCAATAGGTTGTGATCCAGTTTATAGTTAAAATCGCCAGACAGAGATAACAATTGAAGCACCTCCGAAAGCTTTTTATTTCTTGAAATCTGTCCACTTAGCGTTTCGTCTGAAATTCCTTTTTCGTATACAATGTCCATATCGTACCAGCGGCTTAATTTCCTCATTACACTTCTCAAACTTTCATTCACAAAAATGAAATCTCCATTTTTCCAGTCTAAAGCAGTTTCGGGATCAACATCTGTTACTGTAGCTATACCTTTAGAGTCCAATCTGGACTGTTGACCGGGAACCAGTTTTGTGGTTCCGGCAGAGGTCAGAATATTTACTTTGCCTTGTAATAAGGTTGTTTTGGTATATGGTTCATCGCTATAAGCATTGATATTAAAGCTGGTACCCACCACCTGTACTTTTTGGTTCCCTGTTTCTACAACGAAGGCTTTTCCCCCAGCTTTAGAGCTTGGTGTAACCTCAAAATAAGCTTCTCCCGTTAACTTTACAATACGCTCTTTGCCGGTAAACACACTTGGAAAAGTAAGTGTTGAAAAAGCATTTAAAAATACCCGCGTACCGTCGGCCAGACTGATCTCATAATGGCCGCCTTTAGGTACTTTTATCATATTAAAAGCACCCGTTCCTCCAGAGAGGTCCCTTTTGCCTTTATAACTGATCTGGCCGTCCTGGTCCTTAACAATATTCACGTTTTCGTATGTCCTTAACTGACCATCCGGAGCATTATTCAAGTCAATGGTTTCGCCCGATCCAAGTATAAGTGTAGCTTTTCTAGCCCCTGGTGCTTTGTCTTGTATGCGCATAAAAGATTCATGGGAAACTTCAGTTTGCCTGATAAAAAATGCAGCACCTATAGCAACAAGAATACAGGCGGCAACAGAAAATTTGATAATCTTAGGTAAAGAGAATCTGCGCAATTGAACTTTGGGCTTGTCAGATATTGCGGCAATGTCTTTATCCATGGCATCTAGAATATAATCCTCCAGTTTCCCCTCATCCAACAGATGATAAAACACCTCCAGTTCCTCGGAGGAAAGTTTTTTCTCTGTGTAACGTTCAACCAGTTTTTTATATAATGCAGCTTCTCTCATATCAGTCATTTCAGGTTAGACTATAAATAGGAAAGGTAGGGTAGCAAAAAAGAAAAATTTATTTTAAAAGTATATATAAGAATACACTGAGTGGAATCCCAAACCTATCCTCTACTGCATTTTTCAGGATTTTCATGGTACCAACCATGTGGTTTTTTATGGCATTTTTAGAGATCCCAAGATCTTCCGCTGCCTCTGCATAACTCTTCCCTTCCTCCCTGCAGAGCTTAAAAATTGTCCTTGACCGGGCTGGGATGCGCTCCAGAACCTGGGTAATAAAGTCCATATATTCCTTAACCTGCATATCATCATCTGCAAAGGTTTGTAAAACAGGGATTTCACATACCATATTATTTAAGGATTCCTTAGACCTGCTGAGGGTTTTCAATGCAGTAAAGGTATGGTTCCTAGCCATACTGAATATATAAGTTTTAAGATAGGTCACGTCTTCGAGCTGGTCCCGGTGATCCCATACTTTTATAAAAACTTCCTGGGTAAGGTCTTCAGCCAGCGTTGCGGAGTAGACATATTTTTTGATGAAATCACGTACTGAAGCATAGTACAGGGAATACAATCTTTCAAAATCTCTTGACTTCATCATAAGACTAATTAATCATCGGGAGATACCATAAGAAACAATTCTAATTATAAATTATCAGGATAACAAACCAATTCTGAACACAACCGTTTGCGTAAGCGGTATTTAAAGATTTAGTGATCGTTTGGTTAAATAGATTTAACAACCGGCCTGCCAATCCTATTTTTTGAATTCACCAAAATGCCATAGGATCCCGGAAGGGTCGTGTACAAAACACTCTTTACCCCAATGTAAAGTCTTAACAGGTGTTAACCGTACTTTTTCGTACTTATCGGGTAAGTTTAAAGCTAAAAGTTCTTCCCAAAACCTTTCAATCCCATCAACTTCCATAAAAACCATGGTATTATCTATCCATTCTTTTACATACGCATTCTGTAAATAGAAACTGGTGATTCCACTTTTAAAAACAGACATATTATTCGATAACATTGTTTCTTCAAATCCCAGGTCAGTATAAAACTTTCGAGAAACCTCAAAATTCTCAGCCCCTATAAACGGCCTGATAGATAATGCTTTATGTTCCATAAGTATAAAATTATAGATGAAAGTATCAAAATATTTATTTAATTTTACTACGAGAGCGTTAATTTAATGAGAAATGAGGGGCAGGTTTCCAAACTTGGTCCTCTTTCTTTTTAATACCTTATGCAAGATATTAACACTTATATAACAGTGCGTTAATCTATGTATTTTGAATATCTTTTATATTAGTAAACACTCTTACAACTATGAATAAGCTCTTATTTACCCTGACGCTGATCGCTTTGTTTACTGCATGCAAAAAAGACAGCAACACACTTCAACCTGCTGCAGGTTTTACGTTTAGCCACAATCAGGCAAATGAAATTTCCTTGGTTACAACAGATACTACTATGCTGATCAGTTCAGCAGAAAACGCATCGTCGGTACATTGGGATTTGGGTGACGGCAGAACATCTGAAAGCAATCGGCTTGTACTTTCCTATCCTAAGTCGGGCATCTATACTGTTACCTTAACTGCAAAGACACACAATGGAAACCAAACCACTGTATCAAAAAAAGTTAAGGTGTTAGACAGGGTGCTTAAAGAAATTAACATAAAGAGGATTTATTGGAGTCTGGATCCAAACCTTAGAGACACCAGCTGGCCATTGACAGCAAATGCAGATGTTTATCTTAAAATACAGCTCCTAAAAAATGGAGAGGAAATATTTCAGGGTGCATATCCACCCAATGCGGAAGTCATTTACACAAGTCCTCTAATCAAGAACGTATCCAACTCAGGAAAAGAATCTTACGGCTTTGTACTTAAGGACAAAATAGTCTTGGAAAAAAAATTACTGGAGGATAGAAGATATTTGATCTCTTTAATAGCTAAAAATGCAAGTGGGGAGCATTGGTTAACATCCAACTGGGCTAGCGGCTCTAGTCAGACCATCAATTTTACCAGACCTTCCTTCAATGGGCTTATTGTAAACTTAAGCTTTTTTAGTGAGATAGAAATGTATCTGTATTTTGAATAAGATTCATTTCGCCACAGATTCTATAATCTTTTCCTTTTAACCACCCTACCCGGTCTGCACCCAAGAAAATAAGATTTAATGGGCGAACCTCAGAACCTGAAGCTCTTCGCGAAAGATTCAGTGAGACCATAAATCTTATTTTCACACCTATCAAACCATTGCTTTTAACAGCAAACTATTATCTTTGGCGCCAACCTTGCCCTGGTCATCCTGCTATGTCATTTTTGCGTACGTTCCTTATCTGTTTTTTTATCCCATGCTGTTTTCATACACTTTATGGTTTCCAAAAACCTGTAAAGTCAAAGCCTTCTGCGCTGGATATTAATGCCTATGAAAAGTTAATCGTTCATTATCGCTATAATAAACCTGATTCAGCCCTGTTTTTTGTAAGGCTTGGGTTGGATCTTGCAAAAAGAACTAAAGATGAAGAAGGTGTGGCGAGGATGCTTAATCAGATGGGCATGATTGATGATAACTCTGGTCATGCAGAATCCTCGAGACAACATTACCTGGAAGCACTTGAAATCTACAAACGCCTGAATAATTATAAAGGAATTGTTAAAGAGAATATCCGGCTGGGTGTTGTGGAAAACAGGAAAGGTAATTCAGCAGCAGCCATTCCCTATTTTCTTCAGGCATTAAAGATAAGTGAGCAACATAAGGATAAGAGTGGAATTATGGAATCCTATATTACTCTTGGTGAAGTGTATGCTTTCCGCCGCAATTATCAACGTGCGATCTCTTATTACAAGCAAGCTGAGGCAATCGGTACTAGCCTTCCCTTCTCAAGTCTGAAGTTAAATACCTGTCTGAACTTTGGGACCGCCTACAGGGAAACTGGTGAACTGTCCAAAGCCATTTACTACTTTGAAAAGGGCATCAGCCAAAGCAATTATCCTGAGATGATGGGGTTAAATATTTCTCTTACCAATGGATTGGCCCAGGTATATGCAAAATCAGGAGCAATAGCAAAAGCCATTGAACTTCAGAAGGGAGCCTTACTGAAATCGAGAAAGATCAGCAACAGCCTCCGGGAATTCCAAAGCCTGATGGCACTTGCAGAAAGCTATAGCCCTTCCCACCCGGCTATTGCCTTAAATTATTTTCAGCAAGCACTGATCGTAGGACAGACTAAAAAAGCCAATAAACAGATTCTTGAAGCCTTATCACATATTGCCGCTCTGCACGAAAAATCAGGAGATTATAAAGCGGCCTATCTGGCAAGAACCAAGCAATATAGTATCGCCGACAGTTTTTACTTCAAGGATATTTCTATTAAAATATCCAATTTGCAGGCGCAGTATGAGCTGACCAAGTCTCAGGCTAAGGTTGAACAGCTGAAGTTTGTAAACAGCAAGCAATTGCTCGAACAAAAAATCATGTTCTGGATTATATCAGGTAGTATAGCCTTACTGCTGATCCTGGGTGCTTACTTTTTTAAGATCAGGAACTTGAATCGACGCATGAACAAAGCCAATGCTGACCTTATGCAATCGAACAACGTGAAAGACAAGCTGTTTTCAATTCTTGGGCACGATCTGAAAAGTCCTCTGGGTTCAATTCTCAGCTTTCTCGAACTGGTCAACAGAGGCTGGCTATCGGAGGAGGAAAAATCGCTTATGCTCAGTAAACTGGAATCACAGTGCAGCACGACACTGGATACGTTAAATCTCATTTTGCACTGGGGGCAAATGCAACTAAAAGGGGTTATGATCCAACAGAGTGATGTTAGCCCGGAAAAGGCAATCAGCCGCAATGTTTTGCTGCTCAAGGAAATGGCTGCGCAGAAATCAATCTCTATTAAGCAGAATATTGAACCAGGATTGGAGGTTTTTTGTGATGCAGATCATCTGGATTTTCTGGCTCGCAATATTTTATCTAACGCCATAAAATTTACCCCTGTTGGAGGCATTATCCATATATCGGTACAGGCTTATCAAAACAATCAGGTCATATTCCAGTTCAGGGATAGCGGAATCGGGATAGAGCCCTCACGTTTAGAGTCTATATTTAGCCTAAACAACGTAAGTACAGTGGGTACAAATAATGAAAAAGGAACCAGTCTTGGCCTGGTTGTCTGTAAAGAATTTATTAGTGCTAATGGAGGAAACATCTGGGTAGAGAGTATAATTGGTGAGGGATCAAAATTCTTCTTTACCCTCCAAAGATCTATCTAAAATTCCTTCCCCCATAAAATACATCTTTTGGATCTTCCTGTTCACGTTGTACTAATTTACCCAGCAACTTCGTTAAGTCGACGCACTTGCTTACAATGACATGAACCACCAGGCCTTCTCGTTGTAAGCGCCCTTCTACCATAAGGAGTTTAGAATGAAGAATTTCTTTGCGGTACTTTTCAAATAGTTTTTCGAATACCACCAGATTGGTGAACCCGGTTTCGTCTTCTATAGTGATGAAACAGACCCCCTCAGCAGTTCCGGGCCTTTGCCTAACCAATACCAAACCTGCTACTTTAATGAGTTGCCCATTTTGAGTATCATTATTGGTTGCATGTGTGGATAGAATATGTAACATTTCCAGTTGCGAACGAACAAAGCTAACCGGATGTGCTTTTAACGACAATCCAACTGTAGCGTAGTCCTGAACCACATGCTCTCCCTGACTCATTAGCGGCAATTCAACCTGTGTTTCTAATACGCTTTCTGAGGGCTGGCCTTTAAATATCTCAGTTGGCCTATCCTGCAAGGCCGATACTTCCCAAAGGGCCTTTCTACGATCAAGTCCGATAGAACGGAACGCATCTGCATCAGCCAAACGCTCCAGTGAGGTTATGGTTAAGCCCGCATCCATTAAGGCAGTAATTGTTTGGAAACCTTTTCCTCTGCAATTCACCAAAACCTCCATATCTTCTTCACGAACACCTTTGATCTGACGAAATCCTAACCTTATTGCATAGTATTTTTCAGATTTTTCTTCCAATAGATTGTCCCAGGTAGAAAAATTAATATCAGGAGGACGAACCTCTACATTGTGTTTTTGCGCATCAATCACGATTTGTGCAGGTTGATAAAAGCCCATAGGCATACTATTGAGCAAAGCCGTTGCAAACGCATCAGGATAATAATGCTTCAACCAACAAGACACATACACCAGAAGCGCAAAACTTGCTGCATGGCTTTCTGGAAAACCATAGCTACCAAAACCCTCCAGTTGTTTGAATATCCGCTTGGCAAATTCTCCGGTATATCCCTTTTTTATCATGCCATCGATGAGTTTCCGTTCATATTGATTAACCAGGCCCTTAGACTTGAAAGTGGCCATACTGCGTCGCAGTCCATCAGCTTCTGCTGGTGTAAATCCTGCAGCAACAATAGCAATTTTCATGGCTTGCTCCTGGAACAGGGGTACGCCTAAAGTTCTTTTTAAGATTTCTTCCAGTTCTGGTGAAGGATATTCAACTGTCTCCTTTTTATCTCGTCTGCAAAGATATGGATGAACCATATCTCCCTGTATCGGCCCTGGTCTTACAATCGCCACTTCAATTACGAGATCATAAAAATTCCTTGGCTTTAAACGTGGAAGCATGGACATCTGTGCTCTACTCTCAATCTGGAAAACGCCTAATGTATCTGCTAAACAGATCATATCGTAAACCGCAGAATCATCTTGCGGAACATTGGCTAAGGTCAGATTCAACCCATAATGCTCTTTACACAAATCAAAACCTTTACGGATACAGGTCAGCATTCCTAATGCCAGAACGTCAACTTTTAAAAAGCCGAGCGCATCAATATCATCCTTATTCCATTCGATATTTGTCCGGTCATCCATCCTTGCATTTAATATGGGGCAGAGATCGGTCAGCTTTCCATTAGTAACCACAAATCCGCCGGTATGCTGGCCCAGCTGTCGGGGGAAACCCATCATCAGGGAAGTAAGTTCCAATGTTTTTTTCAAATGCGGATCTTGTGGACTCGCCCCCTGTTCAGACAGGCGGTTAATCGTATCCACCGATAGTCCCATTGCCTTTCCAACATCGCGTATAGCACCTTTTTGATGAAGCTGTGTAACTGTGGCAACAATTGCAGCACGGTCACGGCCATATTTATTATAAACATACTGGATAATTTCTTCACGCCTTTCATGTTCAAAGTCAACGTCTATATCAGGCGGTTCATTTCTTTCAGGGGAAATAAAGCGTTCAAATAACATGTTAAAATTCATCGGATTTACCGAGGTGATTCCTAAACAAAAGCAAATCGCTGAATTTGCTGCTGATCCACGGCCCTGACAAAGTATGTTTCTGCTTCGTGCTTCCCGTACAATATCCTCCACAAACAGGAAATAGTTGGCATAGTCCATTTTTTTTACAAAATCCATTTCGTAGTTTACCATGTTCACAACTTTTTCAGGAACCACTTCTCCATAAAATTCATGGGCGCCTTTCCAGGTCAGGTATTCCAATTCCTCCTGTGGACTGCGACCGCTTTGATTAATTTCCTCAGGGTAAACATATTTCAATTCATCGAGAGAAAATGTACATGCTTCAGATATAACCATCGTATTGCGAATCGCCTCAGGATATTTTCTAAATAATCTGTGCATTTCTTCAACAGGCTTCATAAAGCGCTCTGCATTTTGATGTAAGCGAAAACCAGCTTCCTGGATGCTGCACTTTTCCCGGACACAAGTAAGGATATCTTGTAGCTCCCTGCGTGAAGGTACATGGTAATGCACATCGTTGGTGGCAACAACAGGTATATTATACCAATTGGAGAGTTGCTCCACCCGAAAGATCAATTTGTCGTCGTTACCTAAATAACTGCGCGTAGCAGAAAGATAAAGCTGCCTATCTAAAGCCTGTTTATATTCACTGATGTGTTGAACAAACGAGTCTTCAAAATTAAAGTGGCGGTTAAGCTGCCTGGGCATCACTACAGTAAAAAGAATACCTTTGGCATGCTCATAAACATCTGCCTTATTCAAATGACATTGTCCTTTTTCTGCCCGCAGATTACCCTTTGTAAGTAATGCAGAAAGGTTACTATATCCTTCTTTGTCTACTGGATAAGCGAGCAAACTTGGCCCATCCAATAAATCAAGGCGGCAGGCAGGAATGATCTGAATGTTCTTTCCTTTAGCTGCAACATGGGCCCGCACAATACCTGCAAGGGTATTTCGATCAGTAATGGCAATCTTTTTATATCCAAATACAGTGGCTTGATCAACCATTTCATCCGGATGTGATGCGCCCCGCAGGAAGCTAAAATTTGAAGTCACTTGTAATTCGCTATAGTCCATATATCCCTCCTATGCAAAAAAGCCATGTATAAACCATTGATATCTTTGCTGACCTCCGTAGTGACCAGAACGAAATAACCAGTATCGCTGCCCTTGTTCGTCTTCTACCTGATAATAATCCCTATGTTCACCTTCGTCCAGCCACCATTCACGCTCAATCCGCTCCGGCCCATCTGCCTTTACAACCAAATGTTTTATGCCCTTATAAATGAAAAATTTTGGTGGATGATCAGGTATCAATGCCATGACTTCGATTGGATCAGGTGGTTTAAGTAGCTCGGTAGGACGTGGTTTATCGACATGCCATTCGGTTTCCAGCATTTCCGTAATCAAGGCAGATCTTTTTGCAGATCGCTCCGGCCAATAATGCATAGCAGGAACATACCGGTGAATTACTTCTGCGCCAACCTTGCTTGCCACCCGATCTAACAGTCTGATAACGCTCTGATCTTTCAATCCCGGTTTCCCTGCCCAAAGTGTTTCCTGACCAGGTATTACATCATCCACTTTGGTTGCATCCATTACAAATAATTCAATACCTAAAGCAGGGCATATTTGTTCTATTTTAAGTTCAAAAAGCTTAAATAAATGACGAACATTGTGCGTAGCGCCGCTGGTACCGATATCAATCTGGATAATTTCACCATCAATGCGATAACAAGTCAATATTCCTGCTCGCAGACCCTTTCCCTCATTTTTCAAACGCAGACATAAATTTCCGAGTAACCGGGTGATTGCAACTTCAATGCCACTTCTGGTTTTAATTGGTTCCAGAGAATGCAGACGTTCCTGAAAAAGAACCGGAACTTGCAGGGGGGTAATGATTTCTTCGACTGTGCCAAGTGCCTGACCAAGTCTGGCTAAGAATTCCTCTCCGAAACGCCTTCGTAATACCGAGCGTGGCATACCAATAAAACTTTTGATCTGGTAAAAGCCAAGCTTACGTAATTTAGTTAAAATAATTTCGGGCAAGCGTAATGCTTCTGGTGGCAGGGAAAGTAAGGCATCTGTATGCTTCCCAGGAGGGATTAACGGTGTAACTGTACCAAAACGAGATATTGCCCAGGCAGTCCCGGCTGTATCTGCGATGGAAAGACGTACGGTATAACCCTTGCTTTTTAATCTGGATACAATTTCTTTAAGGTATTCGCGCTCGCCACCCCATAAATGGGGACAGCCACTCACATCCATGATCAATCCATCGATGGAGAAATCATCTATCATAACTATCGGGGAATACCTAACACACCATTCACCAATTCCTTTTAACAACTTAGCCGACCGGCCTGGCTTATCATCCAGCATCTCCAGTCCCGGACAAAGGGCTTTTGCATCTGCTGCACGCATGCCAATTTCAATTCCATGTGCCATTGCCAAAGGGCTGACAGCGGTGATGATATTGCGGCCATGCTCCGGTGTAACAAAAACAAAAGGCATTTCCTTTAGATCCGGTTGGCGTATGAGCTGCCAGTCGGTCAACAAGTGACGGAACCATATGGAAACATATCGCTTTCGCATTTTTAACCAATTTGTCTTTCCTCATTATTATACCATACACTTTTTTGTTGAACCCCGGCAACTTCAACAAATCTATCGCCTCCCCACTCCAATACCCAACTTCCAGGATTGCCATTTCTAACTTTAGTCAGTTCAACTTTCCACCTCGGGTAGCCTACACCTGGCATTCCATCCTCAGTTTCACTTGGAACCGGAGTGATCTTCCAACGGGCTGTTGCCACATTAGTGGTTGACTTTCGGGCATCTTTACGCAAAACAAAGCCTGTCACGCCACTTTCCTCAACAGCCAACTGGAGTCTTCTGGATTCGATTAAACTTAGATTATTTAACTCCGCTACTACGGCAGCAAGGCTTTCGCATTTTAGAGCTTCCTCCATGACCCAAAGCACGTCTTTTTCTCTTGCCACATCTATAAAAATAATCCTTTCAGGATCCACATTGAATAAACGAAGTGAGAGGGGAAATAACTTCCTCGCAGTACTGATCCAAACACAGGCTGCTCCGTCCTCCATCAGTATTGACAACAATCCTCCAATGAAGCCGTCACTGGCTGCTGAATGTTCAGGTAACAGGTTAATAAATTCGTGGATCGCCTTTTTTGGGAAAACTCCATTTGGAAAGGCCTTTTCAATCTCTCCCAGCCCAATAGCATCTGCTGCCCCAATTCCCTGGGGCTTGAAGCCCTGCCACAAAAGAATGTCCTTTTGCAATTTGTTCACCAATTCTTGTTTTGCATTCATAACACCCCTCCTATATTTACTTATTTTATTAGCAATAAGAATAAGAACACAAAATTAATACTAATTAATTTAGTAATTCAATTAATTTATAAAAGATTTTTATAATAGGCATCAGATAAGCGGTTAACTGAAACCCTCTTCACAAGGTAAAGAGGGTTTTAATAAGATTATTTCTCCGTAATAGCCAGGGCTATTGAGGTATGGAAGCTTGATAAACTTGAGCAATAAACTGAGACATACTTGTAGGTTTTCTACCCAATAATTTTTCTAATGTATCACTCATAACATCCATTGTACCTTCCGCCTGGGCCATAGCCCACATTGTAAACATACCAATATACAAGTCTGGAACTCCAAACTGTTTCAATTTAGATTCAAATACATCAACTTCTAAAGATTGATATTTAATATCTTTTCCCAACTGAATAGCTATGGCCGTAGCGATCTCAAAAAAGGAAACGGAAGTCGAATTCGTTAAGCTATAAATTTGCTTTCGATGTCCTTCTGTTGTTAATACGTGTACTGCAGCTTCTGCTAACTCTTCACGAAGAACATAACTTGCTTTGCCGTCTCTGGCAGGAAATAATATAACACCGGTTTCAGCTACTTTTTCTCCAGTAAAAATTGGTATCATTTCCAGGTAAATACCATTTTGAAGAATAGTATAATCAATACCACTGTTGATCAGGTACGCTTCTGTTTGTACATGCGAATTCTGGAAAGCGGCTATTGACGAATTCTCAAAATTTGTTTTCCTCACAAAAGAAGTATAAACAACATATTTAACATTAGCCTCTTTCGCAGCCTTTATGATGTTTATGTGCTGGACAGTTCTATTTTCGACAGCTTCTCTATCGTTACTAGAAACAAATAACAGTTTCTCTACTCCCTGAAATGCTTTAACCAATGAATCATAGTTTGTGTAATCTCCAACTTTTACTTCAATTCCCATGCTTTTAAGGTGGTCTGCGTTTACTTCATTTCTTACTAAAGCAGAAATTTCATATGGTCTAACACCCTTTTTTAATAAATGATCAATGGCTTTTGAGCCAAATTGACCTGTTGCCCCTGTTACTAAAATCATATTTTAAATTTTATTGTGGTGTAAACCTAGTGATATTAATATACTAAGTATACTTTGTTATCAAAGATTAGTACTATACTTTTGTATACTAAAAAACGTAATAATATTATGAGTGATTTCAAGGAATTAATAGATAGAGATAAGGTGCAACAATGCCCACGACATTATGTCCTTGCATTAACCGACACTTTAAATGTCATGAATGGTAAATGGAAACTCCCAATAATTGCCTCGTTGCTGCATGGAAAAACCCGGTTTAAGGATTTACAAGATAATATCGATAAAATAACACCCAGAATGTTGTCAAAAGAATTGAAAGAACTGGAAATTAACGGCATTGTAGAGCGTAAAGTTTATAATCAAACTCCTGTACTCATAGAATATATTCTAACAGAATCTGGCAAGAGTATAACTAGTGTAATTGATTCAATGATTGACTGGGGAATGCTGCATAGAACAGAAACGATCAAAAGTAGATGGCCATGAGCAACCATCTACTCTTCTGCTTAAGTTGTTGCTATTAAGAATACTTCTCCACTTGCTGGTGCCAGATTATCGGTTCTGCCTGAAAAATATAATTGTTCCATATCTTTTGTTGAGACAGTCGTTGAATGTTTAAATCCTGCATTTTTAGACATCGTTATTATGTCATCCGGGCCAAAGAAACTTACAAATGGAGTTCCTGATGCTTTTGCCCCTTTTTCTGCTATTTCCTGCATAGATTTATCCTCATCATCGAGAAGTTCTATTGGCAAATAAAACGCCATTGCAAGTTTTGAACCCGGTGCCAACCCTGCCATTTCCTTCAATGATGCAATAATTGCTTCTTTTGTTAGATATAGAGTTACTCCTGTAGAGGCTATAACAGTGGGTTTACTGCTGTCAAATCCTGCTTTTAATAATTGTTTCCACCAGGAAGAGACTTCAAAATTAACGGGCACAAAATGTAAGTATTGTGGGATTTCAAAACCAATTTCAATTAGCCTTTGTTGCTTCCAGGTCAGCGTATCTGGTTGGTCAATTTCATATATCTGAAGTTTGGAGGCAATGTCTGGTCTGCGGAATGCAAACGT
>NZ_DATMRL010000467.1:0-16093 GCF_035566355.1 Pedobacter sp.
AAGCTTTCTCCCATTCAATGCCCCATTCTCCATCAACCTGTGCGCCTCCTGAACTGTACCCACCCCTAACTCTCCAACAACATGTATCTCAGGCGCAGCAATCCCGCCCAAAGAAATCCGGTCCGAAATCTCCTGTAAAGCCTCCCCATAGCCGCCCAATTCATTCTTTAACATATAGGCATAATTTGAAATATTCAAAACCACGTCACCACGATCAAACAAAATTTCCCGGGTTCTTTGCGTTCCCAGAAAAGTCACATCCACATAAGTACCATTCGTTTTCAGAACTTCAGCTGCAGTTTCCGTAATCTGACCTCCAGCCAGGTCCACTACAAAATCAAACTCTCCTTTATTTACAGCCAAGAGCTGCTCTGCAAGTCCCTCGGACCGGTAATCCAAAATATGAGAAGTTTCCAAACCCATAACCCGTAAAATCTCCGTACTCTGCTCACTACCCGCAGTAGACACCACGTTCCGGACACCATCTGCAAAAAGCAATTTAATCAAGAACCGGCCAACAGCCCCGGAACCTCCAGCGATAAAAACACTGTCCGAAGCCTTCATCCCCATCCTGCGAAAAGCCTGAAAAGCCGTTAAACCCGAAGACGGAATGGCCGCAGCAGTTTCAAAACTCAAGCCAGCAGGCTTGTGCGCCACTACCTTTGAAGTCACAGCAATATACTCCGCATAGGTACCATTAGACCCTCTGCTTCCTGAAGCTGCAATCACCTCGTCTCCAACAGAAAAACCTGTAACCGAATTACCTACAGCCTCCACCACACCAGAGAATTCCCTACCCAGTATTGGAGAAGTCATTAAGCGGCTTTCCCTCCAACCCAACCTCATCTGATAATCAATCGGATTAAAAGCCGCTGCCTTTATCCTGATCAACAACTGATCCTCCTGAAAAGAAGGCTTATCCACCTCATCAAAGCTAAAATTCGACACATCTCCAAAACCATTCAATACAATTGCTTTCATTTTTTTACATTCTATAGATTCAGTACCAAAACCCCTTTAATATTTTTTATTTAGGTTTGACAAAGGTACCGCTAGCTCAAAAAAGCACCAATAACGCTCAAAAAAAGGAGTAGCTCTAAAAAAAGTGAGCCGCTAACAAAAGGCGGCATAGACAAAAATAACAGATGAAGAAAGAAACCTCAAATTCACTAAACAAAGCCTTCCTGCTCGATTCCTGCAGGATCAATGGTGCTCTGAACATCATCTCCGGCCGATGGAAAGCCCTCATCATCATCCATATTTCAGAAGGCACAAACCGGTTCAGCCTTTTAAAAAACGCCTTACCTACCATCTCCGATCAAACCCTCGGCAAACAATTGAAAGAACTTGAAAAAGACACCCTGATCACCAAAGAAATCATCGCGGAAGTCCCAGTAAGGGTAAATTATCACCTCACAAAAAAAGGAACATCCCTGCTCCCTATACTTGTAGACCTCTCCGAATGGCACGAACCCACTCCAGCCAAAAAATAACCTCCTCTGCACCCTACCCGGACCACCTTCCCTCTGCAATTTGCTCAGAAAATTTTTCACCTGTTCATGAGGCGGCCTCAGAGATCTGTGCGCTTCTTCAGCGCACCTGATATCGTTAGCCCCGAATGAATAGGTGAAAAATTTTCAAAAATTCACCTCCCTAAAAACCCATTAAACGCATTACCTTTTTAAACTCCTCCTGCGGTTCCGCCTTCAGAGCAATCTGCTCCCCGGTAACCGGATGCAAAAAACACAGTTCCGAAGCATGCAGCAACATCGTTGTCATATCCCATTGTTCCTTAAAAAAACGGTTCTGCTTATTACAGCCATGCTTCCTGTCTCCAATAATCGGATAAAAGATATGCGCAAAATGCTTCCTCAACTGATGCATCCTTCCCGTTGTTGGCGCAGCCTCTACCAAAGAATATCTTGAAGTTGCATGCTGACCAAAAGGCACCGGTAATTCCGCCCGCATTAACGTCACAAAAGAAGTAAAAGCCTCCTGAACCATTCCGTTTTCTTTCACCAATGGATAATCAATATCCATCTGATCCGGTGCATATCCCCTCAAAATCGCCAGATACTTTTTCAAAACACCACCTTCCTGAAACTGCTTGTGCATCGCAATCTCCACCTCTTTATCAAACGCAAACAACAGCAAACCACCAGTTTTTCTATCCAGGCGATGTACAGGACTCACAAAACGCCCCACCTGATCCCTTAGCATTTGCAAATGCAAACTCCTTCGCATCGCTGGCAATAGAAGACCGGTGCACCAATAAACCATGTGGCTTATTAATGGCTATTAAATGATCGTCCTGGTAAACAATTTCTAACATACTAATTTTTGGCGAAGATAACATTTGCACAACAATCATTTGCCTATCTTTACATCAAATAAGATTTAAGCCGTATACCTTGATCATTACCATACAAACTACCCCCGTTAAAGAAAACGAAGAAAACCGGTCAGTATTTAAAATCCTGAACCAAAAACTGCTTGAAAAAGCAGCCGAACTTCAGCATTTCAGCCTGCGGCACCTGGAATATGTGGACCCAATTTTTGAAGACGTGGTGATCTACCTGGTCTACAATGCAAAAACACAAATGCGCTGGTACATTGCCAACGATGTGAGCAGTGAAATCAATACCCTGATCCTAAAAGAAATGACTAAACTTGACCTTCAAGTTCTGGACAGCTGAAATGATCCTCTCCCTTCAGGTCAATTGTAAAACGGTCATAAAGTCTGGCAGGCTGTGCCGGATCGTTTTCATTGTGCGCTAAAGTATAATATTCACAAGTTAAGGTGAAATGCTCCTCCTCTTTCTCTATGGCTACTTTAATAAAACCATGATGGCCTTCACAATAAGCCTTCAATTCCACACCTTCCAAAAGTTCATCCTCCCGGGTAAACTGCGGATCTGTTACCTCAGCCAGGACATGCAATTCATCAAATCCTCCAGATCCCGCTACGATGAAAGGAACACTCCTTTCCTTATAATGCTTTAGAAAACGCTGGTAATTGTGCACGTGCCCACTGAAAACCACATCAGGATATACACCTGCTTCTTCAAAAGCAGATTCCAGGAACCGGATCATCGCTGCGCTTGAACCATGGTTCGTATCTGCCGAATAAGGCGCATGATGCAAACAAACAATCAGGGCTTTACCAGACATAGCCGCAGCCCTTTTTAATTCCTTAATGAACCAGTGTTTCTGTTCGGAAGTGATGCAGCCAAATTTAGGCACATTGCTATACAAGCCAATAATCGTAGCCAGTTCAGTATTCAGGGTCCAGTACACATTAGGCTGTATCTGACTCTTTCTGGCCGCCCCTCCCGAAAAATAAACCGTTTTCGGGCTGGTATTGCAGAATACCTCGTAAAAAGCGTCCAGACTTTGATAAGGCTCGGAATTATCTGGGTTCACATCTGCATCGTGATTGCCCGCAATGGCATAAATAGGCCCTGGGTAATGGCTATAAGGTTTAAAGAACTGCGTCTCATACTGTTCGCGCTCTCCAAAATGGTAAACCACATCGCCCAAATGATACAAGAATTCCGGAGGATGTTCCTCCAATCTGTATTGAAGCCCCATCTGCTCCGCAATCTGCCGCTGGAAATCGGGCGATTTTAATCCACCTGTATCCCCTACCATATTAAAAATTAAACGCTGATCTGCATGAGCAGACCGGGGAAGATTCAGATGATAAGGATACACTCCGGAAGGCAAAGGCGGATATTGAAATTTATAGGAATCATCAGGCTGGCCCTTTTTAAAAACCGGCCCGGTTACCTTAGGGTTTCTCGCTGAATACATAGGCTTTATGCTTAAACAAAGCTAAAGGACCCATATTAAGCTAACATTAACAAATGAATACATCAAAATTTACAAAGAGTTTACTTCCCTTAAAGAATCAGACTCTTTAAAATTGTATTGGCAGAACCTCCCCATTGTTTAAAGGCTGAACTTAAATAAGCTTTAAATGCCGGGCCGTCCATCGCTTTACCCTTTACCGGGGGAACAACAACCTGTGGATTTACCGGAGTATCTGTTACCTTTGTAGCAAACCAGGTGATGTTTTCGTGGGGCAGGGCCACCCCAAGGATCATTCCCGGAAGGCCGGAAAAAGACTCAGGACCACCTGATACCGGAATTTTGTCTGTATAGAACGCCACCACATAGATGGAGTCCAGCATCAATCCGTTCGCCCTGCGACAACTATAACCTGCAATGTCACGGGTTTCTTCAGTAATCTTCCAGACCATTCTGCGCAAACTGTCTTTCACCAAAAAAACTTCGTCCAGCACGTTTCTCTGGCTGATAGATAAAGCAGACGAAAAATCGGAATAAATAATGTTATTCTGTTTTCCCATAACGCCCATCCCAAACATATCCGATGGGTCTTCCTTTTTTACTTCAGGTACAAAAAGTGTTTTCTGATCTCTAAAACTCAGACTGCTTTTAAAGACATTAAACTGAGGCGTTCTTTTCTTCATTCCATCCATGGCTTCATCTATAAAGCTGCCCTCGCGCGCCCCGCCCATCATACGTTTCATCACCGCATGCGTATTCACCCTTTTTTCAAATTCAATTACACCTTGTTCCGTAAAACGCACATTTTGCGCAAATAATGGAAGACCGTTCAGCATCAGGCAACAGCCCAACAATATCTTCATCAGTTTTATTTTCTTCATGATTTAAGCTCCTCCCATTTTATTAAAATCCCAGCTCAGACTGCAGATCACATATCTCCTGATCATGGTATAATTGGTCTGAACAATCGAATTCTGACTGGCACTCCGGTTAAAACCATTATTCTGGTTCAGAATATCCTTTGCCGAAATGGTCAGGTACAAGCTCTGGTCTTTCAGGAATTTTCGGCTAATGGACGCATTCCAGATGAAACGTGAAAAATCCTCATCAAAAGACTTGGTTTTTGCTCTGAATTCATACTCTCCATCAGAACTCAGTTCTATCTTACCCGGAAGGTAAACGGTCAACGAAGGTCTGGAACTAAAACCCCATCCATTATCATTAAATTGCTTCTGGAGCGAAGACTGGCTGATGTTGTAATTAGGCGAAAAATCAAGGTTAAAATTATACTTACTTTCTTTACCCTTCATCAGGTTCAGGTTTGCCGAAAAACTATATGATTTGGTCTGGTTCAATTCATTGTTTAAGAAACTATAATTCGTACTTCCATTGGCTGACAGGTTTATATTTGCATTCATGTCCAGCGCTTTGATGGCACTTCCAAAACCAATATTTAATCCATAATTGGTATTGTTCTTTTCAGTCAGGTTAACGGCCTGATACGTAGACTTACCTGTTGTTGTATCCCTCACCGTATTGTTCATGATCGGGTTCATCGTAAAAGAGTAACTGCCATTAATCATCAGGGCCCGGGAAGAAAGCATTTTAAAAGAGTTATAGCCTACATTAAAACTACTATTGAAAGAAGGTTTAAGGTTCGGATTTCCAATGGTGATGTTCAAAGGGTCCGTATTTACCCGAACTGGCTGGATCTGATCTATACCTGGCTGACTCGTCTGTCCATTATAACTGAAGCGTAAGCTTTTTTGAGCAGACATCATATACTGGTAATTCAGTTGCGGGCTCCAGTTCACAAAATTTCTTTTGATGCTTTCGTCCGTAAATACATTTTTCTGTTCAAACTTGACCGCCACCAGCCTGGTCCCAAAATTCAACACAGACTTTTCCTTTCTATAGTTGAACATCAGACCTGCCGTATTGGTGAGCTGGTCCAGCTTATAGTTGTTGCTAAACAAACTATCCAATACCGTGTATTCGCCTGGCGTCGATGCATTATAAGATCTTCGGTCCTGGGTACTGTTGTTTACATTCAGGCCATAATTCACCTGAGCTGCAAAGCTGGAGGTAATCGGTTCTGAATAGGCCAGATTGGAATTAAAAACAGCGCTGTTGGTTTTATTGGTCTTATACTGATCTATATTTACCGTACTGTCCAGCTTGCCTTGTTCATTGAAGAAACTATTTTTAGATTTTAAAAAACCCTTAGCATCGTTTTGGGTAATATTTTCACTCATATTAACGGACAGCGTTCTTCCTTTTTTCTGGAACTTTTTTGTCCACAAAGCACTTGCCCGGAATGCTTTCCCATTGGCTTTATTATCCAGGTTCCGCTCAGATTCATTAAGCAAAACTTCGTTTTCTCTGACCGTATTTTCTGTGAACTGATTATTGGTTTCACTATGTTTTAACGACCCTCCGAAAGAAACTTTTAAATTGCTCATAGAATCCAGTTTAACGGCATACTTGCCATCCAGTTTCTGGCTGAAAGAAGAATTGTTATAGGTTTCATCTGAATTACTTTTGGTGATCCGGTTGGTGTAATTATTTTGAGTCTGCACATTACGCGTCCCTTCTACATTCATATTGTTCACCTTATAATTCCCATTCACAGATTCTTTTCCACTATTCCACTTGTTATCAAAATGCAAACCACCTGCCCTGGACAAAGGAATTCCCTGCCCTCCATAACCGCCGTCAAAAGTATCCAGATCCTCTCCCATGCCACCAGCCATCATGACCATCCCGCCACCGCCACCGGAAAAATCCATATCATCTAAAGAACTCATATCAAAACTGGACATCCCCATCTGGTTTCCTGTATTAGCAATATTGCCATAAAGTCCAAATTTCTTTTTCCCCTGAAACCGGTTATAAGTGGCCTGCCCCTCGTACAATTTATCCGTACCCAAACCCGCATTTACCTTTCCAAAGGCTCCGTTCTTCTTCCCTTCCTTGAGTTTAAGGTTAATGGTTTTTGCCCGTTGTCCATCATCAATCCCGGTAAAGGAAGCCTGCTCACTTTTTCTGTCATACAACTGCACTTTATCCACCATGTCTCCACGGATATTCTTGGTCACCAGCGTAGGGTCATCTCCAAAAAATTCTTCACCGTCTACCAGTACTTTATCCACAGCCTTTCCCTGGGCCGTAATTTTACCGTCCTTAGCCACCTGAACACCAGGCAGCTGTTTCAGCAGGGCCTCCACTTTAGAATTCGGCTGAATAATATAACTATCTGCATTAAACTCCGTGGTGTCTCCATTCATTTTCACCGCATTTACTGCTCCCTTGATCTCTACAGCCGACAAAAGATTGGCTTTCAGCAGCAGATTGACTTTACCAAAGTCTTTCTCCTTCTTCACAGAATCCAGACTGAATTTCTCCCAATAATCGGCATAGCCAGGATAAGTGACCAGCAGAATAAAATTTCCAGGTTTCAAAGCCGGTACAGAAAAGGAGCCATTACTGCCCACCCGGCTAAATTTAACCAGGGTTGAATCTTTGGCATTCCATACCGAAACACTCGAATTGACCAATCTGGCGGTATAGGCTGTGTCTACAACAAATCCCCTTACTGCATAACCATTTTGAGCATACAGAGCAAATGAACCTAGAAGAAAAAGGAGTAACGAGAGTATAATTTTTTTCATATAAATGGCAGAATGCGTAAAGTTAAAACGAATTTTACTGAAGAAGGATATATTAACATTCTTTAACTTTTTGTCGATTTTTGTTACTTTGACCCTAAATTGATCTGATCGTTACATACAGCCCCGAATTATTATAACAATGACCCCTACAAGAAAGCTCCGAATTATAAGCCACGAACGCCACGCAGCAGAAAATGTAGTGATCCAATTTGAGCCGGTAAACGGCGAAAAAATCCATTACCAAAGCGGGCAGTTTTTGGTCTTTTCTTTTCAGTTGAACGGGAAAGAAGTCAGACGTTCCTATTCCATGTGCAGTTCACCCGTTGTAGATGAGCCGCTTACTATCGCTGTAAAACTGGTTGAAAATGGGGAAATATCTAAATTCCTGCATCATAAAGTAGGTGTGGGTGATGTTCTCGATGCCATGGAACCCAATGGGATATTTACCTATAACCCTGAAAAAGAAGCCAGAAGAACGGTGTTCCTTTTCGCTGCAGGTGTAGGAATTACCCCAATATATTCTATCCTCAAAACTGCGCTGCTCACAGAAGAACGCTCTAAAATTGTATTGGTATACAGCAATAAATCTGTTCGGGATACCCTCTTTTATGAGGAATTGAAAAAATGGCAGGAAAGCTATCCGGAGCGCTTTAAAATTGAATGGCTTTTCAGCGAATCCAAAAACCTGTTAATGGCCAGGCTTAACAACGTTCGGATTGAACAAATCGTAAAAGAACATCTAAGCTATGATCGAAGTGATGCCTTGTTCTATACCTGTGGACCGATCAATTATATGGTACTTTGCCGCATTACCCTAAGAGCAATGGGTTATAGCCAGGACCAGATCAAAAGAGAGACTTATTTCATTCCCGAAGACGAAGCAGACGATGATGATCTGACAGAAAAAAAAATAAAGGATACCAACACTTATTCTGTTATTATAGACTACCGTGATAAAACTTACAGACTGGATGTCCCCTATTACAAAAGAATTCTTGAGGTGGCGCTGGAAAACCACATCAACCTGCCCTACAGCTGCGGAGCCGGAATGTGCAGTACCTGCACCTCTACCTGCACAGAAGGCGGGGTAAGAATGGACTACAACGAAGTACTAACGGATCAGGAGATTCAGCAGGGACGTGTGCTCATCTGTACCGGTCACCCTACGGCCAACAATACCAGAATCGTTATTGGCTAAGCCGGGCTTTTGGTTATCTTTGCGTAAATGAAACGCAGGATCCTCAGACTGATCGATTTTTTCTATCCGCCCTTTTCGAAGTTTATTCCACTTCAAACCTTCCGGTATGCGGTTTCAGGTGGAAGCAATGCCGCATTGAACCTGCTCATCTTCTTCCTGAGCTATAATTTTATCCTGAACCAGGAAGTCATTGTGATAGGTCCATATTCTATTACCAGGTATATTGCAGCCTACGCAATGGCTTTATCTGTAAGTTTTCCTGTCGGATTCCTGCTCAATAAGTATATTGTTTTCCAGCAATCGGACCTGCACAGCCGCGTACAGCTTTTCAGGTATGCCTCCGTAACGGCCATGAGTATTTACTTTGATTATGCCCTGCTTCATTTTTTTGTAGGGTATCTGGGCTTTTGGGCAACGCCCTCACAAGCGCTTATTATTGTAATTCTGTCGCTGTTCAGCTATTTCTTTCAAACTTATGTAACCTTTACAACGAAGAAACGAAGTCTTTAATGGTAGCGCTGGGATAGCCCTTTTTATTGATCCATTGCATAAATCTATCCATACGGTCTATCATTTGCGTACCGGAATTTTTGCTCACATAACCAGGAAAGCCAAAACGTTCCTTGTCTTTCAGATCTGTAAATTCCCAGGGATGGAAATACACATTCAGATAGCCATCTTTCTCATAAGTCCTTTTGGCCAGATACTGGTACCAGCCCAGGGGCAAATTATGAAAAGAAAGCCAGAACAAAGGAAAACGCAGCAGCGGGCTCACCGATGCCGGTAGCTGTAACACACCGCAGTCCTGAAAATAGGTCCTGGACACGTGCAGGTTATTATACCTTCCCGGAAGCCAGGTCGGATTGATAGAGCTGTTGTAAACATAACCCGCATTTTTGATCTCCTTTTCATCTACCGGCATCATTCTGGCCATGCGATAGCCCTCTATACGTACACCGGATAAACGCTCCAGTTCAATTTTAGAAGCCAGCAGATGTTCCGGTTTAAAATCAGAATGGTAATATCCGTGAGAAGCCAGTTCATGCCCTTCCTCCAGGATTCTCTCCAGGATTTCTGAGGCATGCTGTCCAAATGTAGCCGTACAGAAAAAGGTAGCCTTTAACCGGTTTTTCTTCAGCAGATCAAGAATGCTGTGGCTGCCCTGAATGGAAATCTGGATCTGGTCTTCAAAAGAGATGGATTTACCATACTCAAAAGCCATATCAAACTCTTCTATATCAAAACTCAACAACACCATTTTCTTTCAGACTTAAATTACTTGAACGGATAATATAATTAGGACGGTTTTTACTTTGCAGGAACATCTTGCCAATATAGATACCAATGATGCCCAGTATGATCAGCTGCAGTCCACCAAAAAACACGATGGTCATAATAATTGAAGCCCAGCCATTTACTTCCTTTCCAATATAGAAAGCATGAATTACATAAGGGATGTACAATAAGGACAAAAAAGAAAAGATAAAACCCAAATATACGGCGGTATAAAGAGGCTTGATACTGAAAGAGGTAACTCCATGGGTTGCAAAACGAAGCATCTTTTTCAAATTATACTTGCTGCTGCCAGAGAACCTCTTGCTCGGCACATAATCCAGGGCAAATTGTTTATAGCCCATCCACTTCACCAGTCCTCTTATGAAAGGTTCATTTTCCTGGAACTCTTTAAAAACGCTCACCACTTTACTGTCCATCAACCTGAAATCGGCAGTACCGGATTCAATTTCAATATCGGAAAGTACATTCAGCAATTTATAATATAAGGAAGAAGTAACCCTTTTTTTATAAGGCAGAGATTTATCTTCATGTCTTCTGGTGTATACTACTTCATAACCTTCCTCCCATTTGTCCAGCATTTGGATGATCAGTTCCGGCGGATGCTGCAGGTCTGCATCCAGGGAAATTACACAATCCCCATGAGCGTGGTCCAGCCCGGCCTTAAGCGCAGGCTGATGTCCAAAATTCCGCGAAAATTCAATATAAAAAATATTCGGCTTGGTTTGAGCCATAGTCTTAATTACAGACAGGGTTTTATCTTTACTCCCGTCGTCTACCAGGATAATCTCAAATGCATAACCTCTCCCTTCTAAAATACGTTCTAATCTTTCAACGATAACCAATAGGTTATCCTCTTCATTATAGGCAGGAATGACAATAGAGATTGTTTTTTGCATGGAGTTCTTTACGAAATAAGAGGACACAAAATTGCAAATAAAATTGCAACTACACAGCACATTATAAAATTTAGCAAACCACTTACAAAGATTTAATGTTATATATTCTGTTAATTTTTCTAAAATTGCAGAATGCATAACGCGAAAAACTTTATATCTAAGCTGATATATAACAAATTCTTCTGGCAATTCTTCGTTGCAATTTTCATGCTTGCAATGGCAATTTTCTTTATCAGAGAAGAACACATAGAAGTTATTAAGATCCACGAACAGCTCAGCAACAGTAATCCATTATACATTACCCTGGGCATTGCCCTCACCATAATATACATCCTGGCACAGGCACAGATGTATGTACACAGCTTTAAAGCCCTCAACAAAAAGGTCTCTATAAAAACCGCCGTCATCCTGTTCTTAAAGCGAAACCTGGTCAGCATATTTTTACCTGCTGGCGGTTTTTCTTCCCTCGTCTTTTTTACCAAAGACCTGGAAAAAGGAGGTATTTCAAAATCCCAGATCCATTTAGCCTCCACGGTATTTGGCTTCTGCAGTATTCTGTCTGTGGTTTTAGTGGGCGTTCCTGTTCTGGGTGTTGCCCTTCTGTTTACCAAACTCGGACTCGCAGAACTGTTAAGTTTTGTTTTCCTGCTGCTGCTCACTGGTGCCCTTATTCTGCTGATCTACTCGATTGCTAAAAAAGGCATTGCTTACCGGTGGCTCTCTAAAGTAAGACCTTCACTAACCACAATCCTCGACGATATGATCGATCAAAAGGTAAGCCGTAAACAATTCTGGCTCACCTTACTGGTTTCCATAGGCATAGAGATTATTGGTATTGTCCATCTCTATATCTCCATGCTGGCCCTGGGTCTTAACGCCAGCTGGCCGGCTGCGATTATAGGCTATATGGTTATGGTAATCCTGCTTATTGCCTCACCGTTTTTAAGAGGATTGGGAACCATCGAAGTATCCCTGACCTTTATATTGCAGCAATTTGGATTCCCCATTGTAGCTGCTGCGACCATTACTCTTTTATTCCGCTTCTTTGAGTTCTGGCTGCCTTTAATTGCCGGGATCATCAGCTTTATCACCAAGAAAGACAACCTCATCCTGCGTGTATTGCCCGCGGTGATCATTCTTGTATTGGGTATCGTAAACATCATTTCTTCTATTACTCCGGCCATTCCTGCACGTTTACGGCTGGTCAAGAATATACTTCCTGAAGATGTGATTGTGACCAGCAATGCCCTGGTTCTTGTCTTTGGACTTGCCCTGGTCATGCTCAGTATCTTCCTGCTGCAAGGCTCCAGACGAGCCTGGTATATTGCCCTGTTCATTACCGCCTTTTCTTTCTTCGGACATTTGATCAAGGCAGCAGATTTTGAAGAAGCCATACTGGCCTTTGTAGCTGGTTCTTCTTTATGGTACACCCGCAGCAATTACAAGCTCCGGCCCCATCCTAACTTTATCTCTTTCAACTATTTTGTACTCATTTATGCCGTTGTAGCGGTATTGGCCTATGGGGTACTGGGCTTCTATTTCATAGACAAGAAACATTTCGGAATAGATTTTAAATTCATTGAAGCGGTAAAAGCGGTGCTAAAACTGCTCTTCCTGGTAGATGATAAAGCATTGGTACCACGTACCCATTTCGGAGAACATTTTGAAGACTCCATTTATTTTGCCGGTGCCTGCCTGATCCTGTTCTTTGTTTTCAGCATTCTGAAACCTTACTTTTCCAAACCCTACAACAGCGATGCAGATTTTGACCAGGCCAATGAACTCCTTAAGAAATATGGCTGTTCTGCCCTGGATTATTTCAAGACCTACCCGGATAAATACCTCTTCTTCAACGAAGACAAGACCGCCTTTATCAGTTTTAAAATTACGCAGCATTTTGCCATTGTACTGGAGGATCCTGTAGCCGAGAATGAAGAAGGCAAACTGGAAATGGTCCATAAATTTGAGATTTTCTGTAAAGAAAATGGCTTTATCAGTGCCTATTACAGGGTACCGGAGAAATCCCTTGGCTTTTACCATAAGCTGGGCAGAAAATCTATTCCGATTGGAGAAGAAGCCATCCTCAACTTAACTACATTTACCATGGATGGCGGTAAAATGAAAACCACCAGAAGTGCTGTAAACCGCCTTACCTCCGAAGGTTTTCAGTTAAAAGTATACCAGGCCCCTATTAAAGAAGGTTTACTCCAGAAACTGGAAAAAGTATCTGACAACTGGATGGAAGAACTTAACCAGAAAGAAGTAGCCTTTACTCAGGGCGTATTTGATGCCGGTATCCTGAAAGAACAAACCATCCTGACCATTGAAGACCAGGAAGAAAAGGTGTACGCCTTCTTAAATTTGATTCCTGATTACGCGCCAGGCGAAGCCACTTATGACCTGATCCGGAAAATCAGCGATGCGCCAAATGGCGTACTGGACATGTTGCTGGCCAAAACCTTCCTGTATCTAAAAGAACAGGGCTATACCTCGGCAAATATGGGGCTTGCTCCCCTTTCGGGAATGGAAGATGTGAACGTAACACAGAAAACCATAAAATATGCTTACGAAAACCTCAAGGTTTTTGGACAGTTTAAAGGATTAAGAAAATATAAAGAGAAATTCTTCCCTTCCTGGGAAAAGAAATACCTGATCTTCAGCCACAATTACCACCTGCTCCAGGTACCAAGGGCATTGAAGAAAGTATCGGAGGGTGATCAATAAAGCAGCATGACCTAAAAACCCTGCACAATAAATTTCGCAAGTTGACTCACGTCGTCATCATAACGGTGCGACCCGGGTACCAGGATCTTATGAATTTTTTCTACAGGCTTAATCGCTTCGTAGAAGTCGCTACCCTCTTGTTTTCCAAAAATACAATAGACTGGCACAGGGCTTCTCTTCAACTCGGGAAGCACTTTATACTTATCCTTATCTGTCCCCCCAAAGCCTAGCATATTGGATATTTTGGTTACAAAACCAGTAGAAAAGCCCGGAGAAAGCAACACCAATGATTTTAATTTCTGGTTAGCAGATGAAGAAAAATTAGACGGTAAAAAAGCACCAACGTCTGCCCCGAAGGAATAACCGACCACCACAAACGATGATTTGTTCCAGGTCTGGAGATAATGCTCTATAATGCCTTCCATATCCCCACCAAACTGCGCAGGGCTTTTCTGGTCCCAGAAGTATTTCCTGGTGTCCAGAGCCAGTACTGCATAACCAGCTTCCGACAATTCCTGGGTTAGGTTTTGTGAAAATTTATTCCAGCCCCCATCGCCGCTCAAGTATACAACCAAGGTCTTATTATCATTTTTTTGGATGGTATGCAACGGAAATGAAGAAAGGCTTACTCTTTTTTGTGCTTTAACACTGCAAACAAAAAAAGTCAACAGCAAAATGGAATATATTCTGGATCTCATACAGAGGTTCTGGTTAAATTTTCCCCAAAGATATTAAACTCAACTGACGGCCGAGGAATCTTTTTGGTCTGAGAGATGCCACAATTTTAGCATAAGCGCTTTCATCATAGCGATGGGCACCAGGTACAATGGTCAGTTTGAAATTAGACATTTTAAGTTCACTGAGAGGCTTAACTTCTTCTGCCTTACCATAAAAACAATACACAGGAACATCTATTTTCTCTACTTCAGGCGCTACTTTATAGAGCCTGTTGTCTCCTCCGATATTCAGCAGATCAGAAGTATGTACCTTAAAATCAGAAGAAGAAAAGGGGCTCAGCAATTGTACGGCAACAATTTTATCCCGGATTCTTTCAGGTAAACCATTGTAAATAAAAGGCACTACATCTGCCCCAAAAGAAAAACCGCATAAAAAGATCCGGTTGGTCTTGTAAAGTGCATTGTACTTATCAATCAGTAAAAAGACATCATCTGCCGTTTCCTGCGGAGTCTTCTGCGACCAGAAATAACTACGGGAATTGAATCCGATCACATAAAAACCTTTCTTGGTATATTCTGTAGCCAGCCGGTCCTCAAATTCAAGCCAGCCGCCATCTCCTGAAAACAGGAATAAAATTCTCTTGGAAAAAATATTGGCTGTTGGGTACACGATCACCGGCAGATTGTAGTCATTTTGCTCAATACCATGGTGATTGGTCATGCGGTTGCGGACCAGCAAACCACAGCCGGAAAAGGTGAGCGCAATAAATAGTCCTGTTAGCAGCAACCAGAGCTTCATTTTATACATTTCATATCAACGCTCGCATGCAAAAAACACACCAACCGCTTAAAAGTATCTAATTATTTTACATTCATCTGCAATTACTTGTAACAAAAAGAAAACACAAAGTTAAAATCCTTAAAATAAGGTCAGCTGTGCAGGTTTTGGAGGCTGCGCATAACCCGATACAGTTCTGCCTCCGTATTTCCAGGAGTCCCTGCGCTCTCTTTCAATAAGGGCATCAAAATTCTGGTTTGGGGTAAAATCTTTCTCTGCCGCCCTGGAAAGCTCTCCAAGCTTACGGATGGCATCCAGTTTATCCGATTGTCCTATCTTAGCTTTCTGAACCGCTTTACTCAACACGCTGATGGTTTCATCAAAAATCTTTACCGGAACCGGAAAAGGATGACCATCCTTCCCCCCATGGGCAAAAGAAAAACGGGCAGGATCATCAAAACGGCAAGGTGTACCATAGATCACTTCACTGACCAAGGCCATAGACTGCAGGGTTCTTGGCCCCATGCCCTCCAAAAGCAATAAATCTTCAAAATCTGCAGGCTTTTTTTCATGGCTCAGCCAAAGCATGGCCCCAAGTCTTTTCAAATCCACATCTTCTGCCCTGACTTCGTGATGTCCGGGCAAGATCAGATGCCGGATTTCCTTCAGCATACGTTCAGGATGTTCTGCAGACATTGACATCAATGAGGCACGGGAGGGCTGCGCACCAGCAGCTACCATATTCAGGATCTGCCCCTGGTTTACCCCGCAAATTCCGGTATGCGGTTCCTCCACAAAAGACTTCACCGCAGAAGAATGCCAGTGATACCGCCTGGCCGTATTGCTTTCATTACTCATTCCCTGCTGGACTACCGTCCATAAACCTTCTGTATTGACCACAAAGCTGTGCAGGTACAATTGAAAACCATCCTGTACAGCAGTATTATCAACCTTGGCACTGAGCTTGCTGCAACGAACGAGTGATGGTCCGTCCAGCCCCGTACGGTCGCAGTAATGGAGCAGTTCCTGTGGCGTCTGTCTAG